>NZ_KV812605.1:0-443 GCF_001813485.1 Pseudomonas sp. HMSC067G02
GGCTTCCGCATCGAACTGGGAGAGATCGAGGCGCGCCTGCGCGAGCATCCGGCGGTGCGCGAGGCGGTGGTGGTGGCCCAGCCGGGCGCGGTGGGCCAGCAGTTGGTGGGCTACGTGGTGGCGCAGGAGCCGGCGGTCGCGGATTCGCCGGAAGCGCAGGCGGAGTGCCGGGCGCAGTTGAAGACGGCGCTGCGCGAGCGCCTGCCGGAATACATGGTGCCGTCGCACCTGTTGTTCCTGGCGCGGATGCCGCTGACGCCGAACGGCAAGCTGGACCGCAAGGGCCTGCCGCAGCCGGATGCGAGCCTGTTGCAGCAGGTCTACGTGGCGCCGCGAAGCGATCTGGAGCAACAGGTCGCGGGGATCTGGGCGGAGGTCCTGCAATTGCAACAGGTCGGGCTCGACGACAACTTCTTCGAGCTTGGCGGCCACTCGTTGCTGGC
>NZ_KV812606.1:0-9663 GCF_001813485.1 Pseudomonas sp. HMSC067G02
CTATTCGCCCTACCCGGCAAGCCGTTACGCCCGGAGGCGCTGCCCAACCCTCGACATGTCCCTGAACGGCCGCACCGTCGGGCCGCGGGTTCAGGTGCTCTCCCGCGCCATCAGCTCGAACCCCATGTCCAGCGCGCTATCGCGCACCTCCTTGCCGGCGATCAGCGCCAGCAACTGCTCCGCCGCGCGCCGGCCGATGGCTTCGCGCGGGGTGCGGATGCTGCTCAGGCGCGGGACCGTGCAGTCCGAACCCGGCAGGTCGTTGAAACCGAGCACGGCGATCTGTTCCGGCACCTTGACCCCACGGCGCAGGGCCTCCAACAGCGCGCCCTGGGCCAGGTCGTCGTTGCAGAAGAACACCCCGTCGACCTGCGGCTGGCTGGCCAGCAACTGCACGAAGAGTTCGCCGCCGAGGGCCACCGAGGACGGCCGCGGCGTAAGGATTTCCAGCCCCGGGTCGTAGCAGCCGGCTTTTTGCAAGGCGCGGCGGAACCCCTCGCCGCGCAGCAGGGTGCGCTGGTCGAGCTGGGCGCCGATGTAGGCCAGGCGCCTGCGGCCGCGTGCCAGCAGGTGCTCGGCAGCGGCCTCGCCGGCGCGCAACTGGGAGAAGCCGACGCAATTGAGCCCGGCGCCGGAGTCCAGGTCCATCATGTACACGCAGGGAATGCCACTGGCCTCGATCATCCGCCGGGCGCTCTCGGTGCGCTCGAAGCCGGTCAGCAGCAGGCCGCGCGGCTGGTAGGCCAGGTAGTTGCGGATCAGGTCCTCTTCCTCGTTGCGCGAGTAGTGAAAGTTGCCGATCAGCACCTCCAGGCCCTGCGGCCGCAGTACCGCGTGGATCGCCTCGAGGGTCTCGATGAACAGCAGGTTGGCCAGCGACGGCACCAGCACCGCCACGCTGTGGCTTTGCGCCGAGGCCAGCGCGCGCGCCGCGGGGTTGGCCACGTAGCCGAGTTCGCGGGCGGCGTCGCGGACCTTCTGCGCCAGTTCTTCGGCGACGCTGGCGACGCCGCGCAACGCGCGCGACGCGGTGATCGGGCTGACCCCGGCGCGGCGCGCGACTTCGTTGAGGGTGGGACGTCCGGTGGTTCGCGTGTTCTTGTCGTTCTTGGTGATGCTCATCGTGGCCTGCTTGCCAAACAAAATTCCAGGCACTAAGGTAGCGCTGTCTCGCGACCTGGGCAATCGCCTGAGGCGGCCTGTCCGCCACTGCCCGCGCGGGATTCGACAGACCACAACGACAAGAAGGCGGAGCCAGGCTCGCGCGATTTTTTCCAGGTCGCAAAGACAGCGCTGTCTCACGCTTGAGGTGTTCCATGCATCCACCCCTCCAAGCCCTGGTCATCATGGGTGTCGCCGGTTGCGGCAAGTCCAGCGTCAGCCAGGCCCTCTGCCAGCGCAGCGGCGCCCACGGCATCGAAGGCGACAGCTTCCATCCCGCCGCCAACATCCGCAAGATGAGCGCCGGCATCCCCCTCACCGACGACGACCGCGCCGGCTGGCTGGACACCCTCGCCGAGCAGCTGCGCCAGGCGGTGGCCGCCGGCAAGCTGCCGGTACTGACCTGTTCCGCCCTCAAGCGCGCCTACCGCGACCGGTTGCGCCGCGCGGTGCCCGGCCTCGGCATCGTCTACCTGGAACTGACCCCGGCGGTCGCCGCCGAGCGCGTCGCCCAGCGCCCCGGCCACTTCATGCCGGCGACCCTGATCGACAGCCAGTTCGCCGCCCTCGAGCCGCCGCTCGACGAACCCCTGACCCTGCGCCTGGACGCCACCCTGCCGGTGGAATGCCTGGCGCAGGCCGCCCACGCCTGGTGGCTGGAGCACGCCGCCGCCTGAAGTCTTTCGCTTGTCCGACAAAGATAGCGCTACCCCGAAAAAGCGCTTCAATGAAACAGCAACTCCGGTAGAACAACGACAAAAGGAGAGCCCTCCATGTTCGGCATGTCACACGATGCCTACCTGCTCCTCGACGCCCTGGTGACCATCATCGGCCTGATCGTGCTGATCACCCGCTTCAAGGTGCATCCCTTCATCGCCCTGATCATCGCCGCCGGCTTCCTCGGCCTGACCTCGGGGATGCCGGTGGAGAAGATCGTCAAATCCTTCCAGGACGGCTTCGGCGGCGTGCTCGGCTTCGTCGGCGTGATCCTCGCCCTGGGCACCATGCTCGGCAAGCTGATGGCCGATTCCGGCGGCGCCGACCAGATCGCCCGCACCCTGATCCGCGCCTTCGGCAAGGAGCGGGTGCACTGGTCGATGATGCTCGCCGCGTTCCTGGTGGGCATCCCGCTGTTCTTCGAGATCGGCTTCATCCTGCTGATCCCGCTGGTGTTCATCGTCGCCCGGCGCAGCGGCGTGTCCCTGATCAAGATCGGCATCCCGTTGCTCGCCGGCCTTTCCGCGGTGCACGGTCTGGTGCCGCCGCATCCCGGCCCGCTGCTGGCGATCGGCGTGTTCGGCGCCGACATCGGCAAGACCATCCTCTACGGCCTGATCGTCGCCCTGCCCACCGCCGCCATCGCCGGCCCGCTGTTCGGCGCGCTGGTCTCGCGCTACATACCCGGCACGCCATCGGCGGAACTGGTCGAGCAGATCGCCCACGAGCCCGAGACCCAGGACCTGCCCAGCTTCGGCGTGACCCTGGCGACCGTGCTGCTGCCGGTGTTCCTGATGCTGCTGAAGACCTTCGCCGACGTCGCCTTCCCCGATGGCCACGCGTTCCGCGCCTGGATGGACATGATCGGCCATCCGATCAGCGCCCTGCTCCTGGCCCTGCTGGTGGCGCTCTATACCTTCGGCTACGCCCGTGGCTTCGACTCGAAGAAGATCCTCAGGCTGCTCGACCAGAGCCTGGCACCGACCGCCGCCATCGTGATGATCATCGGCGCCGGCGGCGGCTTCAAGCAGATGCTGGTGGCCAGCGGGGTCGGCGACGTCATCGGCCATCTCGCGGTGAACGCGCAGATCTCGCCGATCCTGCTGGCCTGGCTGGTGGCCGCGGTGATCCGCATCGCCACCGGCTCGGCCACCGTCGCCACCATCACCGGGGCCGGCATCGTGGTGCCGGTGATCGACCTGATTCCCGGCGTCAACCGCGAGTTGCTGGTGCTCGCCACCGGCGCCGGCTCGCTGATCCTCTCCCATGTCAACGACGCCGGGTTCTGGCTGGTCAAGCAGTACTTCAACATGAGCGTCAGCGAGACCTTCAAGACCTGGACCGCGATGGAGACCATCCTCTCCGTGGTCGGCCTGGTCTTCATCCTGTTGCTGTCGCTGGTGCTCTGAGCACCAGCCCGACCGGAGTTCAGCCATGACCGAACCAATGCAACGCCCCGACCACGAAGCCTCGCGCTGGCCGCGCGACTTCGATATCCGCCAGCGCTATGCCGAGCAGCAGGAACTGCTTGAGCCACCGCCGGCGCGGCCCCGCGAAGAGCCTACCGCCGACGCCTGAAGCCAGCCGGCGCCATGCCTTTGCTCCCGCCCCCCACGAAGCGGGAGCAAAGGCTGATTTCCGGCAAGGGCGCGACGGTTTTCCTGCTGAAACGATTTACCTTCGATCCGGACCGCGCTACAACAGTCCCACGCCTTTCATCCACGTCATTCGAGGACCCGCCATGACCGCCCCGCTCCACCTCGATTCGCTGTTTCCCAGCCTCGACGCCATTCCCGAGCAGTACCGCCCCGACGCCCCCATCGAGCAGCGCGACTACCTGGTCGACGGCCAACTGCGACATTGGGACGGCCCGCTGGCGCCGGTACGCAGCCCGGTATTCCTCGCCGAGGCCGACGGCGAGCGCCAGGTGATCCTCGGCAGCACCCCGCTGCTCGACGCCGACGCCGCGCTCGCCGCGCTCGACGCCGCGGTGCGGGCCTACGACCACGGCCAGGGCCTGTGGCCGAACCTGCGGGTGGCCGAGCGCATCCAGCACGTCGAACGCTTCCTGGCGCGGATGCGCGAGCAACGCGAGGCGGTGGTCAAGCTGCTGATGTGGGAAATCGGCAAGAACCTCAAGGACTCCGAGAAAGAGTTCGACCGCACCTGCGACTACATCGTCGATACCATCGAAGCGCTGAAGGAACTCGACCGCCGCTCCAGCCGTTTCGAACTGGAACAGGGCACCCTCGGCCAGATCCGCCGGGTTCCGCTGGGCGTGGCGCTGTGCATGGGGCCGTACAACTACCCGCTGAACGAAACCTTCACCACCCTGATCCCGGCGCTGATCATGGGCAATACGGTGGTGTTCAAGCCGGCCAAGTTCGGCGTGCTGCTGATCCGCCCGTTGCTGGAAGCCTTCCGCGACAGCTTCCCGCCAGGAGTGATCAACGTCATCTACGGGCGCGGCCGGGAAACCGTGTCGGCGCTGATGGCCAGCGGCAAGGTCGACGTGTTCGCCTTCATCGGCACCCATTCCGGCGCCAGCGACCTGAAGAAGCTGCACCCCCGCCCGCACCGCCTGCGCGCCGCCCTCGGCCTGGACGCGAAGAACCCGGGCATCGTCCTGCCGCAGGTCGACCTGGACAACGCGGTGAACGAGGCGGTCACCGGCGCGCTGTCCTTCAACGGCCAGCGCTGCACCGCGCTGAAGATCCTGTTCGTCCACGAAAGCGTGCTGCAACCGTTCCTCGACAAGTTCAGCGCGCGCCTGGCCAGCCTCAAGCCGGGCATGCCGTGGGAACCGGGAGTGGCGCTGACACCGCTGCCGGAGCCGGGCAAGGTCGACTACCTCGAAGGCCTGCTGAACGACGCCCTGGCCAAGGGCGCACGAGTGGTCAATGCGGGCGGCGGCGAGCATCGACAGAGCTTCTTCTACCCCGCCCTGCTGAGTCCGGTGAGCCCGGACATGCGCCTCTACCACGAGGAGCAGTTCGGTCCGCTGGTGCCGGTGGTGCCCTATCGCGAGCTGGACGAGGTGATCGACTACGTCCTGCGCTCCGACTACGGCCAGCAGTTGAGCCTGTTCGGCAACGACCCGGCGCAGATCGGCCGGCTGGTCGACGCCTTCGCCAACCAGGTCGGCCGGATCAACGTCAACGCCCAGTGCCAGCGCGGCCCGGACAGCTACCCGTTCAACGGCCGGAAGAATTCGGCGGAAGGCACCCTGTCGGTCCATGACGCGCTGCGGGTGTTCTCCATCCGCACCCTGGTGGCGACCCGCGACACCGAGGCGAACAAGACCCTGGTCAGCGAGATCATCCGCAACCGCGCGTCGAACTTCCTCACCACCGACTACATCTTCTGAAGCGCCTGTCCCTCTCCCGCCGGGAGAGGGACCTGCCGCCACCTCCCCCACTGTCCGCCAGGCAGCAGCCGCGCAACAGGCTGCCGCCCCGGCAACACCTCCTGCTCGCGCGAACCCGCGCAAGCAGTGGCCTGCGCGGGTCGGCACAGGCTGTGCAACAGCCCGGACTCCAGGGTAGCCGTCGACCGGACGGCCCCGCTGCCTACCAGGAGTCCGCATGAACGCCCGCGTCCATCCCGAAGCCACCGCCGCCAGTCTCTCCGAAGGCGCCGACTACGAACTGCTCGCCCAGCGTTTCCGACCGATCTTCGCGCGCATCGCCGAAGGCGCCGTCGAGCGCGAACGGCAACGCGAACTGCCCCACGAGGCGATCGCCTGGCTCAAGCAGGCCGGCTTCGGCGCCGTGCGCGTGCCGCGCGAGCACGGCGGCGCCGGCGCCTCGCTGCCGCAGTTGGTTCAGTTGCTGATCGAACTGGCCGAGGCCGACTCCAACATCACCCAGGCCCTGCGCGGCCACTTCGCCTTCGTCGAGGACCGTCTCAATGCCGAGCCCGGCCCTGGCCGCGACCGTTGGCTGCGGCGCTTCGTCGAGGGCGACCTGGTCGGCTGCGCCTGGACCGAGGTCGGTTCGGTACGGCTGGGCGAAGTGCTCACCCGCGTCTCGCGCAAGGACGACGGTCGCTGGGTGGTGAACGGCAGCAAGTACTACAGCACCGGCAGCCTCTTCTCCGACTGGATCGATCTGTATGCCCAGCGCGACGACACCGGCGCCGACGTGATCGCGGCGATCCGCACCGACCAGCCCGGCGTGCGCCAGAGCGACGACTGGGACGGCTTCGGCCAGCGCACCACCGGCAGTGGCACGTCGCGGTTCGAGGACGCCGAGGTGGAGGAAGAGAACCTCATCGACTTCGCCAGCCGCTTCAAGTACCAGACCGCGTTCTACCAGTTGGTCCTGCTCGCGGTGCTGGCCGGCACCGGCCGCGCCGCCTTGCGCGACGTCGCCGCCGAGGTGCGCGGGCGGACCCGTATCTACAGCCACGGCAATGCCCCGCGAGTCAGCCAGGATCCCCAGGTGCAGCAGGTGGTCGGGCGCATCGCCGCGCGCGTCTACGCCGCCGAGGCGGCCACCCTGCACGCCGCCGAAGCGGCCCAGCGCGCCTACCTGGCGCGCTTCGTAGGCGACCCGCAGGCGGAGAAGGAGGCCAATATCGCCGCCGAGATCGAATCGGCCAAGGCCCAGGCGATCGTCGCCGAACTGGTGTTGCAAGCCACCAGCGAGCTGTTCGACGCCAGCGGCGCTTCCGCCGTCGGCCGCGGCAAGCAGCTCGACCGCCACTGGCGCAATGCGCGCACCGCCGCCTCGCACAATCCCCTGATCTACAAGCAACGGATCGTCGGCGACTGGGAGATCAACGGCAGCGAGCCGCCCTACGTCTGGCAGATCGGCAGCGGTCCGGCCACGGCGTCCCGCTGAACCTCGCCCATCCCATCGCAAGGAGTCGCCATGAGCGCACTGGAAAAGAACGCCGCCGATCCCTATCGGCAACCGCTGCCACGGACCCCGGCCCGGCGCATCGCCGACGACGCCGAGGCGATCCGCGTCGCCCGCGAACTGGCCGGGCTGTTCGCCGAGGAAGCCTCGCTGCGCGACCGCCAGCGCCGGCTGCCGGTGGCCGAACTGGAAGCCTTCTCGCAGAGCGGCCTATGGGGCATCAGCGTACCGCGCGCCTACGGCGGCGCCGAGGTCGGCTACCGGACCCTGGCCGAAGTACTGAAGACCATCGCCGCGGTAGACCCGTCCCTGGCGCAGTTGCCGCAGAACCACCTGGCGGTGCTCGACCATTTGCGCCTGGACGGCAGCGAGGAGCAGAAACGCTTCTTCTACGGCCTGGTGCTAGACGGCGTGCGCTTCGGCAACGCCTTCTCCGAACGCCACAGCCGTACCGTCGCCGAATTCCAGACACGAGTGCTGGCGGATGGCGACGGGTTCCGCATCGACGGCCGCAAGTTCTATTCGAGCGGCGCCCTGCTCGCCCACTGGGTACCGGCCGTCGGCCTCGACGCCGAGCAGCGCGCGCACCTGGCGTTCATCCCGCGCGACGCGCCGGGGCTGACGGTGATCGACGACTGGTCCGGCTTCGGCCAGCGCACCACCGCCAGCGGCACCGTCATCCTGGACAACGTGCGGGTGCCGGCCGAGCACGTCATCCCGGTGCACCGCGCCTTCGACCGCCCCACCGCCGCCGGCGCCGTATCGCAGTTCATCCAGGCCGCCATCGACGCCGGCATCGCCCGTGGCATCCTCGCCGAGACCGTGCAGCAGGTGCGCCGCCACGCGCGGCCATGGATAGACGCCAACCAGCAGCATGCCTGGGAAGACCCCTACACCATCCAGCAGGTCGGCGACCTGCGCATCCGCGTGCGTGCCGCGGAAGCCGTGCTCGACCTGGCGGCCGACGCCATCGAAGCGGCGCTCGCCGCCCCCGACGAGGAGAGCGTGGCCGCCGCCTCGATCGCGGTGGCCGAGGCCAAGGTGCTCACCACCGAAGCCGCCCTGCTCGCCGCCAACCGGCTGTTCGAACTGGCCGGCACGCGCTCGACCCTGGAGGAACTCAATCTCGACCGTCACTGGCGCAACGCCCGCACCCACACCCTGCATGACCCGGTGCGCTGGAAATACCATGCCATCGGCAACTACCAGTTGAATGGGGTGAAGCCACCGCGGCACGCCTGGCTCTAGGGGCCGTCCCGGGCCTTGGGGGCGGATAGCGCCACCGGCGTCATCCGCCGTCCGCCCAGGTCAGGCCGGCAGCGCGTTGCGCCCGGCCTCCTTCTCCCAGAGCGCCCGCAGGTCGCGATAGCCGGCCGCCGGATGGGAATCCGGCAGCCGCGGGCCGTCGCCGAACAACTTCTCGCGCAGAGTCCCCGGCGCATATTCGGTCTTGTACACCCCGCGCTTCTGCAACTCCGGCACCAGCAATTCGACCACGTCGCTGAAGGTTTCGTGGGCCAGCGCATAGGCCAGGTTGAAGCCATCCACGTCGGTGTCCTCCACCCACTCCTGCAACAGGTCGGCGACGGTCGCCGGGCTGCCGACGAACAGCGGGCCGAAGCCGCCGATACCGACCCAGTCGGCCAGCTCGCGGACCGTCCAGGTGCGCGTCGGATCGGCGCTGGAAAACGCTTCCACCGCCGATTGGATGGCATTGGTGTGGAGGTGCCGCAGTACCTGGTCCGGCCGATACTGGCCGAAGTCGATCCCGGTCCAGCCGGAGATCAGCGCCAGGGCCCCTTCGTAGCTGACGAAGGCGCGGTATTCGTCGAACTTGGCCCTGGCCTTGGCGTCGGTTTCGCCCAGCACCACCGTCTGCAGGTTGAACACCAGTACCTTGCGCGGATCGCGACCGGCCTCGGCGACGCGCTGGCGGATGTCGGCGACCGCCTGCTTGAGCACGGTCTTCGATGGCGCGGCGACGAACACGCACTCGGCGTGCTCGGCGGCGAAGCGCTTGCCACGACTCGACGCGCCGGCCTGGTAGAGCACCGGCGTGCGCTGCGGCGACGGTTCGCAGAGATGGATGCCGGGTACCTGGAAGTGCTCGCCGACATGGCGGATCTCGTGAATCTTGCCCGGGTCGCTGAAGATCCTTCGGCGACGGTCGCGGAGCACCGCGCCGTCCTCCCAACTGCCTTCGAAGAGCTTGTAGAGCACCTGTAGGTATTCGTCGGCATAGTCGTAGCGGCGGTCGTGGTCGAGCTGGGCCTGCTGGCCGAGGTTGCGCGCGCCGCTTTCCAGGTAGGAGGTCACTACGTTCCAGCCGATCCGGCCCTTGGTCAGGTGGTCCAGGGTCGAGAGTCGGCGGGCGAAGGGATAGGGATGCTCGAAGGACAGCGAGGCGGTCAGGCCGAAGCCCAGGTGGCGAGTCACCGCGGCCATCGGCGTGATCAGCGCCAGCGGGTCGTTCACCGGTACCTGGGCGGCCTGGCGGATCGCCGCGTCGCCATTGCCGTCGAGCACATCGTAGATGCCCAGCACGTCGGCGATGAACAGTCCGTCGAAACGGCCGCGTTCGAGCAACCGCGCCAGGTCGGTCCAGTACTCCAGGTCCTTGTACTGCGAGGAGCGGTCGCGCGGATGCGCCCAGAGGCCAGGCGACTGGTGGCCGACACAGTTCATTTCGAAGGCGTTGAGACGGATTTCGCGCGGCATGGGGACTCCTTGGCTTGCCTGTGCATCCGGCACCCCGTGCACAGCCCGTGCCGGGCTGCGGGGCCGCGCCGGGCAAGGCCTGGGTGGCAAGCCCCTGTCGCTGGGCGGGCGCAACTGCTGGGCAAGTGTTGGCGGATCAACACATTCGCCCGCCCCACCCGAGCCCCGAACCCCGTAGGGCGAATAGCGCCCCGGCGCTATCCGC
>NZ_KV812607.1:0-20318 GCF_001813485.1 Pseudomonas sp. HMSC067G02
CTCTAAAAACTGACGCACTTCATCGTCAAAATCTCACAAACCGATTGACAAATGCGTATTGCGCCTTACGATGGCGTGACCTATAAAATTTATAGAAAAGAGAGAATGAGCCAGCTCCTCCCATTCCCGCTTTCGAAGAGAAAGGCGCTCGAAATCATTCGAGAAATCGCCCAGACCTCTGGAAGGGTCTTCTACACGAAGCATGCCAGAGGGAGGATGCAAGAACGATGCATCAGCATGCCCGATGTGATGGATTGCCTAGAGAAGGGTCAAATCACTGAGGGACCGTTTCAGCCGCCGAATGGCAGCTGGCAGTTTACTATAGCCTGGTTTAGGGCAGGGTCACCCCTACAGGTGGTCGGTGCGATTGATACCGACGAAGACGGGAATTACCTAGTCATAGTGACCACGATATGAACGATAGGGGAATGAGAATGTACCACTACGTTGAATGCGGATTGCCCAATGTGTGGCTCCGCAACGGCTTCGTGGTGAAGGATACCGCTTATGGTGAAGCCGTTGCCATCAAGGACGTGAAGGGGCTACACGATGTGATAGGAAAAATGGTTGCTGAAAAGCCGACCCCGCTTAGCGGTGCCGAATTTAGGTTCTTGAGGAAAGAGCTTGGTCTTTCTCAAGACCGTTTGGCAGCTATTGTGGGGATGACTGGACAAGCAGTGGCTCTTTGGGAGAAGAACGACAAAGTGCCTCTGGTCCATGATCGCTACCTTCGTGGCCTCTACCTTGAGGCGAAGACGGGAGAAGCTGATCTGATGGCTTCAATCGACAAGATCAATGAGCTTGATCACGAGCTTTATAAGCTCAACTTGGAATTTGAAGGCCACTGGCACAGCAAAGAGTGCGCCTAACTAGACTTCAGCCCCGCTTAGGCGGGGCTTTTCATACCTGGGTGAGCGTTTGCCCCCCCATCAGCGCTCGGCCTCATAGACCGCCACGCCCTTCCCAACCGGAATCCACTTATCCTCCGGATCACCAGGCCGACAGATGGCCACCTCTACCTCGGTGCTCTTCCCTTCAGCCGGCTCAGCCGGACGAATGGCAGCGTGCCGCAGCAAGCTATCCATGCCAGGCACGAACGTGCTCTCGGAGCAATGGAACGACCAAACCCCCGCCCGATTCGCATCGTTCACCTTCCGATCAAGCTTCAGCGTCCACCCTTTCTTGAGTCTCACCACCAGCACGGCCATGCTCCCATTCAAAATGGGTAGTCTACACGCTGCAGGCTCTTACCTCGGCAGATCAACAGGCCCGTCGAAATCACCCGGAACGGGAACAGGCTCAGGGTATCTGGCAGCATGGGTCGCACCTGCCGGATATCTGTAGATGATCCACACCGAAATCGTGTCGCCTCGCCGCCGAACCTGGTAGACGGGATATGGATCGGCGAAGTCCTCCATCGTGAGTTCGGCGCCATCGGCGAGGTCGGAGAACGCATAGTCACGCCCCTCCACGGTGAGCACGCCACCCGAAACCGAGACGGTTGTGTAGTCGCCAAATTCTGCGGGACCATACTGCGGCGAAAGAACAAGCAAGAAGTTCATCAGAACCACCTCCCAACAGCTATCGCAGAGATCGATGTTGCTGTGCCCGTCGCCCTTGAAACAATATCGAATGCTCGCAGCGTGATACCTGACGCACTTGCTATCCCTCCAACAGTGCCCCAACCTGCTCCAGTCCCCCAGCGAAATAGCCCAACGCTCACGGTTGGGCTGCCCGAGAACGCGAGAGGGAACGACCATGAACGGGTTCCGGTAAACAGACTCCCATAGGCAGCATCAATCGCCTGATCGGTAACACTGGCGTTGAACCAACATATCTGTGTTCCGTCGGCATATCGCACGTAATCGCCATTTGCATTCGCGCCGCGCTCAATAATCGCACCAGACGGTATGCCGCTCGTCTGAGAGACTGCGCCGAGAATGCTGTCTCGCGAGTACAAAGCCCCAGTTGAACCCAGGGCAGCTCTAACTGCAGCACTCCCAAGCCCAAGGGACGTGCGCGCGCCAGCGGCGGTTGCAGCGCCGGTGCCGCCGAGGGCAACAGGCACCGTGTCGCCGTCCCCGAACTCTCGAAGCGAGCCATAGCCGTTGCCGTCGTTCTGCAACTTCGTCGGTCGTACATCAGCCATTGAAAAGCACCAGTAGGTTGAGAGTTGCGCCGCCGGCGGTATAGGCCGGCAGTTGGCCGTCAGGGTTCATCGTGAGCCGAAGCATGGAGCCATCGGCGAGATACCCAGGAACAGCCGCTGGGATGCGGACGTTCATCGGATAGGCCACCACCACCCCGGCGCCGTTGGTGACGAACTGGTCGTATCCGGCGCTCCGCCGGACGAAGTAGATCGCGTTCGGCTCCAGCGCGGCAGGCAGTTGCGCGACGACCTTGTGGGTCTGGAGGACGGCCATTTACCAGGCCGCCCCGTTCCACTCCGCCGGAATCGGCTGCCCGCCGAACCGAACCAGGCCCGACTCCTCACTGAACTTGTCCAGCGTCGACTTGTTCGCGTGCGTGTGCGCTTGGGAAACGGCAGTGTCGATCTGCGCCGGCGTCGACGTCGGGCGCCCGTTGATCGCGTCCCAGTTGATCTCGACGTCCATCGACTCATACTCGGCCACTTTCAGCCATGCGCTGGTCGCCGGGTTCCATGCGTACAGCGCAGCGCCGGATTCGACTGTCGGGTCAGCGCTCGCATCCTGAACCAGGACGAAGATTGCGCCCTCAGGCTCCAGAGCATCGCGTGCAGCGATATCGGCTACAAACAGGATCGGCGCGCCTGTGCCGGGCAGGCTGGCCAGCGCCTCGTTGATCAGCGCGTTGATCATCGCGCTGTTGCCGATCGAGCGCGCCACTCCCGCGCTGTTCGTCAGGTAGGACTCCGAGTAGCTGCCGTTCTCGACGAAGTAGAACGAATCGGGTTCCAGCGTACCCGGCAGGGTCGCCACTTTGAAAAATCGAATCTGGGCCATGTCATCACCAGTCAGTCGCGCCCCATTGGGCACCGTCTACGCCATCCCTTCCGGGAGGCCCCTGGTCGCCCGCAACAACCACAAGCACATCGGCCGGCGGCGTCACGGTGACCGCGTATTCCTGCATCTCGCTGAGCACCAGCGGCTCGCTATCGACCTCGATCGCCAGCGCCCATGGCTCGGCGGCGTCATCCATCGCACCCTCCCCCACGGCTCACAGTGATCGGCCCGCTGTAGTAGCGATGGACCGTTCCATCCGGGTAGGTCACGTCCACGTCGTAGACCGCCGACGCCCATGCCAACGCCGCGGTATCGGAGGCCGATATCTCGCGCGAGATCGTTCCGGCGCCAGCGATCTCAAGGCCGGAGCCGAGCGCCAGCGTCATCAGCACCGTCCCATCTGGCGCATCGCGGATCTGCATCCGTACCTCGGCGCCAGCCAGGTCAACAGGTGGCTGGTAGATCAGTTGCCCGCCAACAGGCGCCAGCCCAACGGCTGACAGCAAGTTGATCTCGATCATGTCGTCGTCGATGGACGCGACCCGGTGAGGCAGTTGCCGAAGCCGGGTGCGGTTCAGTTCGGGCATGCCCTGGACGCCATCGATCCAGGCTAACCAGGTGTCGGGCAACCCGTGGCCGGGGATGGTCAGCCGGACGGGAGCGGTCGACGCGATCTGGGTGATCGGCCGGTAGACAAGGCTCGGTTGCATGATCCGCATCGTGTCGCGGAACGTCGCCCCTTTTTCAATGCGCAGGGGTACACAGGCCGGCGTCATGCGGCTTCTCCTTGAAGTAGTAGGAGGGGCTAAACCCAACTGGTCAGGTACTGGATGCACTCCGGGCCGCGAGAGAGCTCTCCGGTGATCGGGTTGCAACTGGCTCGCACCCAGCGGTCGGCTGGCTCCCAGAAAAATCCGCGCCGGTACTCATGCGCGGGCTTACTCTTGGTCAGGGTGTCGGTAACCGTTCCAGAGGTCACGCCGCCGAGGCGCACGGCCGGCCCCTGGCGAACGCTGACGGTTGTTGTGGTCTGCCCCTCGGGATAGTCGAACGGATCGCGGATGTGGCAGATGGCTGCGCTGTTGTTGCTCAACGCGGCGAGCCACACTTGGTGCTGGTCTTGGTTGGCCAGCATGTTCTCGTCATTCACCAGCCACTGATAGGTCGCAACGGTGTTGACGATATGCATGCCCGGGGGGAATGTCGTCGTCGGCGGGGTGACCACCGGCCCACCCGTATGGTCTGGGTCGGTATAGGTCGTGACGTCATCCGGCTCCCCCGTACACTTCACCGTCCGCGTGATCTGCAGTCCTGTCCCTGGGATGTAGATCGCCTCGAACTGCTCTGTCAGTACCGTGCTGTCGACAACTGATCCGGAGCCGCTCAACAGCGCAACCTCGCTGCTTCGCTCCGTCGCTGTTCTTGTCGTCACGCCGGGCTCGTTGCGGTACTCCTTAAGCGCATAGTGGCGTCGGTTGTAGCGCGCGGTATGGATGTTTCCCTGGGCGTCATACCAGGCGGTCAGCAACCCGGAGGTCTGGTTCCATTCCTCTCGATAGAGCGTGGTTTCGATGGGATCGCCCGGCTGACTGCTCTCGTCGGTCACCTGATGAACCGGATTACCGAGCGCGGCCTGGCGATTCTCGATCACGTCTATTGTGACCGTCTGACTGTGATCCGCCTCTGGATCTCGGATATCCGGGGCAATGGTCACCTCGACGAGACCATACAACCCCTGAGGGGCTCCAGACGGGGACGATCCGCTGACCACCGACGTTCCGGGCGGTGGGTCAATCTGCCGCATCCCGTCACCCTGTGTCACCACAACCCCCAGCAGCAACCGATTTCGGTAGACCCCGAGCAGCTTCAGGTAGTCAAGCTTGACGTTTTCACCAAAAAACCAGTAGTCGAAGTTGCTCCCGAGCAGATCTTTTACCGCACACTCCGGCTGTCCTGCGCCCTGTCCAACATCCTCAAGCGTTATCTTCTTCCGAAGGGCGTGAATCGTTCCGCCCTTTGTCCAAAAATCGAGGTAGTAGCTGCCCTGCTCCACATTGAGGTAGATATCCACATACAGCGGGCGCCGCGGCTCCTCGTCGCTAGACCACCAGAGGGGGAGCCCCCTGAATGGGGCGTCGCCTGTATAGGACTGCCCTTCGGCCGAGGTCGTCGCGCCGCCGTAGTACAACTGATAGTCGTAGTTGCCTCCGCCTCGGAGGATCGTTCGCCCCCACCACTTCCCGCCCTGCTCCTCGACCTGCGGGTCGCCCTGGTCCGGTAGGCCCATGTCGAACAGATGCGTGTGATTCATCGGCCAGTTGCCGTAGTACGCGATCGCTGGGCGCGTCGCCCCGTTCGGCAGGGTGACGTAGCCGGCCAGATCCTTGTTCTGCTGGCGAATCTTTCCGTGCCACGGCCAGCCCATGCGAACGACCTCGCCGTCCCAGGGCATAAGTTGATTCATGCCTTGAACTCCATGCGGCCAATATTCGAGCCGCCATCCTGCATCTCGAAGCTGGTGACGCGCTTGAACACAACGACGACCAGGCCATCGGTGCTCACGATCTCCTCGTCGGCCACCGTGCGCTTCGACTTGTCGGTCTCGGCCAGCGGCCAGGACACACCGCCCCCGCCGATCTGCTTGCCGGCGGGGTTGTAGTCGGCCCTGCCGCGCGCAGCATCCAGGGCGCCGCGGGGGTCGATCTTGCGCAGTGCGCGTGCCTGACGCTCCGGCTCGATCAGCCGGTTGAGCGCCGCGGTCAAGCCCTGGTCCCCACGCCGCTCCGCTTCTACCCGTTGACCGCCGGCGCGGCGGATCGCTTCATTCCTCGCGCCGAGGCTGCGGCGCTCATCTGAAAGAGCCATACGCTATCTCCTACGCGTTCAGCACATCGCTGAACACCAGCATCGACAGGGTGAGTTCGTCAGCATCGAAATAGATGCGCGCCCACACCTCGCCGTTGAGGTCATTTGCATTGATCACGAACCCATACGACTCCTGCGCCGCCCACTGCCTGGAGGTGCCCACGATCGACATACCTCCGGGCAATTCACCCGACGTAACCCTGATTTGCAGTTGTTGCCCGCTCGGAGCCCAGGTTCTGATATTCAGGTCGAACTGTCGGGACGTGCTGGGATCGATTCCAATTGCGGCGGTGCCAAGCTCGGGAATTGCGAACAGACGGGCATCAACAAATGAGTGTTGAGGCCCGAGGAGGAACTGGCCGTCGGTATTGACATGCAGCACCTCGCTCGGAGCGCTGCCACCGCCACTACCCAGCTTCACCCAATCGGCACCGCTCGCGGTGCCCTTCGCCAGGTATAGCGCGCCGTTGTTCGTGTTCACGTAGTGAGCACCGATGCTTGGTGGCGGATCGAGCGGCTCCCCGGCGCCGGACAGGACGTGCGTAACAGTTGCCATCAAATGTTCTCCATGATCAGGTTGTTGCCGGCGTCGTCGACCAGCGTTGCGCCGGTTTCGTCGACAAGGGTGCCGCCAGACGCCCCGGACTCCAGAGCCTGGATGCGCGCCTGGAGCGTCATGAGGTCACCAGCGGTGACTGCGGCGTAGATCACCGTTCCCGTCGGCCAGTTGCCGTCGGAGGTTCCTTCCTGGGCGCGCTCGATCGTCACCACCCCACCGGCGCGGGCGGTTGCCTTCACGATTTCATGCTGCGCGCCAGCGTCATCCGCCAGCGTCAACAGCACCCAGCTACCGCCGGAGAGAGGCAGCAGCGCGGCGGCGGCATCCGGCACCGTCAGGCTCAACGCGCCAGGCGACAGCCCTACGCTCAGCGTCGTCTTCCAGTTGTTGATCCAGGCTCTCGCCATCGCTACATCTCCAGTACGTCATCAGGTACAGCTACCCGGTAAGTGGCTGCGATCTCCGGCGCATGTTCGTCCCGGTAGGTCTCCGGAATATCGTTTGCAGTCAACGAGAAGCGCCGCGGGAACAGTTCGGCGCCGGGATCGCGATTGCTCCAGTTGCCCGAGAAACCATCCGCCTCATCGTCATACGCGGGACTTCCGTTGCGACCTCCGAGCTGCGTCGTAAGTTGGCCACCGCCCGACGGTGGGCTGGCGGGATCGGACGAGCCAGCCGGCGGAACAAGTGGGTCTGCTGCGCCCCCGCCGCCTCGCATGACCGCAATGGATAGCGTGGTCAGCGCGCTGCCAGAGGCGAGATCGAATCGGTCAACGATGCGTCGGCACTTTCCAACTGCCTGCGCACCTTGGTCGGCGAGGCGGAGCGTGTGCACTAGATCGATCGGCAGGATCATGCTGGTGGGTACATCCCAGATCACGGTCGTACCACGGTGCGCCGCAACGAGCATTGTTGCTCCCTGGGCCAACAGGCAGTTCAACGCAGCCAGGCGCCGGCTCTCGTCCTTCTCATCGCTGTGTCCTGTGCTGCCGCCGGTGATCGGATCGCTTTCCCAGCGCGAAGCCTTGTCCGCCTCGATCTCGAACGAGGCGCGCTGCCGACCAACAATCGGGCCGGTCGCCGCAACGCTCGGCTGAACCTCCATGACCAACCGATAGCGCTCGGTAACGGACTGCACCCAGCGTCGGCCAGCAATCCAATTTCCGCCGAGCAGCAGCTCGGTGAAGTTGTTGACCCATGCCGCCGGCGGATTGCAGTAGACGCCCGTGGGCGGCAGTGGATACCAGGTCGCATAGAACAACGTCTGACCGCTGCTCTCGGTCGCCGAGGTGATCATCTCCACATCAGGTAGCTCGGTGTCGTCGCCGCGCCAGTTGCAAAACCCTGCCTCGCCGACCGCGTTCCCCGTGCCGGGGTGCTGCCAACCATACGAGGCGTTCAACTGCCAGAGCCGGCTGAATCGGTAGTCGCACTCGATCTCGACCCTGTTCGTCTGCGAGCTCAGGTCACCGAGGCTGACCTCCACCGAGTTGTAGACTGTGGACCCGGCGCCGAACTCGAACGCCGGAGGCTGCGAGAACAGACTGGACACACGCAGTTCGCCGGTAGGCGCGCAATCCAGGGCCGCGGCCACGGTCGTCAACCGCTCTTGCGCGTAGTCCCAGCGTGAGCGCCCCTCGACAGGCTCGAACACATCTGATGACCACTGGCCGCCGACCAGCGCATCGATCTGCGCGATCTCCATCGCTTCGATGCGCTGCTGCAACTGATCGGAGCACCGCGCAGTCAGCGTCCGCCCTACAGCGTCGAACGTCGGGTCCGCGATGCGGCCGGTGAATCTCACCACGTCTGCGGTCACGCCCTCGGCAGTGGAAAGGTAGCGGATCGTGACCGCCCGCCCCACCCACGACGTCGGCGAAACCGGGTCAGTGCCGAGGTACAGCGTGAACGTAGCGGTGCCAGAGGCGCCTTCCTCGCGGTCGACTTCTACAGCCCCAACGAGGCTTGCCGTCCAATCCTCATCGTCGACGAGTAGGCGCAGGCGCCAGGCAAACGCCTGACCAGGCTTGATCTCGACAGGGCCATCTCCGCCGCCGGCCGTGCCGAATCCGTTCAGCGGGCCGGCGTTCAACGGCATGCCGTTCAGCAGCATGTCAAACCTCCTGCCAGTTCAGGGTCCATCCGTGCGCGGCGTTCATCGACGTCGACGGCGGGTCCGCGAACACGTTGAAGCGAGGCATGAACTGGACCATGTAGAGCGTCGCTGCCGGACGCTCTGTAACGGTCACGACCAGGCCTGCTCGCACGCATGGCGTCGGCACCCAGCGCCCCTCAACCAGCGCCAGCGCCCACGGCTCCTTGTCCGTGCGCGGCGCCTTGGGCAGCGTGAACGCCGGAGAGTCCTGGGCGATGCTGATCGGCTGGATCGCTTGCATCTCTAGTGATGATCGGTAGTCGAGCGCGTCGAGCCCGACCGGCACAAGGCCCGATCCGGTCAACGTGCCGGAGAGCTTGCCGTCCCAGTGGGTCAACTTCACGCCAGCACCGTCGCTCATCCTGACGACCGTCGCACCGAACAATGGCTCCATCGACTGATCCGGCGCGCCGGCTTCTGGCGGGATAGGTACTCCGCCGAGCGTAATAACCGGGTAATCCATGCCGTTCTCCTACGGACGTGCGGTGCGGCCTCGCTTGAGCGCCTGCAGCCGCAGAATGTCGTTTACCGATCGCTGATCCCCGAAGACCGAGATAGTCGAGCCGCCGAACGACAGATCGATCCGCCCCAGGTTGGGGAGTTGCCCCGAGCTCGGCGCCGCTGTCGCGACCTCGGCGGCGGCCGGCGACAGCCCGTCGAGACCGCGCAACCCGGCCAGGCGGCTGGCAAGCGCCGAGACGCTGTTCGGGAACACCTTCTCCGCGCCACCGAACGCAACCAGTTCCGGACCTCGCTCGCCGACCCATGCAATGCCCGGCGCGGCGCTGTTGGTGCCGGTCGCGTAGCCGGGGAAACTGACCGGTGGCGTGGTGCCGCTCACGGCGGACATTTCGCCGGTGGGCACCAGTTGAACAGGGATCAGGACAGGCGTTTCAGACAGCGCTTGCAACTGTGCCTTGATCGCCTCGATCTCCTCCGGCGGAAGGTTGAACGAGATCTCGATGCCCTGGAGCGCGGTCGCCGCATCGGACAGCTCCGCGATCCGCACGCGGATGCTGTCGAGCTTCGCGTCTGCCTGCGACTGCTGCAGATCGTTCGCGGCGAGTTCAATGGCCTGGAGTTCCTTAGCGAAGCCGGTGAACCCGTATGTGTTCTCTCCGGCCGCCTGCAGTTGCTGGAGCATTTCGAGCGCCTTCTGCGCCTGCGCCTGTGCCGTCTCGGCATCGCCCTTGCGCAGCGCCTGGGCGGCGGACTGCTTGAGGGTCTGCGCAGATGCATAGCTCGGGTCACCGCCGACGCCGGCTTGTAGCCCAGCAATCGCTTCGCTGTAGCGCTTCTCGATAGCCAGGCGGTCCTTCCGCACTTTCTCAACCGCTGCCAGCGCGCCTTTCTCGGCCGCCTCCTGCTTCTTGAGAGAGTCCTGCACCGCCTTCAGCCGGCCGTCACGCACTTGGCGCAGCGCTTCGGAGTACGCACGCTCCGACGAGAGCGCAGCTTGCTGCCGTGCGTCGTCGACCGCCTTGACCTGGGCGGCGGCTTCCTCGGCCGCCTTGCGCGCCTCCGCCGTCATGCCGGTCTGTTCTTCCAGCAACTGCTCGCGGTACTTCTTGAACGCTGCCAGGCGCTCGCTGATCTGCGCGTCAGACATGAACAAGTCGACCACGCCGAAGCCGTCGTCGGCGGCCTGAAGCTTCTGGATTTCCTTGTTCACCCTGTCGAGCTCAGTGACGTTCCCGGTCACCCGTGCAGCCAGGTAGCCCAGATCCTCTCCGAAGCCGGAGAACAGCGAGCCACCTTGAGCCGCTGCGGCGGCCAGGCGAACCAGGGCGCTGGCCAGCGTGGTCAGGTTGCCCTGAATCGTCGGGTCGGCAAGTACCTCCTTCAGTTCCTTCAGCGACTCGATCAGCGGGCCGGTGTCCGCCTGGCCGACGCCGCGACGGATGGTGTCTTCGATCGCCGTCCATTCCTTCGAGACGGAGTCACCGAACGAGGCGAGTTCGCTCTGTAGCTTGGGCAACTGCCCGATCAGCGCGTCGGTGACCACTGCCGCCGTCAGCTTGCCCTCCGCCGCCAGCGCCTTAAGTGCCGAGGTCGGCACGCCGATGCCATCGGCCAGAGCCTGCATCAGGCGTGGCGCCTGTTCGGCCACGCTGTTGAATTCGTCCCCACGCAGAGCGCCAGCACCCAGCGCCTGGCCGAACTGGGTCACCCCGTTCTCAGCCTCGACCGCAGAGGCGCCCGACACGCGGAACGACGCCGACACAGCCTCGGTGACCTTGAGGATATCCTGCTGGGTGCGGCCCGCTTCCTTGAGCGGGCGACTGATCCGCCCGTACAGCGTAACCAGCGCCTCAACCGGCTGGCCGGTGTTGTAGGCGATGCGCTGCAACTCCTCGAGGGCGGTGTTGAACTCTTCCTGGGATCCGGTTGCCAGCCGCAGGCGGGCGTTCATTGCCTGGTAAGCGTCGGCGGTGTTCGCTACCGCCTTCACCCCGGCGGCCAGCGCGCTGAACGTGAGATAGCCTGCGAGCAGCTTGCCGCTTGCGGCCAACGCCTTGTTCGTCACGTTGAGGTCGCGGTTCACCTCGTTGAACATCTGCCGGGTGCGGTTCACCCCCTCGACGATCAGTTGCGTGGTCAGTCTACCGGCCATGATCGAACTCCTGCAGGAACTGTTTAAACCCCTTCAGGGGCGCGCGTGCCGCGCGGCGAAGGAACAGGTGGTCGCGCCGGTCTTGCTTGACCTGTTCGCCGACCTGCTCGAGGAACACCTCGATCTGTTGAAGCGTCATGCGCGAAACCTCGTCGAGACTGAAGCCCGCGCGAACTAGGTTGGTTACTGCTGCTGCCCAACCAGCGTTGCCAGCGTCGTCACTGCCGCTTGCTGGGCGCGGGCGAAAAAAGCGGCGTTGACCCGTATCACTTGCATGACGATCTGCATCGCCACGTCGACCGGTAGGCGCCAAACGCGCCAGCGGCTGAGGTTCGTGGTCCTGCGCAGGATCTTCCTCAGCTTGGCCGAACCGGTCTTGCCGAACTGCAGGATGGCGGGAACGGTGCCATCGCTCAGCACCTTGAGCAGGTCACTGGCGATATCCCCGAACAACTCGAAGTCGGCGAGGCGGACGTGCCGCACGATCACCGGCGCGCCGTTGACGTAGATGGTTTCAGGTTCGGGAAACAGAATTCCGAGGTCAGACATGGGCCACCCAAATGAAAAGGCCCGCCATCAGCGCGGGCCGGTTGATCTACGGCCATCAGGCCGCGTCGGTGTTCTGGATTTCCCAAGTCCAGATCGCGGCCTCGCCGACGTCGTAGATGTTCGGGTCGGATAGGAGGCGAATCTGCACAGGGATCACGCCGAACTCTGCGCCCTGGTTCAGCGGCAGGCCGCCGTTCAGGCTGATCCGCGCATAGAAGCAGGTGATGCGTCGTTTCTCACCGTCGCCGGCTTCGTTGGTCTGCTCGAACATCACCCGGTAGAACTTGCGGCCGGTGGTGAACGGCTTCACCAGGTCGACAGTCGGGTAGGTGTAGCTGACCTCGATCGGCAAACGCTTCAACCCGCCATCCGGCGGAGCAGTGGTCGCGTTGATTGCGTCGGCCAGCGTGCCGCCCGGCAGAGGCCGGATGCCGCCGGGGGTGACGGCGTAGTCAACGCCACGCACATAGGTCGGCGTGCCGCCGGATCCGGTGACGCTGCTGACCTCGAGGGGAATGTGCGCCAGGCGGATAATTCGGTCGACGTAGGCGTCATGCACCTCGTCGGCGACAGTTCCCGATGGTACGCGCTCGACCGATCCATAGAGAATCGTGCCGGCGGCGCGAGGGGAGAAGTTGACGGCCTCGCCGTTGATGTTGATCGCCGTGGTCGACGTTACGCCATCGAGTTCGGGCAGACCGAGGCGCGTCGGGTCGGGGATGGTGATCTCGGTCGATTCTGGTTCTGCGCTGGTCGTCTGAAGCTTGAACAGCTCTTCGAACACGAAAGAGGGATAGGACGCGACCGAGGTAGGGCCGCGGAACAGTTGGGTGTAGAGCATCGTTTTCTCCTCGGCCTGGCCGATCAGTTGTAGGTTTCGACGTAGATCACGCCGATGGTTGCGGTCAGGGTGTGGAAGTTGCGACCGGACTCGGCAAACTGCGCCACCGCCTCGTCGATATCCTCCACAAGCCCAGGGAACTTGCGCTCCGGCTGGTCTTCTCCGAAGCCAAGGGCGCGCAGAATGTCGACGTGGACGTCATCGAGTTCGTGCTCCTCCGCCGATCGCGGGAATACAACCTCGACTTCGAACGTGCGGAGCCTGGTCGCCTGGCGTACCGCCGTTCCGGTTCGCGCGTCGTTCGCGACTCGCACAAGGGCGTAAGGCCCGCTGGCTTTGTCCGGCACTCGATCTGTCGGCCCGTAAACTGCCCGCAGGTCCGTCAGGTAGCCGTTTACCGGGCGAATATCGCCCAGGCGGGCCCGCAGGTCGCGTGTGACCTGGCTCGCTTTCGTTCGCATGGTTGGTTTTCCTCAGACGGCCTTTTCGAGTTCGCGGCGGATGCGCCGCTCGAACTCTTGGCGCAGAAACGCATTGGTCCAGCGGATGGTCTTCGCCGTAGTCAGCAGCCTGAACCAGTACGCCACCGACGGGCCTTGTGCTTCCTGCAGGGCGCGCCGATAGGTGTAACTGGTGACATTGGGCGAACGCCCACGCGCCGTCCTGGCTCGCTGACTGCGGGTAGACAACGGCCGCTGCAGCCGCCCCGATGGGTTGACGAAGCCTGCGGCAACTTTCCGACCGTTCGGGCCGACGACATAAATCCTCGCCCGCGTCGAGTTGATTGGCTCGAAGATCCAGCGCCGGTATGCCGTGACGTTGACGCCAGACGACGACGGAATAAGCCTCGCGTTCATCCGACCCGCCCTCGCGCGCTTGATCACGATCCGACGGTTGGCGAAGGCACTGGTGAACGCGGGCCGCATCGGTTCGTTGTAGCGCTGCTTCCTCGTCTGCGTCGCCGTGGTATTCAGCGCGCCGCGCATCACTGGATCAACGCGCCGGCCGGCTTCCCGGAGGCGCGCTTGCGCCTGCTCGACGCCGACCAGCCTGATCGGCGCCCTCATTGCACACGCTCCAGCCAGAGCCCGCGGACAAAGCCGTCGTCGGTGCCGTCGGCGTAGTCGACGACGTAGTAGCGCACTCGATCCACCTCAAGCAGATCGCCCACCTGCACCCTCCCCGTCTCGATCAGCGCAACCTCGGCGCGGATCCTGTAGGCCGTCGCCTGGCCGTTCTCGTCCAGCCAGGGAGCATCGTAGTTCAGAAACACCCGGCAGTTTCGCGGCGGCGCACCATCTGGCCGGTATGTCGCCGGCTCGCCGATCAGCTCTGTTGCGGTGATCGCCAGTTCGGCCCGACGACCAGTGAAGTCGCGGGCGCTGTCGATGTGGAAGAGGCGCCCATCGGCGCGCAGGTAGCGTCCTTGCCGAATGCGCTCGTCCCACCAGGCCCGAACCTCAACCTTCGCCGGGTTCCGCAGCCCACCCGGAAACGGCGGCTCCGCGTTCTCCTTGGTCTGAATGCCGCACCAGATCCAGTCGATGCATCGCGGCGCCAGGTCTTCGTCAAGCACCAGCAGATCCGCCGGCGTGTCGAGCCGTCCTGCACGCATCGCTACCCCCTACTTCTCTTCGGCCTGGGTGGAACCCTTGGGCGATTTCGCAGGGGCTTTGCGCGACCTCAGGTCGAGGGCCTCGCCATTCGCTACCAGGCGCTCACCGTCCTCGGGCGTGGTGTCGAACGGCTCGCCAGGCTGGACCAGGCGGCCGCCGCGATAGAGCGGCTGTATCGCTTTGAATTGCATGTTGCTCTCCTTTCGGTTTGCCCTAGCGCAAGTTCATCCAGCGGTAGGGCTCCCAGAGGTATTGGGTGGCCATCGGAAGCTCCGACGTAATGGTTCCGATGACTGCTGACTCCCGGTTCGAATACCAGTGCGCGATCAGCATCAGCGCGCCGCGGCGGATCGATCCCGTCATGCGGATGGAGTTTCCGACGGGGTCCGGCAGCGGATCATCCGGAGCCAGCAAGGTCCGGTTGGTCCGAGCGTTGAACACCTCCACCGCATCCGTGATCAGGCCCTGGATGTACTGATCGTCCTGGGAGTGGCGAACCCGCAGATGCTCCTTCGCCACGCTCAGGTCAATCATCGTTCGGGACCAGCGCGAGGAGCGCTTCCTTATTGGCCCCCTTGTCGAAGGGGATACCCTTCGCAGTCAGCAGGGCCTTCAGTTCCGCCATGGTCAGCTTCTTCAGGTCAGATCCGCCGCTGGAACCGTCAACGAGAGTGGCGACCCCCAGGTGATCCACTGCCACCAGCGCGCAGCGGTCGGAAACCTCCTGCTCGCCGACGTCCACGGTTATGACAACGTTGCCGTCCGGAGAGAACGGGAACGCCTTTTCGACCAGAATCTTGGGCATTGCAGTGTCCTCCAAGGAGGGCCGGCCAGCGCCGGCCCTCCTACGTTACGCGGCCGAGAGGGTCAGCACCTTCACCGCCTGGGAGTCGACGAGCATGCCGCCGACGCGCTTGGTGGTGTAGAAGCCGACATAGGGCTTGTTGGTGTAGGGGTCGCGCAGAACGCGGGTGCCGATGCGGTCCACGATGGTGTAGGCCCGCTTGAAGTCGCCGAAGGCGAGGGCATTCGCGTCAGCCGCGATATCCGGCATGTCCTCGTTCTCGGTAATGCCGTAGCCGAGCAGGCTGGAGGGCTGGCCGACTTCAAGGCCAGGGCGCCACAGGTAGTTCCCCTCGCTGTCCTTGAGCTTGCGGACGTAGGCGACCGTCAGGTTGTTCATCATCCAGACGCCAGCACGGCGATAGCCCGCCTTGACCGCTTGCACCAGGTCAATGAGGTTGTCGCCGTTGAGGGCGCCGGCGTTGCCACTTACCAGTCGCTGCAGAGTGCCGTAAGGACGGGTCTTGTCGCCAGCCACTGCGAAGGGATATGCCAACAGGCCCTTGGGCTTGTTGACGCCATCGCCCAGCAGGAATGCGGAGCCCTCCTTCTCGGAGAATTCCCGGCCGACTTCGCTGTTCAACCAGCCCTCCGCATCGAAGAACATATCGTCGAGACTGGTCTGGGTGGCTTGCGGGTTGGCGTAGAGCTCGCCCATGACGGCGTTGATCTGCGCCAGGGTCGGGGTACTGGTTTCCGGTCGTGGTGCAGTTTCGCCGACCCAGCCGGAGCCGGCGCCGCCCAGATTTACCAGACGCTTGTAGTCCGGGGTGCCGACGGTGATCTGGTTGCACACCTGGCGCATCGGCGACTCGTCGCGCAGCAGCTCGATGATGTTGCGGTCGAGTTCCTCCGGGACAGCGTAGCCACCATCCGCATCGACGCCGATCTGCAACGCCTTGGCCTGCAGTTCGCCCAGACCGGTATCAATGCCCTTGCGCACGAACTGCATGAAGGCGGCCTTGTGCTCGCTCGCGGCCTTGGTGCCGGTGCCATCCGGGCGCTTCATCCCGGCCAACTCCTTCTCCAGCGCCGACTTCATGTCGTCCAACTGGCCCAACTTCTCGTTGAGGGTTTCGACCTGCTCGACCAGCTTGCCCTTCTCGGCCTCCAGGGCCTCGACGCGCTTGTCGTTCTTCTGCTTGAACTCGTCGAACTTGGCGCCGAGTTCTTCGGCAACCTGTTTTACATCTTGGATATCAGCGGGCATGGGGTTCTCCTCACATGCGATTAATCAGGGATTTCAGGGAGTCGAGCGCGGCGCCAGCATCCGCATCACGCGGGCAAGCAGCGCTGTAGCCTTTGGCCATGAAGGCCTTGGCCTGGGAGCCAGAGAACCCAACCTCGCGCAGGGCTCGCTCCACTTTGCTCGGCGGCGGCGTCTCGCCGCGCGCCAGCAGGGTTTTCACATCGGAGATACGGGCCTCATCGTTGGCCGGGAAAGTGACCAGAGATACCTCCCAGAGGTCGATAGCCTTCAGCAGCCAGATGCCCTTCTCCTTGTCGTACTCGTAGTCATCGAGCATGTAGCCGATCGATAGGCCGGAGAGGCTGCCGGCCTTCATGTGTGCATGAGCGCGCTTCGCGAGGGGGTCGTCATCGATCAACAGACGGCCCTTCACATACAAGCCGTTTTCGTCTTCGCGCATCTCTGTGTAGGGCCCGAGCGGCTCGGCGCTGTCGTGCTGCCAAAGCATCGCGGGCAAGCGCCCCTTTTCCTTCCAGCGAGCCAGCGAGGCCTCGAAGGCTCCTCGAACAACCACGTCGCCGTAGCTGTCGACGACGCCGAACACTGAGCCGTAGCCCTCGAACTCGCCGGTATCGCTGACTGCCTTCAGCGTCAGCGGCACATCAAGGCGTTGTTTTGTCAGCATCGAGTGCCTCCGGATTGGTGGTCATGTTGGTCGGGGTCAGGTAGATATCGCCGCCGGGGCGGGGATTGAGGTCTTCCAGTTCGCGGCAGTCGTTGGGGCTCAGAATCCCCCACTGGATCCCCTTGCCGTATGAGGTGTATCGCCCGTTGAGGTCGCCCCTCATCAGCGCGCCGGCATTGAACTTGGCGAAGTGGGTTTTCGCATCCTTCTCGCTCAGCAGCCCGACTCGGATGCGGGCCTCGATGCGCGTGAGGATCGGCACAAGCGAGTAGTTCACGAAGCTCATGCCCATGTGCTCGATATTGTTCAGCGTCATCTTGTCGAGGTTCGCCACCAGGTGAGGCGGGACGCGGAACAGACCGCACAACTGCGCCTCGGTCATCTTTCTCGACTCGATGAACTGCGTGTCCTGGGCGTTTAGGCTGATCGGCTTCCAATCAAGCCCCATCTCCAGAATCATGGGCTTGTAGGCGTTGGCCGTCCCCATGTGCTCGCCCTGGAACTGCGCGGACAGGCGTTCGAAGGCCTCATCGCTCAACGTTTGGTCCGTCTTCAGAACCCCGGAGGTAACCGCACCATTGGAGAACAGCTTGGCAGCGTGAGTTTCCATCGCCTGATTCAGGCCGATGACCTGGCGGGCATAGGCGATGGGGTTCAGCCCCGTTAGGCCATCAAGTGTGAACAGGCGGACGTGCCAGATTTCGTCCTGGGAAAGGGTCTCGACGCCGCTCTTGAACGTGACGTCATACTCAACAGTCCAATCATCTTTCAGCTTCGGTTTCACCGCCGCCGGGTTGATCGGCAGCAGTTCCACCACGTTGCCGAGCGCCATGACCTTGTAGGCGTAGAAATTGCCACGAAGACAAAGGCAGACCACCAGCAGCTCCCAGAACTCTTGCGCGGTCATGTACCCGTTCGGCGCCACTGCGAGCACGTCATACAGACGGTTGGACAAGGCCGGAATCCGCTCGCGCTCCGTCTGTTTGAAGAGCCGGCAAGGCAACATGCCAACCGACTCGGCCAACACCCGGACGCAGTTGAAAACAACGGTCTGTTGCATGGCGGTGGTGGTAGTGACCCGCTGCCCCGACTCCGTCTCATACGCAACACCCAGCACCTGCGCCAGCTTTTCGGGCGTATCGATGATCAACGGGTCAGAGCCCTTGCCGAACCATCGGCCCAGCTTCTTCAAAATTCCCATCAGAGCTTCCTGATACCGTGTTTCACGATGTGGTCGGAGAGGGTTTCTTCCGGCGGCTCCTGCGCAACGACACGCCCGATCGCCATGATCAGCGCCACAGCACCGTCGATCTTGTTGTCCTCGCCTTGCTTGATCGGGCGAACGACGTCGTCATTGCCCGGCAGGAACTTCCCGATCACGTTCCCTATGCACCAGGTCATGATCGGGTTGCCGTCGTGGTGGAACCGGCCTGAGGCGATGGCCGCTTCGAGCTCCTTCATGGGGGAACTCATGTTGGTGTAGTTCTGGGTGATGACCACTGGGGTCAGCCCTTCGTCGTCCAGTTCGTGGCTTATGCCAGTCGCGCCGAACGGGTCAATCGGACTCTCGCGAACGGGGTTGGCCTCGTTCGCTTCCAGCGCTTCGGCGAGGATCTCGCGGTAGTCCACCTCTGCGCCGGCGGTGGCGTACAGGTGGCCGGCGTTGAGCCAGGCCTGGAACCGCTCGGCCATCCGCTTGTTGTCTTCGTCGTAGACCCGATCCTCTGGCACCCAGAAGCGAGGCGACACGCAGTAGTAGTGCCGTCGGCCGTCGATATCCCTCCAGAACAACCGCGCCATGCTGTTCATGTCGAGCTTGCGCGCCAGGTCGAAGGCCAGGACACACTCCTCTCCAGCGAACCGCTCCAGCGTGAGCGACTTGTCCTCGCAGGCCTTCCACAAGGCCATGTTGAAGAACCCAGTCTTCGCCGAAACCCAGATGTTCAGGTGCTTCGTCTTGAAGGTGTTCGTGAACCGCGCCGAGCGGATGGCGCGAGCCAACTGGCTCTCCAGATACTCCCGATAAACCGATACGCCGATGTTCGGGTTCGCCTTGGCCAGGTTCTTCGGGTCCGTCCAGTCGTCCCCCTCGTCGAGGGTCCAGATCCAAGCGAACAGTTCGTCGTCCGGCACCACGCCCGACAACATCTCGATCGCCTGGCGGCGCTTGTCGTAGCACGGTCCCTCGATGTTCGCGCCGGCCGTGGTGATGATGAACATCAGCGGTTGTCGGCGAGCGCCCATGCCGGTCAGCATCGTGTCGTACTGGCCGGAGTTGTCGTGCTCGTGGAACTCGTCGATCAGCGAACAGGACGGGGAGGAACCATCACCAGGGTCACCGATGATCGGTTCGAACCGTCCGCCATCGGCGGGGGTATTCATGTTCGAGGCATTCACCTCGATGCCGGCGGCGGCGATCAGCAGTTCCGAGCGCTTCACCATCAACCGCGCGGGCCGGAAAACTTCCCATGCCTGCTTCTCGGTGGTAGCGCCGCTGTAGACCTCGGCACCGAACTCGCCATCCGCGACGAACATCGAGATTCCGGTGCCAGCGGCGATCACCGACTTGCCGTTCTTCCGCGGTACCTCCCAGTAGCTTTCACGGAACCGGCGAAAGCCATCAGCCTTTTTCTTCCAGCCGAAGGTCACAGCCAGGCCAAACAACTGCCAGGCCTCAAGCGAGATTGTCAGTTGGAGGCGCGCCCATTCCCCCTTCGTGTGGGGAAGAAGCTGGATCAGCTTCAGCTTCTTCTCAGCGGCTTCGGCGTCGAAGTAGAACGGATAGTCCCGACTCCGGCTCTTCTTCAGGTCGGAGAAATGCCGCTCGATCGCCTGGTGGATATACAGGCAGGCGGGTACCTTCCCCTTCAGGACGGTCTTCGCCCAAGCCATCGCCTTGTCGACGTTAGCGCAGGCGGCCTTTGCCATTGCTTACCTCAGTAGTTCAGCGAAGGGATTCGCCTCCGGCTTCTTGTTGCCTCCGATGAGCCGGGTCCGGCTGGAGGGATCCAGGCCGAGCAGCGAGCCAAACGTCACCATCTGGCGCATCGCTTCGTTGGCGGCGGTGAGCGCGGGGTTCTTCATCGGGCTGCCTTGAGCACTCGTTACTGTGATTCCCGAGCTCTGCACTTCCTCCTCAGCCATGCGCCACTTGTCGTACGCGACGCAGAAAGCCTCGACGTTGTGCATGTCGGTAATGGCCAGCACGCCCGCACCGAGTAACTCCGGCACGATCATCGACCACATCTCCGCAGCGCGAGGCCGAAGGTGGCCCGGCGCATCGATATCGGTCACATCCGAAAACTTGGGTTCGTCCTTGTTCAGCGCCCGTTTGCCGGGGTTTCCGGCGAGCGCCTTCTTGGCTGTCGGCTTTGGCTTCCGGCCCCGGCCGGCCACTCTGGCGACGCCTGCCATCGGG
>NZ_KV812608.1:0-9590 GCF_001813485.1 Pseudomonas sp. HMSC067G02
GGAGGGGCTTGGAAGGCGCGGGTTACGGGGTTTTGCCTATGCCTTGTGTACCACTTTTGTACCAATCGCGAGCCGATCAAGCTTGTCGAGTTCGGCCCTGTCGGCATCAGAGTTCATCCACTTCGCATAGGTGGACAGTAGCATTTGTACGCTATGACCGAGCTGGTTCGCAATGAACGCCGGATTCATCCCCGCCATTAGGCACATGGTCGCGTAGGTGTGCCGAGTGTCGTACTGCCGGCGGCGCCTGATCTTGAGCTTCACCAGGGCCTTGAGCAGATAGTCTCTCGTTGTGCTGTCGGACTTGATGTAGGAATCTCCGTCTGCTGGCGCAAACACATACTCGCTACGCAGCTTCGTCAGTCGCTCGGCAACCCTGAGCGCATGCATTGCCCTGCTGTTCAACAGCACCGTCCGCTCCTCCTTGGTCTTCACGCGCTCAAAGACCTTGCCCTTCACCCGACCCCGCCACACATGGGCAGTTTGCTTGCCCATATCAATATCTGCCCATCTCAGCGCCGCCTGTTCTGCCGGCCGCATCCCCGTGAAGAAGGCAAACTCGAACCATGCAGCGTAGATTTCGGTCAGCCCGCGACAGGTTTCGTAGAGGTACCCGATGATCCGTTCGGCGTCGTCGCGCTCGTATGGATCTACCTGCTTTTTCGCGAGACGCGGCCGAGCAATCGATGCGCACGGATTGCGATTGATCAAGCCGTCCGCCAGCGCCGATTTGAAGATGCTCGAAAGCTTGTCGACAGCGTTACGGCGCACACCAGCGGAACTCCATTCGGTATTGGCGACAATGCGGCGAACATCGGCGGCCGACACAAGATCAATCCTCGCCTCGGCGAGATGTGGCATCCAGTAGCGGTTGAGCGTGCCCTTGTAGTTGCTGCGTGTTGTCTCGACGATTTCCCTGCTGTCGAGCCAGATTTGGGCGTACTCGCCGAAGGTGGGAATCGACGCACTTTTGACGTAAGAAGAGTCCGGGAAGAACTCCGCGTACTTCTCTTCGGTCATCACCCCCAGCTTGATCAGTTGGACTACCTGAGTTCTGAGACGATCGGCCTCGGCGATCCCTTTCGCTGTCGGGGGATATGCAAGCGTCTCGCAGCGTCGGGTGTTCCAGGTGAACCGGATGCGGACGTACTTCCCTTGGACGACTTCAATGCCGGTCGGCAGGGTGCGCGGCTTTCTGCCCATTCGTTGTACCTCGAAATGTAGTAGTAGATTCGGCCGTTCTCTTTTGCCCAGACCCAGCGCGGGATCAGGCCCTGGTAGCGCTGGTGTTCCAGAGACTTCGGGGAGCAGCCGATCAGGCTAGCCATGACGGGCTCCATTACGCGGTCGACCGGGTGCTCGATCTTCTTGGCGGTTTCCATTGGCAATACCTCCCCGTCCTGCTGGCGCTGGTCGGGAAAATGGTTTTCGGGGACTGGCAGCCTATTCGGCTACCGGCGAGCTAGAACGAGCAGCCCCATTGCAGGGCTGCGAATGCTGGCGCTAGCTCGATCACTGCGTGTAGCGCGACCAGGCTGGCGCCAATGACGGCTACTGCCGCCAGTCGGGAAAGGGCTTTCTTCATGGTGGTTCCGGATCAGTCGCCCGCGGCCTTCGAGATCAGGTGCATGAGCATTTCGCGCAGTTGCTCGCGCTCGAGCACCTGGCCGGTCTTTGCGTACTCATCGGCCTGACGCAGGATCGCGTCGATCTCAATCTCGAACATCGGCGAAAGCACGTCTGGCTCACACTGTTCGAGCAGCAACTGGATTGCGCGAGTCGGATGTGCCATCGCTACGCCGAGCCAGTTGTAAGCTGACGCGGTGCGGTAGTACTTCAGGCCAGCCAGTTCATGCCGGCGCGGCGGGCGGAATTGTGGGGGCTGGTAGGGCATATTCAATCCGGGTAGTGGGTAGCCCATTATCCGAATTGCTGTATATGCGTACAGTGGCTGGCGATGGGTGGCTATGCAACGTCCTGATGGAGCTTCGTGCGTCGCCACTTCTGAACCGCTTGCCCTATATCTTCCTGGGTGAACGTTGCCCCGCTGAATTTCCAGACAAGGCATCCGTCAATTGCATCGCACTCAGCTAATACAGAGCCGCACGGCATCTTGATATCAACGGGTTGTAGAAGCATATCGGTAAAATCTTCAGGATCTGCATCCATCCACCCTCCGACATGCCGCTCAACCTCGGACACAACATCTTCCACTTCGAAATCCCTTCGAGACCAGCCTAGCGCAGCGACGATCGCGCGAATCCCGCGCTCCCACCGATCCTTTCGTACTAGCGCGCCGTCCTGGCGGAACTCGTAATCTTCGACCTTGGCGTCACGAAACTCCGGCCGGCGAAAATCCAGTTCAGTTACCTCTCTCATTGCTTCCCTCCCTCCTGCTCGCTCAGCAGGGCGCGCAACTCTTCAAGTGCGCCAATGCGGTCCTGCGCATCCGAACTGGTAAGTGCCGGAGTTACGATCCGCCGCAACAGCCCCTCGCTGACCGTCATACCGTTGAGGCGCGCCAGTTCGTCGAGGCAGGCGTTCCAGCCGCTATTACGATTCAGCCCTGGGACTCCGGCATTTAGGAGTTTTCGCTCCGGCACAACAGCCACCCTTGCGCGCAGTTCCGATAGTTCGCCGAGGCAGGCTTTCAAGTGCGCTTGCAACTGATAATTCGCAGCCTGCTCGTCGCAGAAGTTTTGTCGAGCAAGGTCTCGTTCGAGTTTGAAATCATCTCTCGCCATTCGCAGCGCTGCGACTTCCTCCCTTAGCGCCTGGGCCTCGGCTTCGAGTGCGTCGAAGTCATCCTCACGGACGCACCGGATGTTCCGCGCCTCATCGCACCAGAACCGCTGAACCTTACTCATGACCTACCTCCTTGCCGGGCGCGGCGGCGCACAGAGAGCGCAGTTCCTCGGCCCGCGCCTTCGCCTCCTTTTCACTGTTGAAAACGTCGCGGCACTCCATCATCTGCTGGCTGCCTAGCCGAACCGGGACTACTTGAAGATCAATAGTTACGCCGTACAGGATCATCACTCACCTCCTTGCGCCGGAGCGGCGGCGAGCATGGCGCGCAGTTCTCGGAGCAGAGCTTTCCCAGTAGTGCCGCGCTGCGCGAGGAATTCAGACAGGCGCCCGATGAACCCCTCCGGCACGCTGTGCTGAGCCGAGTTGCCGGGCGCGGCGGCGAGCAGTTCGTCATGACTTGGGCCGCACAGCAAGCCAGTGTCACCGCCTAAGCGGCGAATTACCTGGCGCCAGGTATCGTCAAGCGCTCGACGGTGAACGTTGATGAGCGGGCGTAGCGAAACCTCCGCGTGCCAACGGTCAACGGCCCACTCCAGTAGCTCCGGCACGCTGTGCTGAGCCTGGGCGGCTTCATACAAACCCGCCAACTTCGCATGCGCCTCGTTCATGCCGGCGATGGTGCGTTCTTGCTGTTCGACCCTGGCCAGGGCGGCGTCGCGCTCTTTACGCATTTCATCCCAGTCCGCGAGTCGCTGCTCTGCCTGCTCTGCCCACGAATCGCGATCCGCCCGCAGCTCCCCGACGATGCGGTCTTGTTGTTCGAGTAGGTCAGCGGCTTTCTCGGCGTACTCGACGATGGAAGCGTCGCACCCTGTATCGCGGCCTTCGGCATCCTCGAAGCGCAGATCAACGTTGTCTCCGTCGATGTCTTCAGCGTCCATAGCGCCGATGTTGCGCAGGACGAACGCGACTTCTGCTACCTCCGGCCGATCCGCCTCTGCCTGCTCGGCTTGCGGCACATCCCCTGCTGGCCGAGTCGCATACTCCAGCATCCGTTCGATCAGGTCGGCGTTGAAGATGCTGTTGTCGCGAATGAAATCTACGACCCATGTCGGATCGTAGGAGGACCATTCAGCGGGTCGGCTATCGGTAGTCGGGGAGGATTGCGTCAGTGCTCCTGCCAGCATGCGAATGCACTTTTCATCGTCAGCGATCAGCGCCATTTCTTCGAACAGCTTGCGGGCAAATTCGATATTGCTGACCGGTACGGGGGAGGATTGCGCCAGGGCGGCGCGGGATACTGCAACCAGCACCGCCTCGACGTTTTCCGGGCTTGTTGACCTTTTCGCGCGGTCGTCCAGTCCCTCGTAGACGCATTTCGGGCAGTAGATGCTGCAAACGCCTCGCACCATTAGACGGCTGCCGCAGTCTCGGCAGAACAGGCCGGGCTTCGAAGCGCGCTCATCCCCGCCTGCCTGCTCTGCAGGATGTGCCGGGCACGGCCAGCGCAGCGACCCGTCCCCGGAAGGGCAGGTGCAAATCTTTGATTCGGTCATGGGAGCTTTCTCCAGGCCTCGGTTTCGAGGTCAGAAACGGTTATCAGTCGGCGCCGGCGCTCGATGTTTTCGAGTTGCAGGACATTGCCCAGGCTGTCGATGACGACCCAGTGAATGCCGGTGGGAATGTGCAGGTAGCGTGCTGGCGCGGGAGAGCAGAGGGCTTTTATGCGGCGGTATGCGGCGTTTTCGTCGAATGACATGGCGGGCAGGCTCCGTAAGGTGGTGCCGTGTAGCAGTGCTCACCGCTGGCGCCCTGGTCTGCGTCGTTTGCGATCTCGTTCAGTTGTCGCGCGAGCTGTCGCAGTTGAGCGGATGAGAGCAGGGCGCCGAGGCGTGGGAGGCCGTTGACCTCGGCCAGGCGCTGGCCATCCTCGCCGTCCAGGAACAGCGCGGTCAGGTTGAGGGTGTGCATGGCGTTTCCTCGGGAGGCCGGCACCGGATGCAGTTGCATTGCCCGATGCGCTGGCCAGTTGTGCGGCAGTAAATGGGGGCGTTCACAACAGCTCTCCCTGCAACTGACACTGGCTGGCCAGTTTCAGTAGGTTGCGAGTGGTTGGCTTGAAGCCTTTAGTATCCGGGTAATACTCATGAGGATGACCCTCCGGATACGTCTCGAATGGCCCGTGCCAAAACCAGTTCATAAGCCAGTCTTGCCAGACGGTGTAGGCGTCCTGCCCTTCACCCCAATAGTCGACACCACCACCGACGGAAAGAACATGCCGAACTCGGGTACCTTGCTCATATGCGAGTTCAGACGGTTCTTCGTCGCGCCAGGCGCCGCTGTAGGACGCCGGGTAAAGCTCGACCAGTCGCTTGCTCAGCTTCTTCTCGATGCGCGCCTTCATGGCGCCCCCTGCGGTTTTTCTGCGGACATAGGGAATACCTCTCGCCTGCTGGCGATTTGGAATTAGTTGGACTAGGTTCTGCGTGAAATCGGATCGAGCCCTAAGGAGGCATGTCCATGGATCAGAAATTGCTGGACGACATTATCTCGACATCTATTGGTGGGGCCGCCGGTGGGGCAGTAGCTGGATTGGTCCTCTACGGCGTTCAAGGTTTCCATGCCTGGCTTAAGGCTTTCCTGCATGGGAGACGGGTGTATTCCTGGCTAAAGTCGGAGTCTTCTAGAGAGGGAGCGCCTGACTACAGGTCTACCAAAGCGATCGCAAGCCACACCAACTTGACGTTGGATAGGGTTCGATACCTATGTAGTCGCGATAAGAGAATCCACATGTCCACCGGTGAGAGGGACGACCTCTGGACGCTCAATGAACAGAAGAAAGAGCCGCAGTATCAGATGCATGTCCTTGACCGCTGATAGAGCTATTGGGAAAGGGCTTGCTTGGCGATCTTGAGCACGTCCATCCCGATGCCTCCGGTAGAGACGTCGGTGAGCGCTGCGATCTGCTCGAGGGCCTGCCGTGCGGTTGCCAGTTGATCCTCGGGGGACTGGTACGCCGGCATTCCGGCCAGGCGCCGGCACACGAAGGGGTCGTTGTCGCTCGGAATGCCGCAGCAGGTGAATTGGATTGCGCGGCACTTGCAGACGAAGTCGGGCTCAGGGAGCGCCTCGGCGTCGACGACGTGCATGCCGAGTGTGATAGCGAGGTTGCGCTCGATGTTCGCGCCGCGGGACCGCTCCCACCCTGGAAGCAGGGCCAGGATGTCGCAGTCCATCAGCCGCTTGATCCCGTCGCGCATGAATGCCGCCCACGGCGATCCGCGGTAGACCATGTTGACCGCTGGGTTCTCGACGATATAGCCGAGGGCGCGGATCCGCTTCTCCTCGGCGTTGAACGCGGGGTAGTTGAAATCAGGAAGGCCCGTCATCGGACCCGCAAGATAGACGCGATGCATCATGAGAGTTTCTCCAGATGAGCTTTAAGGCGGCGCCCGATCCAGCGCACGACAGGGACAGCCTTCGAGTTTCCGATCGCCTTGTATCGCGGGCCGTCAGGGCATTCAGTAGCGGGCTTCCCACGCCAAGGGATCAGCGTGTAGTCGTCGGGGAATCCCTGCAGGCGCTCGCATTCCCGGGGGGTGAGGCGACGGACTCCAGTTGTGTTCTGTACCGCAACCTGGCCACCGGCGTTGGCGTGGCTGTCGCCGTGCCCCATCGCGTGTAGCGTCGGCGCAACCTCGCCGGCGTCGGCGCCGTAGTCCTTGCAACTGAAGGCAATGGGTGGCTGACTCGATGCAGGCAGTGTGTGGCACAGCCCGGGAGTGGGTTGGCTGCGATTCGTCACGCTGGTGATCTGGTTCGGATCGAATACGGCATTTTCCTGGCCGTGGTTCCTGCCCAGCGTGTGGGCAATCCCCAGCGCGACATCTGGATCCTGCGTACCATGCACCACGAAGGTCTCCGTCTCCGCGTCCATGCGGGTGCCGCCAGGGTGTGCGCTCAGTGCGGTGCTGACATCGGTCTGCTTGCAGTTCGCGCTACCACCGAAGGCAACTAGAAGCCCTGACTCAGCATCCTGCAGGGTTGCGGAACCGGCTGCTTTGCCGCCCGCCTGGAGCGTTCCCGCAATCAGGTTTACGGGGTTGCAGTCGTTTCCGGCAGGGATTCCACTGTTCTTTCCAAGGCTGCTTGTAAGAGTTCCGGCAACGTTCGTCCCCTGGCCTCGGCGCGGCGGATGATCCCTGCGCATGCCTTCGCGCTCAAAAAGTACTTCGCATGGATCGAATCCTGCTCGAGCACTTGCGATAACGAACACACGTCGGCGTCGTTGGGCCAGGCCGAAATATTGGGCATCCAGAATCCTCCACGCGGCTGTTCGCTTGGGTCCATACACACAACCAGCGTCCTTCCATTTGCCCCCTGGCGGCTGGAGTTCTTCGGATTCGCCCACCAGGGCTGCGAGGAAGCAGCCGAAGGCGTTTTCCTTGTCCGAGAGGACGCCTGGAACGTTCTCCCACCAGGCGATGCACTCGGGCTCACTGCGGTGGGTTCTAACAAGGTCAATTGCATCGATGGTCTCCACGAACTTGATGGTCAGGGCGCCGCGCGGGTCGGTCAGGCCTTCGCGCCAACCTGCGACGCTGAAGGCTTGGCATGGAGTCCCGGCAATAGCCAGGGGGGGAGCCTCGATCGCCCCTGTGAGGATGCGTCGGATGAGCTTTGTCATGTCCCCATGGTTTGGAACGCTGGGGTAGTGGTGAGCCAGCACGGCAGATGGGAATGGTTCGATCTCGGCGAACCAGCGTGCTCGGAACCCGATTGGCTCCAGGGCAACGCTGGGCGCCTCGATGCCGCTGCACATGGTGCAGAAGTCGAGTTCCTGGTGATGGTTCATCTTGATCTCTGGACGAGTAGAGCCGCGCCGGCCTGTGGCTAGCGTCGGTGATCTGGTGGTGGGTTACTGTTCGTCGTCGGCTACGGAGAGACCGGCGGCGAGTAGTTGTCGCGACACGTTTTCGCTTGGCGTGTATTCGTGTCGCGACACAACGAGGAGAGGCAGGAGGTCGGCATCGGGCAGGGCTGAGGCGTTGAGTAGCAGCGTCGAGAACGCTTCTCGCCAGTCCTCGAAATCGCCGACCGCCTGCAGGCGCTCGAACGCGGCGTCGATCGCCGGCGGGGAGGGCAGCTTGCGCTCGGGGATGCCGGCCTCGCGCTGCCGCTGGCGCTTCTCCCGCTGGCGCTGGGCGTTGGTCTTGGCCATCAGGCCACCTTCTTCGCCTTGAGCCCCAGGAAGTCGGGCAGGCCGTCGTATCGTTCTTCGTGATCAGCGCGGCGCGGCATCACCCCGGCGAAGAAGTTCTTCAGGTGCTCATGGTCAGGGAATGTGCAGCGGATCAGAGAGTTCGGATCTGCCTGTCGCAGTACGAGGTTCGGTGCGCTGCCCCGGTTGAATATCCTCACGACCTTCTCGAACGTTCCCAGGTACGCAGGATCTACCGCGGTGATCGGCGACCCCATCCCCTGAGCCGGAATCGGTCGGCGCCAGTCCGGGTACTTTCCGTCGACAAGTTCGAGCTGCGCGCTGATCAGAGTGCCAGGATCGAACGGCGCGAACTGTTTCACGTCATCGGGAGCGGGCCAGTCGGAATCGGAGATCACCCCTGCGCGTTCGTAGATGAACGCCGTGCCGGCGTTGCGTTTCTTCAGGCCAGCGACCAGCGCCTTGCTCGGGCTGATGATGATCTTATTGCTAGCCCAACCGTCAGGGTCGTGCATGACTCCGATGTGGTGGCCGTTCGTTGCGATCAGTAGAACGCCTCCCTGAGACGCCGGCTCGATGCTGATACCGTTGAGGTAGTAGCGGACATCGTTATGCGCCATGAACAGCGACACGGCGGCGAGGTAGTGGGCCTTTGCCCTGGCGAGTAGTTCCATGGGGTATCTCCGGTCAGAAGATGTAGGAGTGTTGGCGGCTGGCGCTTGAGCGGTAGGAGACCGTTCGAGGCTTCGCCTCTTGAACTGCTGGCGCGGCGGCGGACGGCGGCGTCCTGGGTGGCTGTTGCCGAACAGCCGCGGGGAGCACGAACACAAGCACGATGAAGCCCAGGGCTGCACCGATGCCGCCGGTTCGAATTGCTCGACGTTTGGTCACTTGGCGGCCTGCTGGCGCTTCAATTGCTCTGCATAGGCGCATGCTTCGTTGTGGTTCCGGCGGAACCCGCGCACCTTGCCGGTGGCAGTTTCGACGATGTGGAAGAAACCGCGCCCCTGAGGCACGACCTGGTAGGGTTCCGCTGCCGCAGTAGCCATGATCCGCTGAGCGAACGCCATGCGGGCGAGGGCGGTCTGGGAGAGCAGGCCGGCGAGAACTTCGGTTTGTTCCTGATGCTTCAGCATGATGGTTCTCCTACGCGTTGATGGTGATTTCTTCGATCCGGCGAATGGTGCGGGCTTCGGTGAGTCGTCGCTCGTTGCTCGGCCTGCGGTTCCGGTTCATGTGGTCGTCATCGATCAGCGGGTGGCCGGCGACGAGGAATGCGAGCACGAAGACGGCCGGCGAGATGATTCCGCGACGGAACGCCTCAAGCACCAGTCCGCGCACGCTGCGCACGCCCATCTTGAATTTCGCGTCGTCGAGACGTTTCTCGACAGTCCCTGGGGAGATACCCATGCGCCGCGCGACTTCCTTTGCGGTCAGTTCGCTGGCGCTCCAGGCGGTAGCTTCGAGTTCGCGGGGAGCCAGGCCGAGGCCCTGGCGGCCGATCCATCCGCCGCAGTTGATGGTTGCGTGCATGGTTGATTCCTTGGCTGCATGGGTCAGCACTCGGCATTGCGTGGAGTGCTCGCGCATGAAGTCGAGAGAGGGGTGAAGCGGGGCGCCC
>NZ_KV812609.1:0-30641 GCF_001813485.1 Pseudomonas sp. HMSC067G02
ATCGCACCGAGACCGTGGACAACAACGAGACCATAACCATCGGCGTCGACCGCACCGAGAAGGTCGGTAACAACGAGAAGATCAGTATCGGCGCGAACCGCACCGAGGACGTCGGCAGCAACGAGACCATCAGCATCGGCGTCGACCGCACCGAGAAGGTCGGCAGCAACGAGAAGATCAGCATCGGTGCCAATCGCACCGAGGACGTCGGCAACGACGAGACCATCAGCATCGGCGCGAACCGTAGCGAGTCGGTGGGCAACAACGAGACGATCAGCATCGGCGCCGACCGCAGCGAGTCGGTGGGCGCCAACGAGACCATCGACATAGGCGGCAACCAGAGCACCAGCATCGGCAAGAACGAGTCGCGCAGCGTCGGCCAGGGCCGCGATACCTCGGTGGGCAAGGACGATAGCCTGGACGTGGGCAAGAGCTTCACGCTCAACGCCGGCGACTCGATCACCCTGGTCACCGGTGCCGCCAGCATCCGCATGAAGAAGGACGGCAGCATCGTCATCAGCGGCAAGAACATCACCATCGACGGATCCGGGGCGATCAACGTCAAGGCCGACAAGAACGTGGTGGTGAAGGGACGCAAGATCCTCCAGAACTGAAGCGGCGCAGAGCCAGGGAGTCAGCGCATGAGTGTCGAGATCCATCTACCTGGGGCCACGACGGCCCTTCCCGCGCGCCTGGACGGCGTTGTCATCGGCGTCCTCCTCGACGTGCCGGACGCCGCCGCTCCGGTGGTCGCCTATCCCGGTTGCCCGAGCGAGCACGGCCTGGCGGCGGCCACCACCACTCAGCTCAGTCGCGCCGACATCGGCGCCCAGGTAGCGCTGATGTTCGTCGCCGGCGATCCGCGCCAGCCGCTGCTGATCGGCCGCATCCAGCGCCTGCCGCAGGAAGCGCTGGCGCAACTGGACGGCGAGCGCCTGGAGTTCAGTGCCGAACGCGAGATCGTCCTGCGCTGCGGCAAGGCCAGCATCACCCTGACCCGCGCCGGCAAGGTGATCATCCATGGCGCCTACCTCTCCAGCCGCTCCACCGGGGTCAACCGGATCAAGGGCGGTTCGGTGCAGATCAACTGAGCGCGGCGGGCCGGACATGGAACTGTTGAACGCCACCCCGCTGGCCGCCGCCTACAACCAGGGGCTCGACGCCGAAGGCCGGGAGTCGCTGGTGGTGATCGCCAAGGGCAGTTTCGACCTGCCGCTGGACGGTCGCGAGGCGCGCTTGCTGGACGAGCAGCAGGCGCTGCTGATGGTCGATGAATTCTATGGCGAGCCGGGGCTTTCCGCGCCGCGCCGGGAGTGCGAGTTCGTTCCCTTCAAGCCGTTCTGCGATGTGCTGGTGCTGGGCAGCGCCCAGGCGCCCGGCGGGCGGCCGGTACAGCAGTTGACCGCGGGCATCCGCGTCGGCCGGGTGAGCAAGGCGCTGACGGTGCATGGGCCGCGCCAGTGGGAACCGGGATTGCTCGGTGCCGGCGCGGGCGTCGCGCAGCCGTTCCAGCGCCAGGACATTTCCTACGCCAGTGCCTTCGGCGGCAGCCATGCCTCGCCGGACAACCCTGATTTCATGGATTGCTACATGGCCAATCCGGCCGGATGTGGCTGGTTTCCGCGCAGCGCCGACACCGCCGAGATCGTCGGCACGCCGATGCCGGCCACGGAAAAACTCGGCGAGCCGGTGGACAGCCCCCACGGCCGCTTCACGCCGATGGCGCTCGGCCCGCTCGGTCGCCACTGGCAGGCCCGGGTCGGCTTTGCCGGCCGCTACGACGACGCCTGGCTGGCCGAGCGCTTCCCGTTCCTGCCCGCCGATTTCGACGAGCGTTACTTCCAGTCCGCGCCGGCCGACCAGTGGACCGACCATCTGCGCGGCGGCGAGGAGGTCCTGCTGCTCAACCTCACCGGCGAGGAGCGCGCGGCCTTCCGCGTGCCGCGCAGGGAGGTGCCGGTGACCTTCTTCCTGAAAAAGGGTGGCCACGAAACCGCGCAGGCACGGATCGATACCCTGCTGGTGGACTGCGACGCCCGTCGCGTGGAAGTCACCTGGCGCATTCGCCGGCCGTTGAAGCGCAACCTGTTCGAGGTCGCCCAGGTGCTGGTCGGCAGCAAGTCCGCCGCCTGGTGGCGCGCCCGCGAGCTGGGCAAGGACTACTACCCCTCGCTTGCCGCACTGGTACGCAGCCGCCAGGCCGAGGAGGACGAGGCATGAGCCAGGTCCTGAGCATCGTCGCCTCCGGCATGGTCAGCGCGGTCGGCCTCAGCGCGCCGGCCAGCTGCGCGGCGATCCGCTGCGCCCTGGACAACTTCCAGGAGACGCGTTTCATCGACCAGGGCGGCGAATGGTTGCTTGCCGCCAGCGTGCCGCTGGAGCAGCCCTGGCGCGGCCGCGCCAAGCTGCTGAAGATGGCTGCGCGAGCCATCGACGAGGCCTTGCGCGGCCAGCCCGATCTCGATTGCACGGAGCTGCCGCTGCTGCTCTGCGTCGCCGAGGGCGACCGTCCCGGACGCTGCGCGGGGCTCGACGAGTCTTTCCTGCGTGACCTGGAAGGCGAGCTGGGACGACGCTTCCATCCCTCCTCGGCACTCATCGCCCGTGGCCGGGTCGGTGGCGCGGTGGCCCTGCTCAACGCGCGCAAGCTGATCCAGGGCGGCTGCCGGCAGGTCCTGGTGGCCGGCGTCGACTCCTTCGTCAGCGGCCCGACCCTGGCCGCCTACGAGGCCCGCGAGCGGCTGCTGACCAGCCAGAACTCCAACGGCTTCATTCCCGGCGAGGGCGCCGCCGCCGTGCTGGTCGCCGCGCCGCTCCACGAAGAGGCGCCGCAGCTGCTCTGCATCGGCCTCGGCTTCGGCATCGAGAAGGCCACGGTGGAGAGCGAGGACCTGCCGTTGCGCGCCGACGGCCTGACCCAGGCCGTGCGCGCCGCCCTCGCCGAGGCTGGCTGCGGCCTGGAGCAGATGGACTACCGGCTCACCGACATTTCCGGCGAGCAGTACTACTTCAAGGAGGCCTCGCTGACCCTGAGTCGCAACCTGCGCGTGCTCAAGCCGAAGTTCGACCTCTGGCACCCCGCCGACTGCATCGGCGAATGCGGCGCCGCCATCGGTCCGGCGTTGCTCGCCGTGGCCCTGGCCGCTTCGCGCAAGGGCTACGGCGACGGGCCGAACGTGTTCTGCCACCTGGGCAACGATGCCGGCGAACGCGCCGCCGCGCTGCTCAGCTATCGACGGGTGAGGGCTGCCTGATGGCCAACGAGGTGTACGCCAACAACATGGAGATCTCCTGCAAGGCGGCGAGCGGCAAGTCCATCGCGGCCTTCCCGGATGTCTGCTTCACCCCGCCGCAGGCGCCGCCGACGCCGTTGGGGGTACCGATCCCCTACCCCAATACCGGCCTGTCCAAGGACACCACCAAAGGCACCCGGACCATTCGCATCACCCGCAAGGAGGTGATGCTGAAGAACAAGAGCTACTACAAGACCAGCTACGGCGACGAGCCGGGGCGGGCGCCGAAGAAGGGCATCGTCACCAGCAAAATCAAGGGCAAGGTGTACTTCACCTCCTGGTCGATGAACGTCAAGTTCGAAAGCAAGAACGTGGTTCGCCACCTCGACCTGACCACCCACAACCACGCGTCCTTTCCTGGCAATACGCCGGTCTGGCCCTACCTCGACCAGGCCACCGTCGATGCTGGTGGTGGACCGTGCAGCAATGAAGTGAAGAAGGAGAAGAAGGATTGCGCTGACTTCAAGCCGCATGGCAGCAAGGATGCCTGCGCTGGCCTTGGCGCGGGCAAGCCTTCCGGCAAGAAGACCAGCAACGAAGCTGACCGACTGGCAGACAAGGTCGCTGCCCGAAAATGCCTGACCGCGCGCCGGTGTGCCCTGCAACCGTACAAGCCGAACAGTTGCTGCCCGCAGCAGACCGCTCACCACCTGATCGAGGCCAGCGCCTTGCACGACAAGGGACGTGGTGGAAAAGGCTCGGTACCCCTCAAGGGGATATCCAACTATTCGGAGAACAAGGCTCCTTGCGTCTGCGCGGAGGGCGTCAATCAGAACGTGGGTACCCACGGCCTCATGCACACGTTCCAGAGCGCCGCTGCCGCGAAGTCGCGCAGTGGAACCCTGCAATTGTCCAATGGCAGCTCCATCTCCGCGAAGAAGACCACCTACGGAACGGCGAAACGTCAATCCATGGCTGCCATGGGCAAGGTCTTTCCGCAGTCGAAATGCTCGAAGGAATGTCTGTCCGCTCAGCTCGACAACTATCACAAGCAGTGCGGAATCAACGCCAGAACACCCATCAAGGCCGTTGAAACCGGCCAGACCGACGTCACGGCTGCGACGCAGGCGATAAAGACCCGCAATGCGCGTCTTGGCGCCACGAGGAGTCGAGTCCGCTAGTGACCGTTACAGGAGATTGAAATGTTGAAGAAACTCTCGCCGATTTTCTCGAACATCACCGGCGTCGTCCGCTATCAGGACCTGGCGTACGTGGCCTCGGTATCCGACGAGATCCAGGAGCAGAACATAGCGCACAGCTATGTCACGGAGTGGGATTGCGGAACCTGGTGTGTTGCTGGCGAGGATGACGACATGCTGCCCTGGGAGATCGTGTCGGCCACGGTAGTGCACGAGCCAGTGGAACAAGCATTGTTTCTGGGCGCTCGGGGCCAGGTATTCTGCATGGGCTCCGGCGACATCCATGAAGAGCAGTTGCCCGACGGCGACGATGCCATCGGTGGCCGGGGCAATATGCGCGGCGTTGCCTGTATCGACGGGGTGGCCTATGCCTGCGGGATGGATCGACAGGTCTACCGGCGCTTCGACGAGAACGACTGGCGTGCCGTCGACAGCGGCGCTCGGCCTCCGGCAGGCAGCGAAGCGGTGGTCGGATTCGAGGCCATCGGCGGCTTCGGTGCCAGGGAAATCTATGCCGTCGGCTGGGACGGGGAGATCTGGCAGTACGACGGCAAGCGCTGGCAGCCCCGGGAGAGCCCGACGAACTTGATCCTGACGGCGATCTGCTGCGCGGAAGATGGCTCGGTTTACGCCTGTGGACAGGCGGGAACGCTGCTGCGTGGACGCAACGACCACTGGGAGATCATCGCCCAGGACGATGTCGATGAAGACTTGTGGAGCCTCGCGTGGTTCGACGGCGCACTCTACGTGTCGAGCGCAACGGCGGTCTATACGCTGGTCGGTGGCCATCTCAAGGAGGTGGACTTCGGTGATGAGCAACCCCAACGCTGCTTCCACCTTAGCGCTGCCGACGGCGTGTTGTGGAGCATCGCCGCGAAAGACATCTTCAGCTTCGACGGCCAGCAATGGACGCGCATAGATTGAGCATCGCAGCGATCGTCGACCAGCACGCCGAGGAAGCCGCCTTCCTTGCCCTGCTCCGCGACTACGCCGTGCGTGCGCCCCATTACGACTTGGAGGAGCTCGCCGAGCTCGATCAGCGCATCGAGGCGCACCTGGACGGCCTGGCGATCGCCGGCCAGGCCGGCCATGACGCCCTGCTCGAGCAACTCGACGCGCACGCCCAGGGCGAGGCGTTCGCCCTCGCGGTGCTGGCCATGCAGGCAGGAGACGATGCGTTGATCGGACGGATGCGCGCCTGTCTTGCGGCGTCTCCGGAAGCCCGGCGCGGTTTCGCCGCAGCCCTCGGCTGGCTCGACTGGGACCAGGCGCGGCCCTGGGTGGAGCGCCTGCTGGCCTCGCCCGAGCCGCTGTTCCGCAACATTGGCCTGGCCGCCTGCGGCATGCACCGGCATGACCCGGGGCCGGCGCTGCTGTCCGCCCTTGGCCACGCCGACCCGGCGGTGCTGGCGCGCGCCGCGCGCACCGCCGGCGAGCTGCGTCGGCGCGACCTGATGGCGAATATCCGCGCCTATCGCGCCCACGATGACCCGAGCCTGCGCTTCTGGGCCAACTGGGCCACCGCGCAGATGGGCGACGAGGAGGCGTTGGGGCCATTGCGTGCGTTCGCCGGGCAGCCCGGCCCGTTCCAGCTGCCGGCGACCATGGTGCTGCTCGCCTGGCAGCCGCGCGACACCAGCATGGCCTGGATTCGCCAACTGATGCAGGCGGCGGACACGCGGCGGATCGGCATCCAGGCCACCGGCCTGTTCGGCGATCCGGTGGCGGTGCCCTGGCTGATCCAGCAGATGCGCGACGAGAGTCTGGCGCGGGTCGCCGGCGAGGCCTTCAGCCTGATCACCGGCGCCGACCTGGCGCTGCTCGACCTGGAGCTGGAGGCCTTGCCCGACTACGACCCTGGCCCCAACGACGATCCCGACGACGAAGACGTCGCCCTCGACGACGATGAGAACCTCACCTGGCCGGACGCGGCGCGGGTTACCGCCTGGTGGCGGGACCACGGCGCGCGCTTCGTCGCCGGGCGCGCCTACCTGCTCGGCGAACCTCTGGGCGAGGCGCGCTGCCGCCAGGTCCTGCGTGACGGCCAGCAACGCCAGCGAATGGCTGCGGCGTGCCTGCTGGCGCGCTTCGTGCCGAACCTGCCGCTGTTCCCCACTGGTGCGCCGGTGCGCCGCCAACTGGACCTGTTCTGATAGCTGGCTGGCGCCGGGCGGTCAGGTCATGGCCGCTGGCGCGGTGCGCCGGATTTTCCCATTCGACGAATTTCCCTGCACGTAGCCAACCGGTTGACTGAAACCTTTCACCACTTATGCGGGGCGAATGGAAATGCCACTCGTTTGCCATGATAGCCTGTCGACATCCTCTGGAAATATCGTGAAAAAAGCTGACAACGTGCGAGATAGAGGGATTTTTTAATTTATGGTTAAGCTTCGGGCATTAGCGTTGAGCACCAGAAGTGACCGGCCGGTCACGTAGGTCGCTCTGCGTTTGTTGTGCCTTTTTCCTATGGGGAAAGCGTCGGCAGACGTGGGAAAATTCAATCGATCCATTCATCGAGGTTCCGAACCATGCCAGACCGTATGCGGGGCGTTAAGTCCGATTCTCCAGAGCAGGAAAGCGCTGACGACGCATTGAAAAGGATTGTCGATGGATTCCAGCATTTCCGCCGGGAGGTCTTTCCCGAGCAGCAGGCGCTGTTCAAGAAGCTCGCCAACAGCCAACGGCCGCGGGCGATGTTCATCACCTGCGCGGATTCGCGCATCGTTCCCGAGCTGATCACCCAGAGTTCCCCCGGCGACCTGTTCGTCACCCGCAACGTCGGCAACGTGGTGCCGCCCTACGGGCAGATGAACGGCGGCGTCTCCACCGCCATCGAATACGCCGTGCTGGCGCTGGGCGTGCACCACATCATCGTCTGCGGCCACTCCGACTGCGGGGCGATGCGCGCCGTGCTCGACCCGCAGACCCTGGAACGCATGCCGACGGTCAAGGCATGGCTGCGGCACGCCGAGGTGGCGCGCACGGTGGTGGCGGACAACTGCGACTGCGGCGCCAGCCACGACACCCTCGGGGTGCTTACCGAAGAGAACGTGGTGGCCCAGCTCGATCACCTGCGCACCCACCCCTCGGTGGCCTCGCGCCTGGCCAGTGGGCAACTGTTCATCCACGGCTGGGTGTACGACATCGAGAGTGCGCAGATCCGCGCCTACGACGCCAAGCAGGGGCGCTTCCTGCCCCTCGACGGCGAGCATCCGGTGCCGATGGCCACGCCCGCGCCGCGCTACCTGAACTCGTGATAGCGGCGGCCGTGCGGGCCGCCGGATAACAACAGCGTTTTCGCGTCACCTTTCGCCGTTCCTGCCATGGACGACCTCTGGGAAGCCCCGTTCCGGGGCTGAACGGGTCGCTATTACAAGAAAAAACACACTGCGCACACACAACCGGCGCCGGGCCTGGTCCTGGCGTCGCTCCCTCGTCGTGGAAAAAATTCGCAGGAGAACTGTGCCATGCATGTTTCAAAGGTGTTTCCGTCCCTCCGGGACACGTTGCCGCGGGACCTGATGGCCTCCGTGGTGGTGTTCCTCGTCGCCCTGCCGCTGTGCATGGGCATCGCCATCGCCTCCGGGATGCCGCCGGCCAAGGGCCTGCTCACCGGCATCGTCGGTGGCCTGGTGGTCGGCTTCCTGGCCGGCTCGCCGCTACAGGTCAGCGGCCCGGCGGCCGGCCTCGCGGTGCTGGTCTTCGAACTGGTGCGTACCTACGGGGTGGCCATGCTCGGGCCGATCCTGCTGCTCGCCGGCGCCATCCAGCTGCTCGCCGGGCGGCTGCGCCTGGGCTGCTGGTTCCGGGTCACCTCGCCGGCGGTGGTATACGGGATGCTCGCCGGCATCGGCATCCTCATCGTCCTTTCGCAATTGCACGTGATGCTCGACCTGGCGCCCAAGGCGTCCGGCCTCGACAACCTGCTGGCATTCCCCCAGGCGGCGTTCGCCGCGCTCGGTTCGCTGGGCATGGACAGCGGCCTCGACGCGGCGCTGCTCGGACTGGGCACCATCGCGGTGATGTGGGGCTGGGACAAGCTGCGTCCGCAACGCCTGCGCTTCCTACCCGGCGCGCTGCTCGGCGTGAGCCTGGCGACCCTGGCCAGCCTCTGGCTGGCGCTGGACGTGCGGCGGGTCGAGGTACCGGCCAACCTCGGCGAGGCCATCGACTGGCTACGCCCGGCCGACCTGCTGGCCCTGGCCGATCCCTCCCTGCTGCTGGCGGCGGTGGTGGTGGCCTTCATCGCCAGTGCGGAGACCCTGCTCTCGGCGGCGGCGGTGGATCGCCTGCACGACGGCCCGCGCTCGGACATGGATCGCGAGCTGTCCGCCCAGGGTGTCGGCAACATGCTCTGCGGCCTGCTCGGCGCGCTGCCGATGACCGGGGTGATCGTGCGCAGCTCGGCCAACGTCAACGCCGGTGCGCGAACCCGCGCCTCGGCGATCTTCCACGGCCTCTGGTTGCTCGCCTTCGTCCTCCTGCTCGGCAGCCTGCTGCGGCAGATTCCGGTGGCGAGCCTGGCGGGGGTGCTGGTCTATACCGGGGTCAAGCTGGTCGATTTCAAGGCCCTCGGCAACCTCTCTCGCTACGGCCGGATGCCGATGCTGGTGTACGCGGCCACCGCCCTGGCCATCGTCTTCACCGACCTGCTGACCGGCGTGCTGGTGGGCTTCGCCCTGACCCTGCTGAAGCTGGTGCTGAAGGCGGCGCGGCTGAAGATCGCCCTGCGCTACACCGGCGAGCATGAAGCCGAGCTGCGCCTGAGCGGCGCCGCGACTTTCCTCAAGGTGCCGGCGCTGTCGCGGGTGCTCGACGAGGTCAAGCCGGGGACCACCCTGCACGTACCGATGGATAACCTCAGCTATATCGACCATGCCTGCATGGAGCTGCTCGAGGACTGGGGGCGGATGGCACCGGTGCAGGGCTCGCGCCTGGTGATCGAACCGCGCGCCTTGAAGCGTCGCCTGGAAGGGCGCCTGCGCGGCAGCGTCGGGTTGGGCGGCGCGCGCAGTGGCGGGGCGGTCAGCCCAGGCTGAGTTCCACCCCGAGCTGCTTCGACAGGCACGGCCACTGCTGCCAGGCGGCGACCACCCGCGGGTTCTTCAGGTTCTCGCGATAGGCGCGGGCCGAGTCGGCGTCGAAGGTGGTGGCGTCGAGCATGTTCTCCACTGCATGGTGGACGGCTTCGTCCAGCCGGTTGGCGAAGGGCTCGCCGATCAACTGGTGGGCCACCAGGTTGGCCACGGTGGTGTCCAGTGGGATCAGTGCCTGGCCGAAGTGGGCGATGTAGCGGTCGTTCACTTCTTCCACCAGGCGGTGCGCCAGGTAGGCTTCGTCGAGCAGGGCGTCGAGGCCGTCGTGGCCGGCGAGCAACGCCGGCGGGGTGAGGAAGAACTGCTCGGCGACCTTCAGCACCGGCTTGATCCGTTCCTCGATGCCGGCTTCGCGGGCCACGCTGTTGGCGGCGTCGAGCAGGTCCGGTACCTGTTCGACGTAGGCGTGGACGAAGCGGGTGAGTATGTCTTCCGTGTTCTCGCCTTGCGGCTGGATGGTGCGATGCAGGCGGGGCAGGCGGCTGGCTATCAGATCAGCCAGGTGACCGTGGCGGGCTTCGCTGAGGTGCGCCTGCTGGATGAGTTCACGGAGGGCGGCGGTGTTCATGGGTTCTCCCATACAACGGGGATGGTGAAGAAGAGGAGAAACATAGCCGGCGGCGCGCGCCGGCTAAGACGCGATTGTCATAATCGCTTCGTGGTTATGCGAGGATGATATATCAGGCGGCCACCATTCGCCTGCAAAGCCACGCCGCTCGCGGCTTTTAGAGAAGAATCGGCACTTTCCAGCGACGTTTTTACGCTGCGTTGTTATGTCGCAGCCGCTGTCTATACTCCCACTCGAATGCTGAACCTGATGAACCCGGCCTGCCTTGCTGTGTGCCGAGGTGCGACGGTCAAAGTTCGTTGTCTTGGCGGTCCACCCCTTGGCCGTTGGCGTCTGCCGGCGGGATAAAAACAACGATAAGGGGAACCCGAATGCTGCGACATCCACGAGTCTGGATGGGCTTCCTTTTGCTCTCGGCGATCAGCCAGGCGAATGCCGCCTGGACGGTCAACATGGCCCCGGGCGCTACCGAGGTGAGCCGGTCCGTCTTCGACCTGCACATGACCATCTTCTGGATCTGCGTGGTGATCGGCGTGCTGGTCTTCGGCGCGATGTTCTGGTCGATGATCGTCCACCGCCGCTCCACCGGCCAGCAGCCGGCGCATTTCCACGAGAGCACCACGGTGGAAATCCTCTGGACGGTGGTGCCGTTCGTGATCCTGGTGGTGATGGCGGTGCCCGCCACCCGCACCCTGATCCACATCTACGACACTTCCGAGCCGGAGCTGGACGTGCAGGTCACCGGCTACCAGTGGAAGTGGCAGTACAAGTACCTGGGCCAGGACGTCGAGTACTTCAGCAACCTGGCCACCCCGCAGGACCAGATCCACAACCGGCAGGCGAAGGACGAGCATTACCTGCTGGAGGTGGACGAGCCGCTGGTGCTGCCGGTGGGCACCAAGGTGCGCTTCCTGATCACCTCCAGCGACGTGATCCATTCCTGGTGGGTGCCGGCCTTCGCGGTCAAGCGCGACGCCATCCCCGGCTTCGTCAACGAGGCCTGGACCAAGGTCGACGAGCCCGGCATCTACCGCGGCCAGTGCGCCGAGCTGTGCGGCAAGGACCACGGCTTCATGCCGATCGTGGTCGACGTCAAGCCCAAGGCCGAGTTCGACCAGTGGCTGGCCAAGCGCAAGGAAGAGGCGGCGAAGGTCAAGGAACTGACCAGCAAGGAGTGGACCAAGGAAGAACTGGTCGCGCGCGGCGACAAGGTCTACCACACCATCTGCGCCGCCTGCCACCAGGCCGAAGGCCAGGGCATGCCGCCGATGTTCCCGGCGCTGAAGGGCTCGAAGATCGTCACCGGGCCCAAGGAGCACCACCTGGAAGTGGTCTTCAACGGCGTGCCCGGCACCGCCATGGCGGCCTTCGGCAAGCAGCTCAACGAGGTCGACCTGGCCGCGGTGATCACCTACGAGCGCAACGCCTGGGGCAACGACGATGGCGACATGGTCACCCCGAAAGACGTCGTCGCCTACAAGCAGAAACAACAATAGGAGACCGCCATGAGTGCTGTGATCGATACGCCCGACCACCATGCCGGCGACCACCACCACGGACCGGCCAAGGGCCTGATGCGCTGGGTGCTGACGACCAACCACAAGGACATCGGCACCCTCTACCTGTGGTTCAGCTTCATGATGTTCCTGCTCGGCGGCTCGATGGCCATGGTGATCCGCGCCGAGCTGTTCCAGCCCGGCCTGCAGATCGTCGAGCCGGCGTTCTTCAACCAGATGACCACCATGCACGGCCTGATCATGGTCTTCGGCGCGGTGATGCCGGCCTTCGTCGGCCTGGCCAACTGGATGATCCCGCTGATGATCGGCGCGCCGGACATGGCCCTGCCGCGGATGAACAACTTCAGCTTCTGGCTGCTGCCGGCGGCCTTCGGCCTGCTGGTCAGCACCCTGTTCATGCCCGGCGGCGGTCCCAACTTCGGCTGGACCTTCTACGCGCCGCTGTCGACCACCTTCGCCCCGCACAGCGTGACCTTCTTCATCTTCGCCATCCACCTGGCCGGGATCAGCTCGATCATGGGCGCGATCAACGTGATCGCCACCATCCTCAACCTGCGCGCCCCGGGCATGACCCTGATGAAGATGCCGCTGTTCGTCTGGACCTGGCTGATCACCGCGTTCCTGTTGATCGCGGTGATGCCGGTGCTGGCCGGCGTGGTGACCATGATGCTGATGGACATCCACTTCGGCACCAGCTTCTTCAGCGCCGCCGGCGGCGGCGACCCGGTGCTGTTCCAGCACGTGTTCTGGTTCTTCGGCCACCCCGAGGTGTACATCATGATCCTGCCTGCCTTCGGTGCGGTCAGTGCGATCATCCCGACCTTCGCGCGCAAGCCGCTGTTCGGCTACACCTCGATGGTCTACGCCACCGCCAGCATCGCCTTCCTCTCCTTCGTGGTCTGGGCGCACCACATGTTCGTTGTCGGCATCCCGGTCACCGGCGAGCTGTTCTTCATGTACGCCACCATGCTGATCGCGGTGCCCACCGGGGTGAAGGTGTTCAACTGGGTGACCACCATGTGGGAGGGTTCGCTGACCTTCGAGACGCCGATGCTGTTCGCCGTGGCCTTCGTCATCCTGTTCACCATCGGCGGCTTCTCCGGACTGATGCTGGCGATCGCCCCGGCGGACTTCCAGTACCACGACACCTACTTCGTGGTCGCCCACTTCCACTACGTGCTGGTGCCCGGCGCGATCTTCGGCATCTTCGCCTCGGCTTACTACTGGCTGCCGAAGTGGACCGGCCACATGTACGACGAGACCCTCGGCAAGCTGCACTTCTGGATGAGCTTCATCGGCATGAACCTGGCGTTCTTCCCGATGCACTTCGTCGGCCTCGCCGGCATGCCGCGACGGATCCCCGACTACAACCTGCAGTTCGCCGACTTCAACATGGTTTCGTCGATCGGCGCCTTCATGTTCGGCACCACCCAGCTGCTGTTCCTGTTCATCGTCATCAAGTGCATCCGCGGCGGCAAGCCGGCCCCTGCCAAGCCCTGGGACGGCGCCGAGGGCCTGGAGTGGAGCATCCCCTCGCCGGCGCCCTACCACACCTTCAGCACCCCGCCCGAGGTCAAGTGAGGAGCGCGCCATGAGCGATGCCAAGGTCGATACCCGCCGCCTGGTCGGCCGCCTGCTGCTGGTGACCGTGCTGATGTTCGCCTTCGGCTTCGCCCTGGTGCCGCTCTACGACGTGATGTGCCGCGCCCTGGGGATCAACGGCAAGACCGCCGGCAGCGCCTACAGCGGCGAGCAGCAGGTGGATGTCGGGCGCGAGGTGAAGGTGCAGTTCATGACCTCGAACAATATCGACATGGTCTGGGAGTTCCGCTCCGCCGGCGACCAGTTGGTGGTGCATCCCGGCGCGGTGAACCAGATGGTGTTCTACGCGCGCAACCCGAGCGACAAGCCGATGACCGCGCAGGCCATCCCGAGCATCGCCCCGGCCGAGGCCGCAGCCTACTTCCACAAGACCGAATGCTTCTGTTTCACCCAGCAGGTGCTGCAACCCGGCGAGAGCATCGAGATGCCGGTGCGCTTCATCGTCGACCGCGATCTGCCCAAGGATGTGCGGCACGTGACGCTGGCCTACACCCTCTTCGATATCACTGCGCGGAAGCCGCCCGTACCGGTTGCGGGACGATAAGGAGAACAACATGGCAAGCCACGAACACTATTACGTCCCCGCCCAGAGCAAGTGGCCGATCATCGCCAGCATCGGCCTGCTGGTGACGGTGTTCGGCCTGGGTACCTGGTTCAACGACCTCACCGCCGGCCACAAGGAATCCCATGGCCCGTGGATCTTCTTCGTCGGCGGGCTGATCATCGCCTACATGCTGTTCGGCTGGTTCGGCAACGTCATCCGCGAGAGCCGCGCCGGACTCTACAGCGCGCAGATGGACCGCTCGTTCCGCTGGGGCATGAGCTGGTTCATCTTCTCCGAGGTGATGTTCTTCGCCGCCTTCTTCGGCGCGCTGTTCTACGTCCGCCACTTCGCCGGTCCCTGGCTCGGCGGCGAGGGTGCCAAGGGCGTGGCGCACATGCTCTGGCCGAACTTCCAGTACAGCTGGCCGCTGCTGCAGACCCCGGACCCGAAGCTGTTCCCGCCGCCGAGCGCGGTGATCGAGCCGTGGAAGCTGCCGCTGATCAACACCATCCTGCTGGTCACCTCCAGCTTCACCGTGACCTTCGCCCACCACGCCCTGAAGAAGAACAAGCGCGGCCCGCTCAAGGCCTGGCTGGCGTTGACCGTGCTGCTGGGGATCGCCTTCCTGATCCTGCAGGCCGAGGAGTACGTGCACGCCTACAACGAGCTGGGCCTGACCCTCGGCGCCGGTATCTACGGCTCGACCTTCTTCATGCTCACCGGCTTCCACGGCGCCCACGTGACCCTCGGCGCGCTGATCCTCAGCATCATGCTGATCCGCATCCTGCGCGGTCACTTCGATGCCGAGCACCACTTCGGCTTCGAGGCCGCCAGTTGGTACTGGCACTTCGTCGATGTGGTCTGGATCGGCCTGTTCATCTTCGTCTACGTGATCTGACCGCCACCGGGGGAATCAGAAATGCCAGGGCGCGTGGCTGTTCAGCTCGCCGCTGTAGAAGCCCCAGGCGACCAGCGCCAGGGTCGCCGCGGCGAGCACCACGCGGACGGTCAGCGAATTGACCACGCGGGAACCATGGCCCTGGTCCTTGACCAGGAAGAACAGGCCGCTGAACAGGCTCACCAGGGTAGCCAGCAGTAGCAGGACGATCGCCACTTTCAACATGGTGGGACTCCGGCGATGGGGGGATTCATGCAGTATAGCCAGCGCCTCGGGGAGGCCGGACGCAATGACAGACGCAGCATGCGTGGCGCGTTCCGCCCCGGCCTGCTGCCGACCCTGGTGGTCCTCGGCCTGCTGCCGGTGCTGCTCTGGCTGGGCACCTGGCAGTTGCAGCGGGCCGACGAGAAGCGCGCCCTGCTGGCCAGCTACGAGGCCCGGCGCGGCGCCGAGCCGGTGTCGCCCGGGCAGCTAGAGGGGCTGCGCGACCCGGCGTACGTCCGCGTGCGCCTGCACGGCCGCTTCGACGAGCGGCATACGCTGCTGCTGGATAACCGGCTGCGCAACGGGCAGGCCGGGGTCGAGGTGCTGCAACCCTTCTACGACCAGGCCAGCGGCCTCTGGCTGCTGGTCAACCGCGGCTGGGTCGCATGGACTGACCGACGCTCGCCGCCGGCGCTGGAAACCCCCGACCGCGTCCTCCTGCTCGATGCCTGGACCTACCTGCCGCCACCCGGCGGCCTGCACCTGGCCGACGCGCCGGCCGGCGGCTGGCCGCGCCTGGTGACCCAGCTCGACATCCCGGCGCTGTGGCAGGCCTTCGGTCGCGCCGGGCTGCCCTGGGAAATCCGCCTGGAACCGGGCGACGCCAGCTTCGACACCGACTGGCCCCTGGTCTCGATGCCGCCGGAGCGGCACACCGGCTACGCCGTGCAGTGGTTCGCCCTGGCGACGGCCCTGCTCGCCCTCTACCTCTACCTCGGTGTGCGCCGCGCACGGGAGAAAAACCATGAGTCTCGCGATTCCGATGCCTGAACGTCCGCGCCGCGCCCGTGGCCGCCTGCAACTGCTGGCGATCATCGGCCTGGTGGTGGGGCCGATGCTGCTCGCCAGCGCCATGTACAAATGGAATTTCTGGGTGCCGCAGGGGCGCAGCTACAGCGGCGCGCTGATCGGCAACGGCCAGACCCCCGCCGACCTCGGCGTGCAGGGACGCAGCCAGGGCGAGCAGTGGCAACTGCTGGTGACCGCGCCGGGCACTTGCGGCGAGGACTGCCAGCAACTGGTCTACCTGGCCCGCCAGGTCAACATCGCTCTCGGCCGCGAGGCCTCGCGCGCCGGCCACGCCCTGGCCGCCAGCGGCGAGCTGCCGGCGGACTTCGCCAACCTGGTGAGGCAGGACTACCCGCGCCTGCAGCGCTACGGCCTGGACCCGGCCCTGTACGACAAGGCCGGCGGCGGCGAGCGGCCGCTGCTGTGGGTGGTCGATCCGCACGGCAACCTGGTGCTGCGCTACGACGCCAAGGCCAACGGCAAGAAGTTGCTGAAGGACGTGCAACTGCTGCTCAAGCTCTCGCATATCGGTTGATCGGCGTGGCCGGCGCGGTTCCCGGCCCGATGAGGACAGAACGACAAGAAAAAGGGGCCCGCGAATGTCAGGCGCAACCCGCAAACCCGGTTTCACCGTCGCCGTGCTGGCGACCCTGCTGGCCGCCGTGGTGGTCCTGCTCGGCGCCTATACCCGGCTGACCCACGCCGGCCTCGGCTGTCCGGACTGGCCAGGCTGCTACGGCTTCGTCCACGTGCCGCTGAGCGAGGCGCAACTGGCCCACGCCGAACTGTACTTCCCCGACGCCCCGGTGGAGGCACAGAAGGGCTGGAACGAGATGATCCACCGCTATTTCGCCGGCGCCCTCGGCCTGCTCATCCTTGGCCTGGCGTTGCATGCGCTGGTCCGCCGCGGGCGCGACGGCCAACCGCTGAAGCTGCCGCTGCTGCTGCTCGCGGTGGTGATCGCGCAGGCCGCTTTCGGCATGTGGACGGTGACCCTCAAGCTCTGGCCGCAGGTGGTCACCGCCCATCTGCTCGGCGGCTTCACCACCCTGGCGCTGCTCTTTCTCCTCGCCCTGCGCCTCTCCGGACGCTTTGCGGCGCGGCGCTACCCGGCGGCGACCCGCGGCCTGGCGGGGCTGGCCCTGTTCCTGGTGATCGGCCAGATCGCCCTCGGCGGCTGGGTCAGCAGCAACTATGCGGCGGTGGCCTGCATCGACCTGCCCACCTGCCATGGCGAGTGGTGGCCGCGGATGGACTTCGCCAACGGCTTCCACCTGACCCAGCACATCGGCCCCAACTACCTCGGCGGCCAGCTCGACAGCGACGCGCGCACGGCGATCCACATGACCCACCGGATCGGCGCGCTGTGCGTGACCCTGGTCCTCCTGCTGCTCGCCTGGCGCCTGCAGCGCAGCGGCGTGGTCTGGCCGACCGCGCTGATGCTGCTCGGCCTGTCGCTGCAGATCGGCCTGGGCATCAGCAACGTGCTGCTGCACCTGCCGCTGCCGGTGGCGGTGGCGCACAACGGCGGTGGCGCCCTGCTGCTGCTCAGCCTGGTGCTGGTCAACTATCGCCTGCGCGCGCCGGCCAGCGTCCGCGCGCCGGCACCGTCGCCGCAGCGCGTGCGCCGCACGCTGCCGCCGGCGCAAGGTTCGCGGCTGAAGGCCGCCTGACAGACAGAAGGATGGAGGTAAGGATATGGCCACCGTCATCGATCGCCACAGCCAGCCGACCTGGCGCGACTTCCTCGAACTGACCAAGCCCAAGGTCGTGGTGCTGATGCTGATCACCTCGCTGATCGGCATGCTGCTCGCCACCAAGGCGCCGCTGGATGGCTTCGTGCCCTGGCAGGTGCTGATCTTCGGCAACCTCGGCATCGGTCTTTGTGCCGGCGCGGCGGCGGCGGTCAACCATGTGGTGGACCGGCGCATCGACTCGATCATGGCGCGGACCCACAAGCGGCCGCTGGCCGAGGGCCGGGTGTCGCCGAGCATGGCGCTGGGCTTCGCGCTGCTTCTGGCGCTGGCCGGGATGGCCGTGCTGCTGGCCTTCACCAACCCGCTGACGGCCTGGCTGACCCTCGCCTCGCTGCTCGGCTATGCGGCGCTCTACACCGGCTTCCTGAAGCGCGCCACGCCGCAGAACATCGTCATCGGCGGGCTCGCCGGGGCGGCGCCGCCGCTGCTCGGCTGGGTCGCCATCACCGGCCACCTGAGCGCCGAGCCGCTGTTGCTGGTACTGATCATCTTCGCCTGGACCCCACCGCACTTCTGGGCGCTATGCATCCACCGCAAGGACGAATACGCCAAGGCCGACATCCCGATGCTGCCGGTGACCCACGGCGAGCGCTACACCAAGCTGCACATCCTGCTCTATACCCTGGTGCTGTTCGCGGTGAGCCTGATGCCGTTCGTCATCCACATGAGCGGGCTGGTCTATCTGCTCTGCGCCCTGGCCCTGGGCGCGCGCTTCCTCGACTGGGCCTGGGCGCTCTACTGTGACAGCCGGCCACATGCGGCGATAAAGACCTTCAAGTACTCTATCGTCTACCTGTTCCTGCTGTTCATGGCGCTGCTGGTGGACCACTATCTGCCGCTGAAGCTGCTTCTCTGATCCCACTCTAGAGCCTTGCCCACCCATGACTCGAGTCAACAAGACCGTCCTCGTCCTCGTCGCCCTGGTCGCCCTGGTCCTCGGCCTCACCGTGCACAAGGTGCTCACCGCCCAGCGCCAGGCCGATCCCACCGTGCTGCTCGACGCCGGCATCGTGATCCTGCCGCAGACGCGCAAGGTGCCGGCGCTGGAGTTCACCAACCAGGACGGCCAGGCGGTCAGCACCGCCAGCCTCAAGGGTCGCTGGCACCTGCTGTTCTTCGGCTACACCTTCTGTCCCGATGTCTGCCCGACCACCCTCGCCCAGCTCCGCGAATTGCAGGGCAAGCTGCCGCAGGAGGTGCGCGACGACCTGCAGGTGGTATTCGTCAGCGTCGATCCGAACCGCGATACGCCGCAGCAGATCAAGCAATACCTGGGCTACTTCAACGCCGGCTTCCAGGGGCTCACCGGCACTCCGGAGAACATCCAGAAGCTGGCCAACGCCATGAGCATCCCCTACATCCCCGCCGACACCAGCAAGCCCAACTACACCGTCGACCACAGCGGCAACCTGGTGATCATCGGTCCGGACGGCGAGCAGCACGGCTTCATCCGCGCGCCGCTGAACAACGCCAAGCTGGAAGCCCAACTGCCCGGCGTGCTCAAGCCGCAGGCCTGATTCCCTTCCCTCCCCCCACCGTCCGCGGCGCTCCGGGCCTCAGGCCCGGCGCATGCCGATGTGCGGGATGTCGTCTTCCAGGTAGACCTCGGTGACCGCGACGAAGCCATAGCGGCTGTAGTAGCCCTGCAGGTGGGCCTGGGCCGAGAGGTATACCGGGGTTTCCAGCCAGAGGCGCTCCGCCGCCTGCAGCGCGCGTTCCATCAACTGGTGACCGAGCCCCTGGCCGCGCGCGGCCGAGGAACTGACCACTCGGCCGATCACCACCTGGCCCTCGTGGCGAACCGGGTCCAGCAGGCGCAGGTAGGCGAGCAACTGGCCGTCGCGCCAGGCCATCAGGTGATGGGTATCGCCGACCAGGTCGAGGCCGTCGACTTCCTGGTAGGGGCATTTCTGTTCCACCACGAAGACCTCGGTGCGCAATTGCAGCAGCGCGTAGAGTTCCTTCAGGGTGAGGTCGGCGTGGTGCTTGCAGGTCCAGTCGAGCGACATGGTCGGGATTCCGGGACAGGGGACAGGAACGCGGTTATGCCATGGGCGGCGGGCCGCTGGAAAGGCGTGGCCGGTCGGTTTCGTTTCAGAACCCACGCGGCTATCCTTTGCCGAACGGCTGGAGGTGTCTCATGCGTTGGGAAGAACTGAGCGAACAACCCTGTTCGCTGGCGCGGGTGCTGGCGATCCTCGGCGATCGCTGGACCCTGTTGGTATTGCGCGACTGCTTTCTCGGCGTGCGCCGTTTCGACGACTTCGAGCGCAGCCTCGGCGTGACCCGCCACGTCCTCGCCGACCGCCTCAAGCGCCTTGTCGAAGCGGAGATACTGGCCAAGGTGCCCTACCAGGAAAGGCCGCTGCGCGAGGAATACCGGCTTACCGAGAAAGGGATGGAACTGTACCCGGCCATCCTTTCCCTGGTGAACTGGGGCGACCGCCACCTCGCCGGCGTCGAGGGGCCGCCACTCGAGCATGTGCACAAGCATTGCGGCCAGCACATGCATGGCGTGCTGGTCTGTTCCGAATGCGGTGAGCCGCTGCACGCGCGGGACGTGACGGTACGCGAGGGGCTGTTCTGGAAGGGGCGCCTGCTGCGGCGCGGCTGAGCGTTCCAGGCCTGGCCGCCGACGCGAATCGGCGGATAAACGCCGATGGCGTTACGGCAGGAAGGACGCTGTCGTACCAGGCTCCGCCGACCGGTCCCCTCTCTTCAGGGAGAGGACGTGCCGGGCAGGCCGGGACAGGCAGAGTAATTGGTGCGCGGATATCACTCGAGCCCTTGCCAGTTGACAAGTTCCTTTTAAGAACTAACTATCGTCTCTATTGGGTTCTAAAAAAGAACTAACAAGAGAGGCCTCTGCAATGACCCAGCGCAAAGCGGTTCTGGTAATGGGCGCCGGCGACGCCACCGGTGGCGCCATCGCCCGGCGGTTCGCCCGCGAGGGCTACGTGGCGTGCGTCGCCCGGCGCAACGCGGAGAAGCTGGAGCCGCTGGTGCAGGCCATCCGCGACCAAGGCGGCGAGGCCCTGGCCTGCGGCTGCGACGCACGCCAGGAGCAGCAGGTGATCGACCTCTTCGCCCGCATCGAGGGTGAGGTCGGTGCGCTGGAGGCGGTGATCTTCAACGTCGGCGCCAACGTCTGGTTCCCGATCACCGAAACCACCGAACGGGTCTATCGCAAGGTCTGGGAGATGGCCGCCTTCGGCGGCTTCCTCACCGGCCGCGAGGCGGCGCGGGTGATGCTGCCGCGGCAGCGCGGAACGATCATCTTCACTGGCGCCACCGCCTCGCTGCGCGGACGCGCGCATTTCGCCGCGTTCTCCGGCGCCAAGTTCGCCCTGCGTGCCCTGGCCCAGAGCATGGCGCGCGAGCTGGGGCCGAAGGGCATCCACGTCGCCCACCCGATCATCGACGGCGCCATCGACACCGACTTCATCCGCGAAACCCTGCCCGAGCTGTACAAGCGCAAGGAGCAGGACGGCATCCTCGATCCCGAGCACATCGCCGAGACCTACTGGCAGATCCACTGCCAGCCGCGCGACTGCTGGGTACACGAACTGGACCTGCGCCCCTGGATGGAAACCTTCTGATCCCCGCCACGGAAAGAGCCACGCATGAGCAAGCAAATCGAGTTCTTCTTCGACTTCGGCAGTCCCACCACCTACCTCGCCTGGACCCAACTGCCGCGCATCGCCGCCGCCCATGGCGCGAGCATCGCCTGGCGGCCGATGCTGCTGGGCGGCGTGTTCAAGGCCACCGGCAACCATTCGCCGATCGAGGTGCCGGCCAAGGGGCGCTACACCCTCCACGACCTGGCGCGCTATGCGAAACGCTACGGCGTGCCGCTGGCCTTCAACCCGGCCTTCCCGATCAACACCCTGACGCTGATGCGCGGCGCCCAGGGCTATCTCGGCGGCGAAGGGTTCCATCCCTACCTGAAAGCGGTGTTCGAAGCGTTGTGGGTACGACAGCAGAACCTCGGCAAGCCCGAGGTGGTCGCCCAGGTGTTGGCGGAGGCCGGGTTCGATCCGGATGAGTTCCTCCGCCTGGTTGGCGACGAGCAGGTCAAGGAGGGGCTCAAGGCGACCACCGAAGAGGCGGTGCGGCGCGGCGTCTTCGGCGCGCCCAGCTTCTTCGTCGGCGACCAGTTGTTCTTCGGCCAGGATCGCCTCGATTTCGTCGCCGAGGCCCTTGCCGGCTGACCTCCCCTTCCCCGCGGCGAGCCGCTCTGGCCCGCCGCCTTGCGCCATCCGAGCGCCCTTCTCCCGGCTGCGGCCCGCGCGTGCCGCGGTTCCTGGCCATTCGTCGCGCCCGCCGATAGCGGCTTGTCAGGCCGACTTCTTTGCGTATAGGCTGAACTGGTCAGACCGGTAATACCACAATAAAAATGCGTTCATCGCCCGCCTCCGCGAGGCCCGATGAAAGCGCCGAATGGAGACTCCTGCGATGTTCATCAAGCGCTGTTCCCGCTCGATATTCCTGCAAGTCGTGATTGGCCTGGTGATAGGCGTCATCTGCGGGGTCGGCATTCCCGACCTGGCCGTGCAGATGAAGCCGCTGGGCGATGGCTTCATCAAGCTGATCAAGATGCTCATCGCACTGATCGTCTTCTGCGTGGTGGTCAACGGCATCTCCGGCGCCGGCGACCTGAAGAAGGTCGGCCGCATCGGCCTGAAGTCGGTGATCTACTTCGAAATCCTCACCACCATCGCCCTGGTCCTCGGCCTGGTGGTCGCCTACAGCCTGGGCCTGGGCAGCGGCGCCAACATCCATCTCAACGAACTGCCCGCCGGCGACGTCGCCCTGTATACCGGGCGCACCCAGGAAATCCATGGCCCCGTGGCATTCCTCATGGGCCTGATCCCGACCTCTGTGTTCAGCGCCTTCGCCGAGAACGACATCCTCCAGGTCCTGCTGTTCTCCGTGCTGTTCGGCAGCGCCCTGAACCTGGTCGGCGAGCAGGCCAGCGGCGTGGCCCGCCTGATCAACGAATTCAGCCACATCGTGTTCCGCATCATGGGCATGATCGTGCGCCTGGCACCGCTCGGCGTGTTCGGCGCGGTGGCCTTCACCACCGCCCGCTACGGCGTCGACTCGCTCAGCCACCTGGGCGCGCTGGTGCTGGTGTTCTACGCCACCTGCCTGGTCTTCGTCATGGCGGTGCTCGGTAGCGTCCTGCGTCTCTCCGGGGTGCGCATGCTGCCGTTCCTGCGCTACTTCCGCGAAGAGCTGATGATCGTGATGGGCACCGCCTCCTCCGACGCGGTGCTGCCGCAGGTGATGCGCAAGCTCGAGCACATGGGCATCCGCAGCTCCACGGTAGGCCTGGTGATTCCCACCGGCTACTCGTTCAACCTCGACGGATTCTCGATCTACCTGACCCTGGCGGTGGTGTTCATCGCCCACGTCACCGGCACGCCGCTGGCGATGACCGACCTGGTCACCATCCTGCTGGTTTCGCTGGTGACCTCCAAGGGCGCCCACGGCATTCCCGGCTCGGCCCTGGTGATCCTCGCCGCCACCCTCACCGCGGTGCCGGCGATCCCGGTGGCCGGCCTGGTGCTGGTGCTTTCGGTGGACTGGTTCATGGGCATCGGTCGCGCGCTGACCAACCTGATCGGCAACTGCGTGGCCACCGTGACCATCGCCCGCTGGGAAAACGACATCGATATGCCGCGCGCGCAGGCCATACTCGACGGGCGCCTGGAGGCGCCGGCCAAGGCCGACGGCGAGCCGCTCAAGCGCAGCGCGGTGGCCGGGGAAGGCAAGCTGCATGGCTGACGCGCCGAGGCGCGTTGCACGTCCGATTGGCAAGTAAAGGGAGGCGACATGTTTTCTTCGTCCAAGCTGGTCAACGCGGTTGCCCAGCGCCTGCTCGACACCATCGAGCAGGGTCGCTGGGTCGCCGGCCAGATGTTGCCCGGCCAGCGCGAGCTGGCTGAGCAGATGGAAATCAGCCGGCCGAGCCTGCGCGAGGCGATCATGGTCCTGGAGACCCTGGGCGTGGTCCGTTCGCTGCCGGGCAAGGGCGTGATGGTCCTCGAACGCAGCGAACCGCTGCGCGAGGTCGCGGCGCCCGGCGAGGCGACCATGGAAGACGTCCTGCAACTGCGCTATGCGCTGGAGCCGTTCATCGTCGGAATCGTCGCGCAGAGCGCCGGGGCGGCGGAGATCAGCGAACTGCGGCTGTTGCTGCTGGACCTGCGCGAAGCGGTCGAGGATGGCGACCCGCAGGCTCTGGTTGAGGCCTACACGGCCTTCCACCGGCGCCTGGTGAAGCTCACCTCGAACCCGATCTTCCTCAGCGTTTCCGAACAGATCGGCAGCGCCCTGGAACGCAGCGACAACCTGGTGCGCCGCCAGCCGGAATACGCCGAGGAGATCCTCCAGGAACACGACGCCATCCTCCGTGCGATCCGCCAGCACGACAGCGAGCGGGCGAGCCAGGCGATGCGCCAGCACATCCTCAACGAAGGCGCGCGCCTGAACATCGACCTGCGCTTGCCGCAGGTCTGATCGCCCGCGCCAGGGTTCCAACCCGGGACCGTCGCGGCGCCCGGACGGCTTTCGTCCGCCGCCTGCGAAGGCCCACAAGCACGACTCGACAGGTGTGAACATGGTCGGATTCGACGCACGTACCCAGCAGGGCGCCGCGCTGCGCCCCACCAGCCATTTCGTCTACGAAAGCATCTACACGGCAATCCTGGAAAAGCGCCTGGCGCCGGCCGCCAAGCTGAGCAAGGAAACCCTCGGGCAGATCTTCCGGGTCAGCAACGGCACCATCCAGCGTGCCCTCACCCGTCTCGCCGAGGACGGCGCGGTGGTGATGCCGCCGAAGGAGGTCGCCAGCGTTGCCCGCCCGGACGAGCGCCAGGCGCGGCAGGTGCTGGACGCGCGCCTGCTGGTGGAAAGCGAAGTGGTGCGGCAACTGCCCGCGGGGGTGGATCCCGCCGCCCTTGCCGAGCTACGGGCGCTGGTCGACGAGGAGCAGGCTTGCCTCGCGGCCCGCGACAGCGCCGGGCTGATCCGTCTCGCCGGGCGCTTCCACCTGCGCCTGGCCGAACTGACCGAGAATCCCTTGCTGCAGGGTTTCGTCCGTGGCCTGGTGGCACGCGCCTCGCTGGACATCGCGCTGAACAAGGGGGCGGTCTATACCGCCGAGGCCTGCGCCGCGCAGCGCGCCCTGCTCGATGCCCTGGAGGACGGCGACAGCGCGGCGGCGGCTGCGCTGATGGACGCTTACCTGCGAGGCCTGTTCGCCCGCATGCGCTTCCTGCCGCCACCCACCACCGACCTGCGCGAGGCATTCGGCATGAAGGCCCCTCGCGGGGAAAAACGCCGGAGGGCCTGACCTCCCCGGCCGCCGCCTACCAGATCTGGCAGGCGGTGGTGGCTGGTGGCCAGCCTATAGTGAAGCGGGTCAGGGATGGCGCCGTGCTGGTCGAAGTAGCCAAGGGTCCGTTGTGAGCGCCCGGTCCTGTCCGTGACGTCCTACAGGAAGCTGTGAACGCATGGTTAACGGAGATCGACATGGCATACGCAGAATGGATCGCAGTGAAGGTCGTGGTATCCAAATCCATCGGCACGGTGGGCATCCGCAACGCCACCTTGCAATGGGGCAAGTTCTACCGCTACACCAACAAGGACGACGAGATTTCCACCGAGGAAGTCAGCAGCATGAACGTGCAGGCCGGCAGCCCGCAATGGATCGCCTCCTGCGGACGGGAGAACGCTTCGTCCGGCACCCAGGGCAGCTTCGACTGCTACGACGGCAACACCAAGATGGGCACCTTCAGCTGGGATGACCCGTGGAAATCCGGCGCCACCAACACCTGGGGCTTCACGCCGGCATCGGCGGACTATGCCGGCATCACCAGCGGCGGCAACGCCACGGGCACGGACATCGGCGAGGTCACCCTGACCCTCGGCCGCTTCTCCTGACGGTACCTGGAGCTGGCCGGCAGTCCGTCGGTCAGCTCCAGCGCTCATCCCCGTCCGTGGCGAACGCTCGCCGCAGCGCCTCGATGGCGACCTTCACCTTGGCCGGCTGGGCCTCGCGCCGTGGCGTCACCGCATAGATGCCGAGCCCGGGAATCCTCCACTCCGGCAATAGCTGTTGCAGGCGCCCGTCGTTCAGCGCGTCGCGCACCTCCGGCAGCGGCTGGTAGGACACGCCGAGTCCGTCGAGGGTGAACTGACGCACCGCGAGCATCCCGTTGGCGGCCACCCGTGGCTCCAGGCGCAGTTTGCAGACTTCCCCGCCCGGCCCGCTGAGCGTCAGGTGGTTGAGGTGGTTCGAGGTGTTCAGGGAAATCCAGTCGACCTCGGTCAACTGCTCCGGACGGTTGATGGGCGCCCGTTGGCGCAAATAGGCCGGCGCCGCGCAGAGCACGCTGCTCCAGTCGCCGAGGTGGCGCGCCACCAGGCTGGAGTCGGCGAGATTGCCGACGCGTATCGCCAGGTCGATGCGCTCGGCGACCAGATCGATGCGCTCGTCCTGGAAGAACAGTTGCAGGCGCAACTGGCGGTGGTTCTCCAGCAACGGTTTCAGCGCCTGGGTGATCAGGGTGCCGGAGAACCCCACCGGCGCCGCCAGGCGCAACTCGCCCACCGGCGCATCGCGCCATTCGCCGAGCCGCCGCTCGGCTTCCTCGGCGATCGCCAGCATCTGCGCGCAACTGCGATAGAACGCCTCGCCGGCCTCGGTCAGGGTCAGCCGGCGGGTGGTGCGATGCAGCAAAGTGACCTGGGCGCGGCTCTCCAGCTTGCGGATCTGCTGGCTGACTGCCGAAGGGGTCATGCCCAGGCTCTGGGCCGCGGCTGCCATCGAGCCCTTGTCCACCACAGTGGCGAAGATCGCCATGCCTTTCAGCGAATCCATGCCGGTTCCTCCTTGCGGGAGACTGCGCCTGGGGAAAAATCACCGGAAAAAGCGCGAGAAAGCATGCCCAGCGGGCGAGGTCGTCGGGTTTCGGAAAAATACGGATGCGTATGGGAGCGAAGCATAAGTCAGTTAAAGAACTAATCAGGTTGCAGTGGTCGCAAGTTGGTCGCTCTCATTTGTCTGGTCGAAAAATGTCCATTTCTTGTGAGTTATGGATGTTTTGTCCGAAATAAGTAACTACGTACAAGTCAAGGCAAATATTCGTTTTGAAACATCTTGTAACCATATGACCACTTTCAGGGGGTAATTTCGACCCTGTCGATGCGCAAAATCTGGATTTCCTTGCCTTTTACCCGAAAAGGGGCGCTGAACGGCCAGCGCTCCAGGGTCAGGGTGCGTACGCCTGGCACCTCGCTGGGCCGCCCTGCCCCCTGGTTGGCTACCTGCTGCAGCGGTTTCACCTGCTCGACGATGTCCTGGACGGCTTTCAGGGCTTTTTCCGGGCCGATCAGCACGACGTAATGGTCGTAGATGGCGTCCAGGTCGGCGGCCGCCTTGCGGGTCCACTTCAGGCTCATTGCAGCCCCCAGCGCTTCTCGATCTCGGTGTGTTCCAGCAGGCGACCGGCATTGGCATCGGCCAAGCCTTCATCGATGGCAGCGACCTGCCACTGCTGCCTTTCCAGGTACTGCGCGAGCGCCTGCCGCAGGTGATACGGGCGGTCGCGGTGGGTGGCGCGGGCCAGTTCGTCGAGGGCCGCGACCAGGGCGTCATCGGCGCGGAACGAGACTACGGTGCTCATTTTCTGATCAGCTTCGTTTTCGTTGTATACGGTGTTTACAGTGAAAACGAATGTATACGAAAGCCCTCGGGCGAGCAATCGCCAGGCTGTTTCGTCCGACGAAAAAACCTTTATCGATCAGTGGGTTGAATGAGGAGCCCGCCCCGAGCGGGGCGGGCGGAAGGGTGGCGCGGGATTACCAGGCCTGGTTGAAGTGGAAGCCCTGCCTGGGCGAGAAGCGGGTGTTGACGAGCTTGTAGCCTTCCTCGCCGCTTGGCTTGACCAGCGAGACCTGGCCGACCTGCGGTTGGGTGATCTGTTGCAGGGTGGTCAGGCTGGCCTGCTTGAGCACCTCGGGGTTCTTCGCCCAGTCCTTCACTTCGCGTGGCTTGACCTCGACGGTGACCAACCAGCCCTTTTCCACGGCCGGGCCGTAGTCGTCGGGCTTGGCGGGGTCCACCGAACGGACGCTGACGTCGAAGCCGCTGCTGTAGCAGAAGGCCTTCGACTCGGGCTTGTAGTCCTCGCGGCCGGCGGGCGTGAGGTCGTAGGAATCGCCGTCGCGGCGCAGCAGGCCGACGCCGACCAGCGCGTCGTAGACCGCAGCGTTGCCTTTCGCCGGGCCGGGGCCGGAGAAGCTGTCGGAGAGCGTCACCGGGAAGGTCTTGAACAGGGTGGAGCTGGCGCAGGCGGGTTTGTCGAAGCCGCGCTCGGCGAGCAGGCGGGCGATCTCCTCGCTGGACGGAGCGGAGTCCGAGCAGGCGGCGAGGAACAGTGGGAGGGCGGCGACGAGGCCGCGCAGAACGCGTGTAGGCATGGGCATGTCCTTTGTCCATTGGCGCAGCCGGATCGGCTGCGCGGCGAATTCTAGCGGCTGTGGCACCATGGGCGCACATTCGACCCAAGGAGGAGAACCCATGCGCCTGCCTGCGAACCTCGGCCGCCTGCTGCCGGCCCTGTGCCTGGGCGTCCTGTTGAGCGCCTGCAGCACCTTCGGCCAGCGCGATCCGTTGCGTATCGACCTGGTCGGCCTGGAACCCCTGCCGGGGCAAGGCATGGAGATGCGCTTCATGGTCAAGCTGCGGGTACAGAACCCCAACGACGAGCCGATCGAATACAACGGCATCGCCCTCGACCTCGACGTCAACGGCCAGCCCCTGGCCAGCGGCGTCAGCGACCAGACCGGCGAGGTGCCGCGCTTCGGCGAGCGGGTGGTGAGCGTGCCGCTGACCGTCTCCGCCTTTTCCGCCTTCCGCCAGGCCTGGGGCCTGAGCAACAACGCGCCGACCCGGGGCATGCCCTACGTGGTGAAGGGCAAGCTCGCCGGAGGCCTGTTCGGCACCGTGCGCTTCAGCGAAAAGGGCACCCTCGACTTCTCCGGGCCGGCCGTCGGCGCGCCGAAGACCAAGGGGCTCTGAGGCGGTTCGGCAGGGGAGCGATAAACCCTATATAATCTGCGGTTTTCGTCCCCCTGCTGAAGAGAGAATGCCGTGAGCACGCTGCCGCCCTGTCCCCAATGCAACTCCGAATACACCTACGAGGATGGTGCGCTGCTGGTCTGCCCGGAGTGCGCCCATGAATGGTCGCCGAACGAGGCCGCTACGGCGTCCGATGATGGCAAGGTGATCAAGGATTCGGTGGGCAACGTTCTCCAGGACGGCGATACCATCACCGTGATCAAGGACCTGAAAGTGAAAGGCTCCTCGCTGGTGGTGAAGGTCGGCACCAAGGTGAAGAACATCCGCCTGGTGGACGGCGACCACGACATCGATTGCAAGATCGACGGCATTGGCGCGATGAAGCTGAAATCGGAATTCGTCAGGAAGGTCTGAGACGACCTTGCCTGAAGAAGCCCGGCCATTGGCCGGGCTTTTCTTTGGAGGGCTGTCTGGGTTCTTCCCCCGGTGGTGGACTCAGACCCGCGCCGTCTTCCCGGCGTAGTCCTCGCCGAGGCGCGGCTTGCGTCGCGCGTTGAGCAGCCCGAGGCAGACGGTGAAGATCGTCAGCAGAGCGGTGGCGAACACCTCGTGACGGTGCTCCGGCATGATCAGCATGATGCTCAGCGCGGCGACGATGAACAGGATCACCGCCCAGGTCAGCCAGGGATACAGCCACATGCGGAACTCGATGGGCTGGCCGCTGGCCTGCAATTGCTTGCGCATGCGCAACTGGGTCACGGCGATCACCAGGTACACCAGTAGCGCCACGGCGCCGGAGCTGGCGAGGAGGAAGGTGAAGACCTTCTCCGGCGCGAAGTAGTTGACGATGGTGGTGAGGAAGCCCACCGCGGTGCTGGCCAGCACCGCCGGGCGTGGTACGTGGGCGGTGTTGGTCAGCTTGAGCACGCTCGGGGCGTCGCCGCGCTTGGCCAGGGAGAAGACCATCCGCGACGAGGTGTAGATCGCCGAGTTCAGGCAGCTGGCCACGGCGACCAGTACCACCAGGTCGACGATCAGCTTGGCGTGCGGGATGTCCAGCAGCTCCAGGGCGCGCTGGTAGGAGCCGACCTGGATCAGCAGCGGGTCGTTCCACGGCACGATGGAGATCACGATGAAGATCGACACCAGGTAGAACAGGCCGATCCGCCAGATCACCGAGTTGGTGGCGCGGGTGATCTGCTTCGCCGGGTCCTTGGACTCGGCGGCGGCGATGGTGACGATCTCGGTGCCCATGAAGCTGAACATGGTCGTCAGCAGGGCGCCGAGCACCGCGCCGTAGCCGTTCGGCACGAAGCCGCCGTGGCTCGCCATCAGGCTGGACAGGCCGCTGACCTCGCGTTCCGGCAGGCCGCCGACGATGGCCACCGCGCCGAGCACGATGAAGGCGATGATGGCGATCACCTTGAGCAGCGCGAACCAGAACTCGAACTCGCCGTAGCGGGCCACGCTGAAGAGGTTGGTGACGGTGAGCAGGAAGGTCACCGCGAGGGCGAAGATCCAGGTGTCGATGGCCGGGAACCAGGCGTTGAGGATGGCCGCGGCGGCGATCGCTTCGAGGGGGATCACCAGCACCCAGAACCACCAGTAGAGCCAGCCGATGGTGAAACCGGCCCAGCGGCCGATGGAGCGATCGGCGTAGGTGGAGAAGGAACCGGTATCGGGGGAGGCGACCGCCATTTCGCCGAGCATGCGCATGACCAGCACCACCAGGGTGCCGGCGATCAGGTAGGCGAGCAGGGCGGCCGGGCCGGCGGCGGCGATGGCATGGCCGGAGCCGACGAACAGGCCGGCGCCGATCACCCCGGCGATCGACAGCATGGTGACGTGGCGTTGTTTCAGGCCGGGCGCGAGCGAGGCGTTGCGCTTGTTCGGCAGTTGTGAAGCCAGTACGACTTTGGACATCGTTGAGACCCTTTAATTGTTCTTGGGCAAGGTCTGGGCCGCCTTGTGGGCGACGCCATGGGTGCGGCCGTGGGTGAGGTTTCACGGCGGTGGAACGTTGCGGACTCCTGATTGCGGAAAAAGAAAAGGGTATCCGGAATTTCTGGTTGATAAAATGCC
>NZ_KV812610.1:0-84036 GCF_001813485.1 Pseudomonas sp. HMSC067G02
CTGGTCAGCGATGACCAGGGGTTTTGCTTTTGCGTGCGGAAAAAGGCGTGCTTCCTCGCTTCTTTTCTCGACTGCGAATGCCGGCGGCGACTGTCACAATTGCCCTGGAAACTACCCATCCTGCATGAAACGGATGGACGGCTACCTCCCCCAGGCGGATCGAAAACGCGCTCCAGAGGGCCTCCCGGGCCCCTCCGTGAAAGGCTGGAGCCCCTGTGTTTCCAGGCTTTTAGGGGTGTGGCAGGGCTTCTCCCAAGGCTTGCGGAAAAATGTCGAAAGGCTGATGGCATTTCATCCAACTGTCACATTCCTTTCATAGAGTCTTCATGCGGCCTGACGATACTGGCCCCCGTTCCATCCAACCCCATCCTGTCCAAGGAGCAAGGCATGAAACTCAAGCGTTTGATGGCGGCCCTGACGTTCGTCGCCGCAGGCGTAGGCGCCGCTTCCGCGGTAGCCGCGATCGACCCGGCGCTGCCGGAATATCAGAAAGCCAGCGGTGTGTCGGGCAACCTGTCGAGCGTCGGCTCCGACACTCTGGCCAACCTGATGACCATGTGGGCCGAGGAGTACAAGCGCCTCTATCCGAACGTGAACATCCAGATCCAGGCTGCCGGCTCTTCTACCGCGCCGCCGGCCCTGACCGAAGGCACCGCCAACCTGGGCCCGATGAGCCGCAAGATGAAGGACGTCGAGCTGCAGGCTTTCGAGCAGAAGTACGGCTATAAGCCGACCGCCGTCCCGGTCGCTGTCGACGCCCTGGCGATCTTCGTGCACAAGGACAACCCGATCAAAGGCCTGACCATGCAGCAGGTCGATGCGATCTTCTCCGCTACCCGCCTGTGCGGCAGCAAGCAGGACGTGAAGACCTGGGGCGACCTGGGCCTGACCGGTGACTGGGCGAAGAAGCCGGTGCAACTGTTCGGCCGCAACTCGGTTTCCGGCACCTACGGCTACTTCAAGGAAGAAGCCCTGTGCAAAGGCGACTTCCGTCCGAACGTCAACGAGCAGCCGGGTTCGGCTTCCGTGGTGCAGTCGGTCAGCCAGTCGCTGAACGGCATCGGCTACTCCGGTATCGGCTACAAGACCGCCAGCGTGAAGACCGTGGCCCTGGCCAAGAAGGAAGGCGCTGCCTTCGTCGAGGACAACGAGCAGAACGCCCTGAACGGCACCTACCCGCTGTCGCGCTTCCTCTACGTCTACGTGAACAAGGCACCGAACAAGCCGCTGGATCCGCTGGAGGCTCAGTTCCTCAAGCTGGTCCTGTCCAAGACCGGCCAGCAGGTCGTGGTCAAGGACGGCTACATCCCGCTGCCGGCCAAGGTGGCCGAGAAGGCGATCAAGGAACTGGGCCTGTAATCCAGTGACTTGAGCGGATGGCCCAGCGATGGGCCGTCCAGGCATGAAGGCTCTGCCGGCGGGCGCTAGGACCCGCCGGCCTTTCCCGCCAGCGAGGCTCTGCTGGCGGGCTTTGTTGCGTCATGTTGCTGTCATCTGTCTGTCATACAGAGCCTTTAGGGTGTCACCCCATGAACGACATGGCCAACTCCCCGATGAACTCCTCCCTTGCTCCCGAGCGGATTGACTTCAATACGCCAGCCCTGCAACGCAAGCGCCGCATCCGTGCCCTCAAGGACCGCCTGACCCGCTGGTACGTGCTGGTCGGCGGCCTGGCCGTGCTGGCGGCGATCACCCTGATCTTCTTCTACCTGGCCTACGTCGTGCTCCCGCTGTTCCGCGGCGCCGACCTGGAGACCCGCGAAGCGCTGACTCCGGCCTGGATGCAGCAGGCGCAGGTGCCCCTGCTGCTCAGCATCGAGGAGCAGAACCAGGTGGCCATGCGCGTTGGCGGCCAGGGCGAGATCCTCTTCTTCAACGCCAAGACCGGTGTCGAACTGAAGCGTGTCGCTCTGCCGCTTCCGGCGGGCAGCGAGATCCGCTCGATCGCCCAGGACCAGCCGGGCAGCCCGACGGTCGCCCTGGGCCTGTCCAACGGACAGGTGCTGGTGTTCCAGCACACCTACAAGGTCACCTACCCGGACAACAAGAAGACCATCACCCCGGAGATCGCCTTCCCCTACGGCGAGACCCCGATCGGTCTCGATCCGCAGGGCCGCCCGCTGGAGCATGTGAGCATCAATGCCGGCGACGACAGCCTGCTGCTGGCTGGCTCCGTCGACAAGCAACTGCTGCTGTTGAGCATGACTCGCGAAGAGAACATGCTGACCGGCGAAAGCACGCTGGACGAGGAGCGCATCGAACTCCCGCAGATCGCCGAACCGGTGAAAGCCATCTACCTCGACCCGCGCAAGCAGTGGCTGTACGTGATCAACGGACGTGCCACCGCCGATGTGTTTGACCTGCACAGCCGCCAGTTGAACGGTCGCTACAAGCTGCTGGAAGACCCCAACGCCGAGGTCACCGCGAGCACCCAGCTGCTGGGCGGCATCTCGCTGCTGGTGGGCGATTCCAAGGGTGGCATCGCCCAGTGGTTCATGGCTCGCGATACCGACGGCGAACCGCGCCTGTCGCACGTTCGCGACTTCAACCTGGATGGCGCGCCGATCAGCGCCATCGCTCCGGAACAACGGCGCAAGGGCTTCATCGCCCTGGACGAGAAGGGCAACCTCGGCGTCTTCCACAGCACCGCGCACCGTACCCTGCTGGTCCAGCCGGTCGCCGACTCTTCCGGGGTCATCACCCTGTCGCCGCGGGCCAACCGCCTGCTGCTGGAGCAGGGTGGCAAGATCCACCGCTTCGCCCTGAGCAACCCGCACCCGGAAATCTCCTGGAGCGCGCTCTGGGGCAAGGTCTGGTACGAGAGCTACGACAAGCCGGCCTACGTCTGGCAGTCCACCGCCGCGACCACCGACTTCGAACCGAAGCTGAGCCTCTCGCCGCTGACCTTCGGCACGCTCAAGGCCGCCTTCTACGCGATGATCCTGGCAGCTCCGCTGGCCATCGCGGCCGCCGTCTACACCGCCTATTTCATGGCTCCGGCGATGCGCCGCAAGGTCAAGCCGGTGATCGAGCTGATGGAGGCGCTGCCGACGGTGATCCTCGGCTTCTTCGCCGGCCTGTTCCTGGCGCCCTACGTCGAAGGCCACCTGCCGGGGGTGTTCAGCCTGCTGTTGCTGACGCCGCTGGGCATCCTTCTCGCCGGCCTGCTCTGGAGCCGCCTGCCCGAGCGTATCCGCCTGAGCCTGCCGGCCGGCTGGGAAGCCGCGCTGCTGATCCCGGTGGTGCTCGCCGTCGGCGCCTTCGCCCTGTGGCTGAGCCCGCACCTGGAGACCACCTTCTTCGGCGGCGACATGCGCCTCTGGTTGAGCCACGACCTGGGCATCACCTACGACCAGCGAAATGCCCTGATCGTCGGGCTGGCAATGGGCTTCGCGGTGATCCCGAATATCTTCTCGATCGCCGAGGACGCCATCTTCAGCGTGCCGCGCAGCCTTACCTACGGCTCCCTGGCCCTGGGCGCCACGCCCTGGCAGACGCTGACCCGCGTGGTGATCCTGACCGCCAGCCCAGGCATCTTCTCGGCGCTGATGATCGGCATGGGCCGCGCCGTCGGCGAGACCATGATCGTGCTGATGGCGACCGGCAATACCCCGGTGATGGAACTGAACATCTTCGAAGGCATGCGCACCCTGGCAGCCAACGTCGCGGTGGAGATGCCCGAGTCGGAGGTCGGCGGCAGCCACTACCGCGTGCTGTTCCTCTCGGCGCTGGTACTGCTGACGTTCACCTTCGTGATGAACACCCTGGCAGAGCTGATCCGTCAGCGTCTGCGCAAGAAATACGCGTCGTTGTAAGCGCCGGAGGTATAGCTCTGTGAAACAGAAACAGGAAACCGTCAAAGCCTGGTTCGGCAGCGGCTCGCCCTGGGTGTGGATGAACGCCGGCGCGGTGTCGATCGCGGTGATCATGACCATCGGCCTGCTGGCGGTGATCGCGGTACGCGGCCTCGGCCACTTCTGGCCGGCGAACGTCATCGAGGCGACTTACCAGATCCCTGGCGAAGCCGCCAAGACCGTGATCGGCGAGGTGGTCCAGGCCGAGGAAGTGCCGCGCGCGCGCCTGCGCAGCGCCGGCATGCCGGTCCCGGAGGCCGGCCCCGAATTCATGACCCGCGAGCTGCTCAAGCTGGGCAACCGCGAGCTTTACGGCAGCGATTTCTCCTGGGTCGTCGGCGAGTGGCTGCAGGACATCAAGCGTCCCGAAGCGCTGATGGTTCTCGAACGCCGCGAGTGGGGCAACTTCTACGGCTACCTGCTGAGCGTCAAGGAGAACGGCCAGGTGGTCGCCGAAGGCGACGCCGCGGTAGGCGAACTGCAGAAGCGCATGCAGCGGGTGGATGACCTCTACGCCAAGCTCTACAAGCTGGAGAAGGGCGACATCGGCGGGATCAACCACGGTCTCGAGCGCCTGCGCCTGAAAGAGCGCAAGTTGCAGTTGGACGGCAAGCTGGACGCCGCCGCCCAGGCCGACCTGGCCGCCGAGCGCAGCGAGTTGCAGGCGCGCTACAAGGTCCTGGAAGAGCAGCTCAACGGCCTGCACCAGGAGTTCAACCGCGACAGCGTGGTAATGCGCGACGCCAGCGGCCGCGAGAGCGAAATCACCCTTGGCAAGCTGGTGCATGCCTACCAGCCCAACGCCATGGGCCTGGGCACCAAGATGACGGTGTACTTCAAGAAGCTCTGGGAGTTCCTCAGCGACGATCCGCGCGAGGCCAATACCGAGGGCGGTATCTTCCCGGCGATCTTCGGCACCGTGATGATGACCCTGGTGATGGCGCTGATCGTCACCCCGTTCGGCGTGATCGCTGCGGTCTACCTGCGCGAGTACGCCAAGCAGGGGCCGCTGACCCGGGTGATCCGCATCGCCGTGAACAACCTCGCCGGCGTACCGGCGATCGTCTACGGCGTGTTCGGCCTGGGCTTCTTCGTCTACGTGCTGGGCGGTTCCATCGACCGGCTGTTCTTCCCCGAGGCCCTGCCGGCGCCGACCTTCGGTACCCCCGGACTGTTCTGGGCCTCGCTGACCCTGGCGATCCTCGCCGTGCCGGTGGTGATCGTCGCCACCGAGGAAGGCCTGGCGCGGATTCCGCGCGCGGTCCGCGAAGGCTCCCTGGCGCTCGGCGCGACCAAGGCGGAAACGCTGTGGAAGATCGTCCTGCCGATGGCCAGCCCGGCGATGATGACCGGCCTGATCCTCGCCGTGGCTCGTGCCGCCGGCGAAGTGGCGCCGCTGATGCTGGTCGGCGTGGTGAAACTGGCACCGTCGCTGCCGGTCGACGGTAACTATCCGTACGTGCATCTCGACCAGAAGATCATGCACCTCGGTTTCCATATCTACGACGTCGGTTTCCAGAGCCCCAACGTCGAGGCCGCACGGCCGCTGGTATACGCTACGGCGTTGCTGCTGGTCGTGGTGATCGCCCTGCTGAACTTCTCCGCCATCGCGATCCGCAATCGCCTGCGCGAGAAGTACAAGGCCCTGGAAAACTGATTGAGGGAGCTTCCCATGCAAAACGAGACCGCCAGCCACGGCATCAACTTCGATGCGCTCGGCCGCGACCGCCAGAGCCTCGACCTGGCTTCCGAAAGTGTCGAACTGGAAGTGCCCGGGCTGAACCTGTTCTACGGCGCCAAGCAGGCCCTGTTCGACGTCCGGATGAACATTCCGAAGCAGCGCGTGACCGCCTTCATCGGCCCGTCCGGCTGCGGCAAGTCGACCCTGCTGCGCTGCTTCAACCGGATGAACGACCTGGTGGACGGCTGCCGCGTCGAAGGCGAGATCCGCCTCGATGGCCACAACATCTTCGCCAAGGGCGTCGACGTCGCCGAGCTGCGCCGTCGCGTCGGCATGGTGTTCCAGAAGCCCAACCCGTTCCCCAAGAGCATCTACGAGAACGTGGTCTACGGCCTGCGTATCCAGGGCATCAACAAGAAGCGCGTACTTGACGAGGCCGTCGAGTGGGCGCTGAAGGGGGCTGCGCTGTGGGAGGAGGTGAAGGATCGCCTGCACGAGTCCGCCCTCGGCCTGTCCGGTGGCCAGCAGCAGCGCCTTGTGATCGCCCGGACCATCGCGGTGGAACCGGAAGTGCTGCTGCTCGACGAGCCGTGCTCGGCGCTGGACCCGATCTCCACGCTGAAGATCGAAGAGCTGATCTACGAGTTGAAGTCGAAGTTCACCATCGTCATCGTTACCCACAACATGCAGCAGGCCGCGCGGGTTTCCGACTATACGGCGTTCATGTACATGGGCAAGCTGATCGAGTTCGGCGACACCGATACGCTGTTCACCAACCCGGCGAAGAAGCAGACCGAAGACTACATCACCGGCCGCTACGGCTAGCGGCGCGTCCGGAGGCGCGGCGATACCGCTGCCTCCGGCGCTCTCCGTAGCTCGTTGATGTCACCGGTCGCAGCGGCTCCAGAAGGATTCCCCACATGATCAACAAAGACAGTCTCACCCATCACATCTCCCAGCAGTTCAACGCCGAGCTGGAGGATGTGCGCAGCCACCTCCTGGCCATGGGCGGGCTGGTGGAAAAGCAGGTCAACGACGCGGTCAACGCGCTGATCGACGCCGACTCCGGCCTCGCCCAGCAGGTCCGCGAGATCGACGACCAGATCAACCAGATGGAGCGCAACATCGACGAGGAGTGCGTGCGTATCCTCGCCCGGCGTCAGCCGGCGGCCTCCGACCTGCGCCTGATCATCAGCATCTCGAAGTCGGTGATCGACCTCGAGCGGATCGGCGACGAGGCCTCCAAGGTCGCCCGCCGCGCCATCCAGCTGTGCGAGGAAGGCGAGTCGCCGCGCGGCTACGTCGAGGTTCGGCACATCGGCAGCCAAGTGCAGAGGATGGTGCAGGAGGCACTGGACGCCTTTGCCCGCTTCGATGCCGACCTGGCGCTGTCCGTGGCACAGTACGACAAGACCGTCGATCGCGAATACAAGACCGCCCTGCGCGAGCTGGTCACCTACATGATGGAAGACCCGCGGGCGATATCCCGCGTGCTCAACATCATCTGGGCCCTGCGCTCGCTGGAGCGCATCGGCGACCATGCGCGCAACATCGCCGAGCTGGTGATCTACCTGGTTCGCGGCACCGACGTTCGTCACATCGGCCTGACCCGCATGAAGGAAGAGGTCGAGAACAACCGCGGCGAGTGATCTTCCGCAGGCAAGGCTCCCTTGACCTGGAGCCTTGTTTCTTCGCGCGACTGCAGCAAGGCTTGGCATCCTGCCAGCAGGGGAGGCTATCCTAGGCGAACCTGTCCAGGAGAAGTCGATGAGCAAAGTCAGCGCGCTAGTGGTGGATGACGCCCCCTTCATCCGAGATCTGATGAAGAAAGGGTTGCGCGACAACTTCCCCGGCCTTCATATCGAGGAGGCCGTGAACGGCCGCAAGGCCCAGCAATTGCTCAGTCGGCAGAACGTCGACCTGATCCTCTGCGACTGGGAGATGCCGGAGATGTCCGGCCTCGAACTGCTGACCTGGTGCCGTGCCCAGGAAAACCTCAAGACTACCCCGTTCATCATGGTCACCAGTCGCGGCGACAAGGAGAACGTGGTCCAGGCGATCCAGGCCGGGGTGTCGGACTACATCGGCAAGCCATTCTCCAATGACCAGTTGGTGGCCAAGATCAAGAAGGCCCTGAGCCGCAGCGGCAAGCTGGAAGCCCTGGCGGCCCACGCGCCGCGCCGGGAGATCGCCAGCGGCATGGCCAACGATTCGCTGGCCGCTCTGACCGGCGGTCGCGCCGAGGTGATCAAGCCCGCCGCCAGTCCGGCAAAACCGGCCCCCGCGCCGAAGCCGGCTTCGGCTCCCCAGGCCAGCGCGCGTCCCGCCGGCAGCGGCAACCCGCTGGGCCAGGCGCAATTGCGCCTGCCGCAGAGCAGCATGCCCTGCGTGATCAAGGCGGTCAGCCTGAAGGAAGCGCAACTGGTGGTGAAGCGCGCCGACCCGCTGCCGCAGGTGCTGGAAAGCGCGGTGCTGGACCTCGAGGAAAACAGCGACGTGGCGCGCCTGAACGGCTACCTGCACGCCATCGCCGCGCTGGAGCCGAAGCCGGATAGCGATTGGCTGCTGCTGACCCTGCGTTTCGTCGACCGCGACCCGCAGAAGCTCGACTACCTGTCGCGCCTGATCGCCCGCGGAAGTACCCAGAAGCACTACGTTCCCGGCGCCTGAGCGGTTTTTTTCCCGACGATCCGTTCACAGCCCGCTCGCTGTCGTCTCGCCCTGGCAATAAAGCGCTGCTAGTCTTGCCGATTCGGGATAACCAGAACGACACGATCCGTGCAGTCATGCTAGGGCGCCTTCTCCTTCTCTGTGGCCTGTTCGCCGCGGCAGCTCCGGCTGCGGCCCTGACCATCTACAAGTACACCGACGCCAATGGCGTGGTGACCTACTCCGACCGCGCCGTGGCCGGGGCGCAGGTGTTCGTCTTCCGCGACCGGATGGTCGAGCACCTGGAACGGGAAGTGAAGCTGGAGACGAAGAAGCATGCGGGTGGCGAGACCCTGCAGGTGCGCAACGACCTCTACGCGCCGGTCGAGGTCGAGTTGCGGATCCGCAACCCGCGCAATGCCGTCGGGGTGCCCGACGGGCCGATTCGCTGGGTGGTCCCGGCGCGCAGCCAGGTGCGCCTGGCGACCCTGGCGCCGCGCAAGGCCGGCAAGCCGATGAGCTACACGCCGAAGCTGCGCTATGCGCTCGGCGACCCGCGCCAGCAGCCGCTGCTCTATCGCTATCCGCTGCCCTGGCGCGGCGGGCCGTTCCGCCTGTCCCAGGGCGCCAATGGCAAGTACAGCCACTTCACCCCCAAGGGCCGCTACGCGATGGACATCGCCATGCCCGAGGGCACGCCGATCATCGCCGCCCGCGGCGGCACCGTGGTGAAGATCGAGAACAACCAGAGTGGGCGCGGCAACAATCCCTCGGGCAACTTCGTCCGCATCCTGCACGACGACGGCACCATGGGCGTCTACCTGCACCTGATGCGCCATTCGGTGCTGGTCGCCGAGGGCCAGCGGGTCCAGGTCGGCACGCCGCTGGCGCGCTCCGGCAACACCGGCAACAGCAGCGGGCCGCACCTGCACTTCGTGATCCAGCGCAACGTCGGCCTGGCGCTGGAGTCGATTCCCTACGACTTCGCCCAGCCGGTCGACAGCCTGCCGAACTTCGCCATCGTCCGCGAGCCTTGAAAAGTCGCCGGCGCCGTGGCGGCGCCGGCTCGTCTCAGTCGAGCTTGACCACCTTGGCCAGGACGATCTTCGGACCGCGCATCTTCTTCACGATGATCCGCAGGCCCTCGGTGTCGAGGACTTCCTCTTCCTCCGGCACCCGCTTCAGGGTGTCGTAGACCAGCCCGGCGAGAGTGTCCGCCTCGACATGATCGAGGTCGATGCCGAGCAGGCGCTCGAGCTTGAACAGCGGTGTGTCGCCGCGCACCAGCAGCTTGCCCGGCTGGTAGGCGAGGATGCCGCGCTCGGTCTTGCGGTGTTCGTCCTGGATGTCACCGACCAGCACTTCCAGCACGTCCTCCATGGTCAGGAAGCCGACCACCTTGTGATCGGCCTCTTCCACCACGGCGAAGTGCGCGCCGCCCTTGCGGAACTGCTCCAGCAGGCGCGACAGCGGGGTGTGCTTGGTGACGATCTCCAGCGGGCGCACCAGTTCGTCGAGGTCGAAGGTCTCCGGCAGGCTGTCCAGGGCGGACAGTGCCAGCAGCAGGTCCTTGATGTGCAGCAGGCCGATGAACTCGCCCTTGTGGCTGTCCCAGACCGGGTAGCGGCTGTACTTGTGGCGACGGATCACCGCGAGGATGTCCGCCAGCGGCGCGTCGTGCTCGAGGTAGACCAGGTCTTCGCGGGAGTTGGCCCAGTCGACCACCTCCAGCTCGCCCAGCTCCACCGCCGAGGCCAGCACGCGCATGCCCTGGTCGCTGGGGTCCTGGGCGCGGCTGGAGTGGAGAATCAGCTTCAGTTCGTCGCGGCTGTAGTGATGCTCGTGGTGCGGGCCGGGCTCGCCCTGGCCGGCGATCTTGAGGATGGCGTTGGCGCTGGCGTTGAGCAGCCAGATCGCCGGGTACATCAGCCAGTAGAAGAGGTACAGCGGCACCGCCGTCCACAGCGACAGCAGTTCCGGCTTGCGGATCGCCCAGGACTTGGGCGCCAGCTCGCCGACCACGATGTGCAGGTAGGAAATGATGAAGAACGCGGTGAAGAAGGAGATACCGCGGATCAGTTCGTCGGAGTGCACGCCGATCATCGCCAGCAGCGGTTCCAGGAGTTCGGCGAAGGCCGGCTCACCGACCCAGCCCAGGCCCAGGGAGGCCAGGGTGATGCCCAGCTGGCAGGCGGACAGGTAGGCGTCCAACTGGTTGTGTACCTTGCGCAGGATGGCGCCGCGCCAGCCGTGCTGCTTGGCGATGGTTTCCACGCGGGTGGCGCGGAGCTTGACCATGGCGAACTCGGCGGCGACGAAGAAGCCGTTGAGCAGGACGAGGAAAAGCGCAAAGAGGATCAGGCCGGCATCGGCGAAATAGGTGGCGATGCTGGTACTAGGAGAAGGGTCCATGGGGGTGTGCGGTAGCCAAAAGGCCCTTAAGAATGAGGGGCTGTGTCGTCGCTTGCAAGCCTTGGCCGTGCCGACGCCGGCGGCGCGGCACCGCGACGAGGCTCACTTCGACGCCTTGCGCTCGGCCTCGGCGACCTGCGCCGGGGCGAAATGGCAGGTGAAGGTGCTGCCCTTGCCGGGCACGCTGCTGATTTCCAGGCGCGCGCGGTGGCGGATCAGCACGTGCTTGACGATGGCCAGGCCGAGGCCGGTGCCGCCGGTGTTGGAGGCGCGGCTGGAGTCCACCCGGTAGAAGCGCTCGGTCAGGCGCGGCAGGTGCTTGGGATCGACGCCGATACCGGTGTCCTGCACCGACAGGTGCGCGCCCTGTTCGTCGGCCCACCAGCGGATGCGGATCTCGCCCTCGTCGGGGGTGTACTTCACCGCGTTGAATACCAGGTTGGAGAAGGCGCTGCGCAGTTCCGCCTCGCTGCCCTTGAGCTGCACCGCGGGTGTGGCGTCCAGGCTGATGCGGTGGTTGCGCCCGGCGGACAGGGCCTGGGCGTCGTTGCGGATGCTGGCGAGGAGAGCGTCCACCGCCACCGGCTTGTTGTCGCCGGGGTATTCGGTGGCCTCCAGCTTGGCCAGCAGGAGCAGGTCGTTGAGCAGGTTCTGCATGCGTCCGGCCTGCTGCTGCATCTGTTGCAGGGCGCGCAGCCAGCGCGGGTTCACATCCTCGACGTTGTCGAGGAGGGTCTCCAGGTAGCCGGCGATCACCGTCAGCGGCGTGCGCAGCTCGTGGGAGACGTTGGCCACGAAGTCCTTGCGCATCTGCTCCAGCTGGTGGACGCGGGTGACGTCGCGGACCAGCATCAGGTGCTCGCGGTTGCCGTAGAGGGTGATGTGGAACTGCAGGCGCAGGCGCTCGTTGATCGGCGAGGGGATTTCCAGCGGCTCGCGGTAATCCTCCTGGTCGAAGTATTCCTTGAAGCGCGGATGGCGGATCAGGTTGCTCACCGGCTGGCCACCGTCCTGCGGGGTCTTCAGGCCGAGCAGGTTTTCCGCGGCGAGGTTCCACCATTCCAGATTGCCGTCGCTGTCGAGCATGATCACCGCGTCACGCAGCGCCGCGGTGGACTCCTGGATCCGGTCGATCACCGCCTGCAGGCGGCCACGGGCGCGCTGGTTGCGGCGTTGCAGGTGGTAGATATTGTCGAAGACTTCGCCCCAGAGGCCGTAGCTGTCCGGCGGTGGCTCGTCTGGCTGGTGGTTGCGCAGCCACTGGTGCAGGCGCAGTAGCTGCCAGAGGGTCCAGCCGAGGTAGAGAGCCAGGCCGAGGGCCAGGGCCCAGCCGTAATGGCCGCTGACCACGCCGAGCACGAGGCTGGCGGCCAGCACGAGAAGCAGGTGGCGGATCAGCGCTCCACGCCAGTCTTGGTTCACGACGGATTGCATCCTGTCCAGTGGCGGTCCGTCACGGACCGTCCAGGGGAAACGACTCCGGCCGCCGGGCGGCCGGGCGCGGGGTCAGCTCTTGGTGGAGAAACGATAGCCGGTCCCGCGGACAGTCTGAACCAGATTTTCGTAGACCTCGCCGAGCGCCTTGCGCAGGCGGCGGATATGCACGTCGACGGTGCGCTCCTCGACATAGACGTTGCCGCCCCAGACCTGGTCCAGCAGTTGGCCGCGGGTATAGGCGCGTTCCTGGTGAGTCATGAAGAACTGCAGCAGGCGGTACTCGGTGGGGCCCATCTCGGCCGGCTTGCCGTCGATGGTCACGCGGTGGCTGATCGGGTCCAGCAGCAGGCCGCCAACCTCGATCGGCGCCTCGCTGTCGCCAGGCCCGGTGCGGCGCAGTACGGCCTTCAGGCGGGCGACCAGCTCGCGGGGCGAGAACGGCTTGGTGATGTAGTCGTCGGCGCCGACCTCCAGGCCCTGGATCTTGTTGTCCTCCTCGCCCTTGGCGGTGAGCATGATGATCGGGATGTCGACGGTCAGTTCGTCACGCTTCAGGCGTCGCGCCAGTTCGATGCCGGAAGTGCCGGGGAGCATCCAGTCGAGCAGGATCAGGTCCGGCTTGCGGTCGACGATCACCGCGTGCGCCTGCTGGGTATTTTCCGCCTCCAGGCACTCGTAGCCGGCCATCTCCAGGGCCACGGCGATCATCTCGCGAATCGGTGCTTCGTCATCAACGATGAGGATTGTCTTGCCAACCATGGTCTTGCCTCGGGTCGATCTGTCTTGCGCCGCATTAGATAACGAAATTGTGTCAGGTATGTGACACAACGGCGTAGTTTCTGCCGACTGCCCGCGGCGGGGCTATGCTCAACAGGTTCCGGTGCCGTCCCTGCGGGCGGCGAACGCTCCACCTGAAGACACAGGAGAGAGACGCGATGAACAGAATCCACCTGGCGCTGGGTCTGGCGCTGGCCCTGCCGGCGTTCGCCGCGCTGGCCCAGGAAACGGTGGCGCCGGCCACCGAGAAGGACGGCGTGCTGGTCGATGGCAAGGGCATGACGCTCTATACCTACGACAAGGACAGCGAAGGGCAATCCGCCTGTTCCGGGCAGTGCGCGAAGAACTGGCCGCCGCTGGCAGCGGCCCAGGGAGCGCAGGCCAGCGGCGACTGGAGCCTGGTCGCTCGCGAGGACGGCACCCAGCAGTGGGCCTACTACGGCAAGCCCCTTTATACCTTCATCCAGGACAAGAAGCCTGGCGACAAGAACGGTGACGGCAAGATGGGCGCCTGGCACGTCGCCCAGCCGGACATGGACTAGACGGTCGCCGGCCTGCGCGCCGCTCAACGCAGCGCGTAGTCGGCGACCGTGCCGAGGAAGATCGCCAGGCCAGCCCAGTGGTTGTGCAGGAAGGCGCGGAAGCAGGCCTGCGGGTCGCGGTCGCGGGTCGACCAGGCTTCCCAGACGAAGCAGGCCGCCGCCACCGCCAGGCCGAGGTAGAAGCACAGGCCCAGTTCGAAGCGGTTGCCGGCCAGCGCCAGCAGGAGCAAGGTCAGGCCCTGCAGGCTGCCGATGATCAGGCGGTCGGCATCGCCGAAGAGGATTGCGGTGGACTTGATGCCGATCTTCAGGTCGTCCTCGCGGTCGGTCATCGCGTAGTAGGAGTCATAGGCGACCGTCCACAGCACGTTGGCCAGGAACAGCAGCCAGGCGCTGGCCGGCAGTTCGCCGCGCTCGGCGGTGAAGGCCATCAGGATGCCCCAGGAATAGGCGGCGCCCAGCACCACCTGCGGATAGTAGGTGTAGCGCTTCATGAAGGGGTAGAGCGAGGCCACGGCTACCGCGCCGAACGATAGCCAGACGGTCGTTGCGTTGGTCAGCAGGACCAGGCCGAAGCTCAGCGCGACCAGGACGGCGAAGGTGATCCAGGCCTCGCGCACGCTGATCTTGCCGGTGGCCAGCGGGCGCGCCTTGGTGCGTGCGACATGGCCGTCGAAATTGCGGTCGGCGAAATCGTTGATCACGCAGCCGGCGGCGCGCATCAGGATGACGCCGAGGACGAAGATCAGCAGGTTCTTCAGCTCCGGCACGCCGTCCGCGGCGATCCACAGCGACCAGAGGGTCGGCCAGAGCAGCAGGTAGATGCCGATCGGCCGGTCCAGCCGCACCAGTTGGACGAAGTCCCAGGCGCGGGGGTGCAGGCGGGCCAGCGGCTTGATCAGGGTGACGAACATGGGGACCTCCGGAGTCGACCGGGGGATTATACGTCGGCGATTCCCGCCTGGTCCCACAGGCGCGGTAGGAACACCTCCGCCACCAGCACCCCGAGCGCGCCGCGGGAAAACCGTGAGCGACGGCCCCAGAGACCCTCGGCGCGGACCTCGGCGGGCAGACCGGCCGCCGGATAGCGGCAGACTTCGATGGGCCCGCGCTCGAAGGCGCTGTCGCTGAACAGCAACTCGCCCAGCGAGCGGGTGCCGAGCAGCGCCAGGTCGAAGCCCGAGCCTTCCAGGGCGCTGCGCGCCGCCACGCTGCGGGCGAACACCCAGGGACGGTCGTGGCCATGCAGGTAGACCTCGCGGACCCAGCCGCTACTGCCGGGAGGGACGTCGAGCCCCTGGCATTCGTCGTCGCGCAGGGTCTGCCAGCCTTCCAGCAGGGGTTCGACGCGGAACGCGCCGTCGGCGAGGGCGGTCAGGCGCCGGGTCAGCGACCCTTCGTCGAACAGCCAGTCGAGGACGGTGGGGGAGACGCTGGACAGTTGGTCGGCGCGAAGCCAGAGCGCATTGCTGGGCATGACGGGACTACGAGACGGCGGCAGAAGGCGGCGAGGGTAGCACGTTCGGTCGGCGGCCGGTCTGCGACGCGGTGGCGCGTCACCCCCAGCCGTTCAGGCGCAGGGTGGCGCGGACCAGGCGCTGTTCTTCCTGCTCGATCTCCCGCAGGTTGTCGCGGATGCTGTGGATATGTTCACGCGCCGCCCGTTGCGCCTGGTCCGGCTGGCGCTCGCGGAGGGCCGCGTAGAGGCGCGCGTGCTGGCGGTCGATCTGGCGTTTCTGCGGCGGCCGGTGATAGAGGTTGTTCACCGAGGCGAACACCGTGCTCAGCAGCAGTTCGTTGAGCGATTGCAGGGTATGCACCAGCACCGGATTGTGCGATGCCTCGCTGATCGCCCGGTGGAACGCGTGGTCGCGGCGGGCGTGCTCGCGGGGATCGATCGGCTGGGTTTCCTCGTGGCTGGCGAGCATCTCTTCGTAGCGCCGGGCGAGCAGGACGAAGTCTGCCTCGGTGCCGCGTAGCGCTGCCAGGCGGGCCGCCTCGCCCTCCAGCAGGGCGCGGACTTCGAGCAGGTCGTAGAGGGTGCGCGGCTGGGAGCCGAACAGGTGCATCAGCGGGCTGGCGTCGGCGTTGCGGTCGAGATCGGCGACGAACGACCCACGGCCATGCTCGGTATCGATGATGCCGCGCCCGCGCAGCGCCCGCAGGCCCTCGCGCAGGGCCGAGCGCGAGCAGCCGAGCTTGGCCACCAGGCGCCGCTCGGACGGCAGTGCCTGGCCGACCTTGAGCACGCCGTCGACGATCAGCCGCTCGATACGCTCTGCGACCTGGTCGGCCACCCGCTGTTTCTGCATGGAAGCTCCCGTTGCACTGGTAGGACCAGTTGGCTGTCGTTATTCACTATAGAAGCTCACGGGCTTTCTAGCATGCGCCTCATGTTCATGGGGCCTGGCGATACTGGTAGGACCAGTTCGACGCCTGCTGGACCCCGGCCGTCCGCGCGGTACAGGCTGTGGACGCTTGCTGATCCCGCCGACAACCACAACAAGGACAGCCGCCATGAACATCCTCTACGACGAGCGTCTGGACGGTCCGCTGCCGCAGGTGGACAAGGATGGCCTGCTGGCCGAGTTGCGCCTCCGCCTGCCCGACCTCGAACTGCTGCACGCGGCGGAAGACCTGCGTCCCTACGAGTGCGACGGACTCTCGGCGTATCGCTGTACGCCGTTGCTGGTGGCATTGCCGGAACGCATCGAACAGGTTCAGGGCCTGCTCGCGCTCTGCCATCGGCTGAAGGTACCGGTCGTGGCGCGCGGTGCCGGCACCGGCCTGTCCGGCGGCGCGCTGCCGCTGGAGAACGGCGTGCTGCTGGTGATGGCGCGTTTCCGGCGGATCCTCGAGATCGATCCGCTGGGTCGTTTCGCCCGGGTCCAGCCTGGCGTGCGCAACCTGGCGATCTCCCAGGCCGCTGCCCCTCATGGTCTGTACTACGCACCGGACCCGTCCTCGCAGATCGCCTGCTCCATCGGCGGCAATGTCGCGGAGAACGCCGGCGGCGTGCATTGCCTGAAGTACGGCCTGACCGTGCACAACCTGTTGCAGGTGGACATCGTGACCCTGGAGGGCGAGCGCCTGAGCCTGGGGTCCAGCGCCCTGGACAGCGCCGGCTTCGACCTGCTGGCGCTGTTCACCGGCTCCGAAGGGTTGCTCGGCGTGGTGGTGGAGGTCACCGTCAGGCTGTTGCCGCGCCCGCCGGTGGCGAAGGTCCTGCTGGCCAGCTTCGACGATGTGGAAAGCGCGGGGCGGGCGGTGGCCGACCTGATCGGCGCCGGCATCGTCCCGGCCGGGCTGGAAATGATGGACAACCTGTCGATCCGCGCCGCCGAGGACTTCATCCATGCCGGCTATCCGGTCGACGCGGCGGCGATCCTGCTCTGCGAACTGGACGGCGTGGAAGCCGACGTGCACGAGGATTGCGAGCGGGTCCGCGAGCTGTTCGAGGCGGCCGGCGCCACCTCGGTGCGACAGGCCCAAGACGAGGCCGAGCGCCAGCGCTTCTGGGCCGGGCGCAAGAATGCGTTTCCGGCGGTCGGGCGGATTTCCCCCGATTACTACTGCATGGACGGCAGCATCCCGCGCCGCGAGCTGCCGCGGGTGCTGCATGGCATCGCCGAGCTTTCGCGCGAATATGGCCTGCGGGTGGCCAACGTATTCCACGCCGGCGACGGCAACATGCACCCGCTGATCCTCTTCGACGCCAACCTGCCGGGCGAGCTGGAGCGCGCCGAAGCGCTGGGCGGCAGGATCCTCGAGTTGTGCGTGGCGGTAGGCGGCAGCATCACCGGCGAACATGGCGTCGGCCGCGAGAAGATCAACCAGATGTGCGCTCAGTTCAATGCCGACGAGCTGACCCTGTTCCACGCCGTGAAGGCGGCGTTCGACCCGGCCGGGCTGCTCAATCCCGGCAAGAACGTGCCCACCCTGCATCGCTGCGCCGAGTTCGGCGCCATGCACGTCCACCACGGTCGACTGCCGTTCCCCGAACTGGAGCGTTTCTGATGAGCCAGCCGTATTTCGATCCGGACGCTGGCGCCGACCATGCCGGCGCGCTGCTCGAGCGGGTCCGCGACGCCCTGGCGCGGCGCGCGCCGCTGCGCATCGTCGGCGGCGATAGCAAGGCGTTCCTCGGCAGGCCGGTCGCGGGCGAACCGCTGGCGCTCGCCGAACACCGCGGGATCGTCGCCTACGATCCCTGCGAACTGGTGATCACCGCCCGTGCCGGTACGCCGCTGGACGAGCTACAGGCCGTGCTGGCGCGCGGCGGGCAGATGCTTGCCTGCGAGGCGCCGGGTTTCGGCGGCCGGGCGACGGTCGGCGGGGTGCTCGCCAGCGGCCTGTCCGGGCCGCGCCGGCCCTGGGCGGGAGCGGTACGCGATTTCGTCCTCGGCACGCGGCTGATCAGTGGCCTGGGCACCCACCTGCGCTTCGGCGGCGAGGTGATGAAGAACGTCGCCGGCTACGACCTGTCGCGGTTGCTGGCGGGCAGCTTCGGTTGCCTCGGGGTGGTCACCGAAGTGTCCTTCAAGGTGCTGCCCATGCCGCGCTGCCAGGCCGGCCTGAGCCTGGACCTGCCGGTGGCGATGGCGTTGCGCAAACTGGCCGAGTGGGGAGGCCAGCCATTGCCGATCAGTGCGGCCTGCCACGACGGCGAAGCCCTGCGCCTGCGCCTGGAGGGCGGCGAGGGCTCGGTACGCTCGGCACGCGACCGCCTCGGTGGCGAAGCGCTCGATGACGGCTTCTGGGCCGACCTGCGCGAGCAGCGCCTGCCGTTCTTCGACGACCCGCGACCGCTCTGGCGCCTGTCGCTGCCGGCGCTGGCGCCGGAGACGCCGTTGCCCGGTCGTCAGTTGCTGGACTGGGGCGGGGCGCTGCGCTGGCTGAAGAGCGACGCGCCGGCCGCGGATATCCGCGCGTGGGCCGCCGCCCATGGCGGTCACGCCACCTGCTACCGCGCCGGCCATCTCGATGCGCCGTTCCAGCCGCTACCGCCTGGACTGCTCGGTCTGCACCGGGCACTCAAACGCCAGCTCGACCCGCAGGGCATCTTCAATCCCGGGCGGATGTACGCCGAACTCTGAGGAGGCGCGATGCAAACCAACCTCTGCGATTCCGCCCGGCAACGCGCCGAGGCCGCCGAAGCCGAGCGCATCCTGCGCAGCTGCGTGCACTGCGGTTTCTGCAACGCCACCTGCCCGACCTACCAGGAGCTGGGCGACGAACTCGACGGCCCGCGCGGACGGATCTACCTGATCAAGCAGTTCCTCGAGCGCGACGAGGCCAGCGAGCGCACCCGCCTGCACCTCGATCGCTGCCTGAGCTGCCGCAACTGCGAAACCACCTGCCCGTCCGGAGTCGAGTACCACAAGCTGCTGGATATCGGCCGCGACCTACTCGCCGAACGCCTGCCGCGTGGCTTCCGGCAACGCCTGCTGCGCGACGGGCTGCGCCTGCTGGCCCCGCACCCGGGGTTGTTCGGCGCGCTGGCCGGCGCTGCCGGGCGGCTGAGGCCTCTGCTGCCTGAGGCGATGCAGGGCAAGCTGCCACGTCGGGTCGCGGCGCCGGGCAGGCGGCCGCAGCCCCGGCATGCGCGGCGCGTGCTGCTGCTCGAAGGTTGCGTGCAGCCGGCGCTGTCGCCGAACACCAACGCCGCCGCCGCGCGGGTTCTGGACCGCCTGGGAATCAGCGTGACGCCGGCGGCCGCGGCCGGCTGCTGCGGCGCGCTGGATTTCCACCTGGATGCGCAGGAGCGCGGCCGCCAGCGCGCGCGGCGCAATATCGACGCCTGGTGGCCGTTGCTGCGCGAGGGTGCCGAGGCCATCGTGCAGACCGCCAGCGGCTGCGGCGCCTTCGTCAAGGACTACGCCTACCTGCTGCGCGACGACCCACGGTACGCGGACAAGGCGCGCGAGGTCGCCGCCGCTGCCCGCGACCTGGTGGAAGTGCTTCGCGACGAGCCGCTGGAATCCCTCGGCCTGCGCTGCGACCAGCGCCTGGCGTTCCACTGCCCATGCACACTGCAGCACGCGCAACGACTGGGCGGGGCCGTGGAGTCAGTGCTGCGGCGACTGGGCTTCCATCTCACCGAGGTGGCCGACGGTCATCTCTGCTGCGGGTCCGCCGGCACCTACTCGCTGACCCAGCCGGCGCTGTCCCGGCGTCTGCGCGACAACCGCCTGGACGCCCTGGAAAGCGGCGCGCCGGATGTCATCGCCACGGCCAACGTCGGTTGCCAGGCCCATCTCGACGGGGCCGGACGGACCCCGGTACGCCACTGGATCGAGCTGCTCGACCAGGCCTTGCCCGGAGGAGAGTGAAACCATGCACAGCAAGCCGGTACTCGGCCGTGAGGAGGTCGTCCGCGTCCTTGGCGCGGCCCGCGAGGAGGCACAGCGCCAAGGCTGGGCGGTGAGCATCGCGGTGGTCGACGACGGCGGCCACCCGCTGGCGCTGGAGCGCCTCGACGGCTGCGCGCCGATCGGTGCCTACATCGCGACGGAAAAGGCCCGCAGCGCCGCCCTCGGACGCCGGGAAACGAAGCGCTACGAGGACATGATCAACGGCGGACGCAGTGCCTTCCTCTCGGTGCCGCTGCTGCAGGCCACCCTGGAGGGCGGCGTGCCGATCCTGGTGGACGGACAGGTGGTCGGCGCGGTCGGGGTTTCCGGCGTACGCGCCGAAGAGGACGCCCTGGTGGCGCGGATCGGAGCCGAGGGGCTGTGAGGCGACCGGTGGGCACCACCCATCTTTGGTTGGCCCGTTCGGCACCACCTTGCCTTTCGGGCAGGTTGGCGGACAGGGTGGATTTGTTATAGGTTGCCGGCGCTGAACCGTGGTAACCCGCCCGAGGTAAACAATGAAGAAGTGGCAATGCGTGGTGTGTGGACTGATCTATGACGAGGCCAAAGGCTGGCCGGAAGAAGGCATCGAGGCGGGAACGCGCTGGGAAGACGTGCCTGAAGACTGGCTGTGCCCCGACTGCGGCGTCGGCAAGCTGGACTTCGAGATGATCGAAATCGGCTGAGCCCCGCTCGCCGGCGAAGAAGGCGGCCCTGGCCGCCTTTTTTCATGCCTGGCCAGCGGCCGTCCAGGGGTTATCCTTGGGGCTTGGGTCCGGTCATTGACTGTCCTGCCGGGAACGCCCGGCAGCCTTGCCGTTGGCCGGCCACCGACGCTGAGCTAGGTTCGACGAACGAGGAGGGTGGCTATGCGCAAGTGGCAATGCGTGGTCTGCGGCTTCATCTACGACGAAGCCCTGGGCCTGCCCGAAGAAGGCATTCCGGCGGGAACCCGTTGGGAGGACATCCCGGCGGACTGGGTCTGCCCGGACTGCGGTGTCGGCAAGATCGATTTCGAGATGATCGAGATCGCCTGAGCGAAATCCACAGAAGCGGCGCCCGGCGCCGGCAATCACAGAGGAACGGAAATGAGCGAGCGTGCGCCCCTGGTAATCATCGGAACCGGCCTGGCGGGCTACAACCTGGCCCGCGAGTGGCGCAAGCTGGACGGCGAGACGCCGCTGCTGATGATCACCGCCGACGACGGCCGTTCCTATTCCAAGCCGATGCTCTCCACCGGCTTCTCGAAGAACAAGGACGCCGACGGCCTGGCCATGGCCGAACCGGGCGCCATGGCCGAGCAACTGAACGCGCGCATCCTGACCCATACCCGGGTCACCGGTATCGATCCGGGCCATCAGCGGATCTGGATCGGCGAGGAAGAGGTGCGTTATCGCGACCTGGTCCTGGCCTGGGGTGCGGAGCCGATCCGGGTGCCGGTCGAGGGCGATGCCCAGGACGCGCTCTACCCGATCAACGATCTGGAAGACTACGCGCGCTTCCGCCAGGCGGCTGCCGGCAAGCGCCGGGTACTGCTGCTCGGTGCGGGGCTGATCGGTTGCGAATTCGCCAACGACCTCTCCAGCGGCGGCTACCAGCTCGACGTGGTGGCGCCTTGCGAGCAGGTCATGCCGGGCCTGCTCCACCCGGCCGCGGCAAAGGCCGTGCAGGCCGGCCTGGAAGGCCTCGGCGTGCGCTTCCACCTGGGGCCGGTGCTGGCCAGCCTGAAGAAGGCCGGCGAGGGGCTGGAAGCGCATCTTTCGGATGGCGAGGTGATTCCCTGCGACCTGGTGGTCTCCGCCGTCGGCCTGCGTCCGCGCACCGAACTGGCCTTCGCCGCCGGGCTGGCGGTCAACCGCGGGATCGTCGTCGACCGCTCGCTGCGCACCTCCCACGCCAACATCTACGCGCTGGGCGACTGCGCCGAAGTGGACGGCCTCAACCTGCTCTATGTGATGCCGCTGATGGCTTGCGCACGCGCGCTGGCGCAGACCCTCGCCGGCAACCCCAGCCAGGTGGCCTACGGTCCCATGCCGGTGACGGTGAAGACCCCGGCCTGCCCGCTGGTGGTGTCGCCGCCGCCGCGCGGAATGGATGGCCAATGGCTAGTGGAAGGCTCTGGAACGGACCTCAAGGTCCTGTGCCGGGATACCGCTGGTCGAGTGATCGGTTATGCCCTGACCGGAGCGGCGGTGAACGAAAAATTGGCCCTGAACAAAGAGTTACCCGGCCTCATGGCTTGAATGCCATTGGTTCCGGCCGTTATGCCGTCGAGACTTGCGGCAAAATTGTCGGACGATACTGGCGCAGTCCTCGGGAGCATGCCATCCTCCATCGCGTCTACCGCAGTCTAGAGCCTATGGTTCCGGTGGACTGCGGTGCCTTTGAGCGCTGCTGGGAAGACAGCACGGACACAAAAACAACAAACCGTCAAAGAGGCAACTATGCGTAAACCAGAACTAGCCGCCGCTATCGCCGAAAAGGCCGATCTCACCAAGGAACAGGCCAATCGCGTTCTCAACGCCCTGTTGGATGAAATCACCGGCGCGCTGAACCGCAAGGACAGCGTGACCCTGGTCGGTTTCGGCACCTTCCTGCAACGCCATCGCGGAGCCCGCACGGGGAAGAACCCGCAGACCGGCCAGCCGGTGAAGATCAAGGCCAGCAACACCGTCGCCTTCAAGCCGGGCAAGGCCCTGCGCGACGCGGTCAACTGACCGCCGAGAGCCCGGAGTCAGAGCGGCTCCGGGCTTCGTCGAAGACGCTTCCGCGCTCATCGAAAGGACAGCTGTAGTCCTCCTCGCGAACAGCTACAATGCGCCGCTCATCTCCCCGGATATCGAGGCGCGTGCATGAAATTTCGTCTTCTCCTGTGGATGCTTGGTCGCCTGATGGCCAAGGCCAGCCGCGACAATCCCGCTTTCCAGAAGCAGCTCGAGGGCAAGGACCTGGTGTTCCAGTTGCATACCCTCGACGGCAAGGTGGCGCGCCACTACCTGGTCAGGGACCTGCGCGTCAGCAGCAAGCGCGGTACCCATCCGCAACCGGCATTTTCCCTGGGGTTCAAGGACGGAGCCTACGGTTTCGCCGCGATGACTTCGAAGAACCCGCAGTTGGCCTTCATGCAGGGCATCCAGAACAAGGACATCCAGATACAGGGCAATCCGGCGCTGGTGATCTGGTTCCAGGGTCTGGTGAAGTACCTCAAGCCGAAGAAGAAGGCTCCGGAGAAGAAAGCCGCCTGAGGGCGGCTTTCGATCTCATCCGGGCTGCGGCCGCAGCCTTTCGGTAGTGCGTTTCGCGGCGGACTACCCGGTCACCCCGGCAAGCGATTGAACTGGGCCGCCAGTTCGCGCAGGGCCGCTTCCGCTTCCAACACCTTTTTCACGGCGTCCCCGGCCTTCTCCGGGGTGATCCCCAGGCGCTCGTACAATGCCGCCGGAATCGCTTGCTGCGGGCCATCGCCGATGCCGCTGTTGCGCAGCAACCGGTTGGTCAGGCAGATCAGGTTGGCGTAGACCGCGTTCGGCCCGGTGTAGCTGGGGTCCTGCTGGAAGCGCAGGGCGCAATAGAGGTCGTCAGGCATGTCCCAGACGCGCATCAGCCAGGCGCCGATCTGCTCGCGGGTGATCCCCAGCAGGTGCTGTTCGATGTAGGCATGGCCGAGGTGCGGGTTTACCTCCAGGTGCCGGCAGATCAGCGAGAAATGCGGCGGGAAGACATGCGCCAGGACCAGGTAACCGAAATTGTGCAGCAGGCCGCCCAGGTAGCTCAGGCCGGACTCCGGGCGCAGTTCGCGTGGCATGGCGCGGGTCAGGCCCTCGATCACCGCGGCGGTGTAGATCGCCTGCTGCCAGTAGGGCGTGGCCTGCTGCGGCTGGTCCTTGGGCAGGCTCAGGCTCTTGCCCAGGGCGAGGCCGAGGGCCAGGTTGATCACCAGGTCGAAACCGAGGACGCGGACGATCGCGTCTTCCACCGAGCGGATCTTGCCCGGCGCGGCGTAGTAGGGCGAGGCCGCCCAACTGACCACCTGGGCGGCGAGCGCCGGATCGGTTTCCACCAGGCCGGTGATGTCGTCGACGCTGGCGTTGGGGTCGACCCGCAGTTTGATGATCTTCTGCGCCGTCTGCGGCAGCGGTGGAATCTCGATGGTCTGCTCCAGGCGCTGCTGGATGCGCCGGGCGGTGAAGGCCTGCACGGCCTGGCTGATTTCCGCGCGGTCGTCGTCCGGGCGGTCAAGGTTCAGGTTGATGTTTTCCAGCGGTTCGCCGAAGCGCGCGGCGCTGGCCTTGCCCAGCAGGCCGCGGAAGTCGTTGCTGGCGATCTCCAGGAGGATGCCGGGCTGGCCGGACTCGATCAGCAGGCGCGGTTCCTGCAACAGGCGCTCGTCGTACAGGCAGGGCGAACTGGTCAGGGGCGGCAACGCCGGCAGGCGGTGCAACTCGTGCTTGCCGAGCATTCGTTCCAGGCGCTCGGGCTCGATCGCCAGCAGCTTGCGGCCGGTCAGTTCGGTGAGCCGGGCGAGGTCCAGCAACTGGCTCTGCGGGAACAGCACCAGCAGGGTGCCGACGGCGTCGTCCAGCAGCACCGCCTGGACCCGGCGGGCGGCAGGCAGCTCCGCGCTGTCGCTGACCTCGCGGCAGGCGATGCCTAGCTTGGCGAGCAGCTGGAGGATGACCTGGGGGGCGTGAGGAGCATCGGCGGAGGCCAGGGCGGCTTCTGTCATGACGAGACCATGCGAGCTGGATTTTCCCTCAGTATAACCAGAGCTGCTTCAAGACTGAGACCTACGCCGGTCAGCGAGAGCGAAATAGATCACACTTGACCGTATTGCTGGCCGTGGCGCAACCACCGTTCGAGCAGCGGGCTGACATGCTGCGGCCAGTGCGCCAGGAGGGATTGGGCGGCATCGCGGACCGCCGGCAGCAGGTCTGCGTCGCGCATCAGGTCGGCGACCTTGAATTGCAGCAGGCCGGTCTGGCGGGTGCCGAGCATTTCGCCGGGGCCGCGCAATTCCAGGTCCTTCTCGGCGATGACGAAGCCGTCGCTGGTTTCGCGCATGATGCCCAGCCGCTCGCGGCCGATCTGCGACAGCGGTGGGTGGTAGAGCAGCACGCAGTGGCTGGCGGCGCTGCCCCGGCCAACCCGGCCGCGTAGCTGGTGCAGTTGGGCCAGGCCAAGGCGCTCGGGGTTCTCGATGATCATCAGGCTGGCGTTGGGCACGTCGACGCCGACCTCGATCACCGTGGTCGCCACCAGCAGTTGCAACATGCCTTCCTTGAAGGCCTCCATCACCACGGCCTTGTCCGCCGGCTTCATGCGCCCGTGGATCAGGCCGACACGCAGTTCGCCCAGCGCCGAGGAAAGCTCTTCGTAGGTGGTCTCGGCGGCCTGGCAGGTAAGCTCCTCGGACTCTTCGATCAGGGTACACACCCAGTAGGCCTGGCGCCCTTCGCGGCAAGCCGCGCGGACTCGCTCGATCACCTCGATACGGCGGCTGTCGGCCACCAGCACGGTATTCACCGGGGTACGCCCGGGCGGCAGCTCGTCGAGGATCGAGGTGTCGAGGTCGGCATAGGCGCTCATCGCCAGGGTCCGCGGGATCGGCGTGGCGGTCATGATCAACTGGTGCGGGCAGAGCCTGCCGTCCACGCCCTTCTGGCGCAGGGCTAGGCGCTGCTGCACGCCGAAGCGGTGCTGTTCGTCGATGATCGCCAGTGCAAGGCGCTTGAATTTCACTTCATCCTGGAACAGCGCGTGGGTGCCGACCACCATCGGCGCGCCGTCGCCGATGCGTTCCAGTGCCGCCGCGCGGGCCTTGCCCTTGAGCTTGCCGGCCAGCCAGGCGACTTCGATGTCCAGCGGCTGGAGCCACTTGCTGAAGTTGAGGAAATGCTGCTCGGCGAGGATCTCGGTCGGCGCCATCAGCGCCACCTGGTAGCCGGCCTCTATGGCTTGCAGGGCGGCGAGGGCGGCGACCACGGTCTTGCCGGCGCCGACGTCGCCTTGCACCAGGCGCAGCATCGGTTCGTCCTGGGCCAGGTCGTAGGCGATCTCCGCGCCGACCCGGCGTTGCGCGCCGGTCGGCTGGAAGCCGAGGTTGGCAAGGAAGCGTTTCGGCAAGCGGCTGGCCGCCGGCAAGCGCGGCGCTGCCTGCGAACGCACGGCTTCGCGCAGGCGCTGCAGGGATAACTGGTGGGTCAGCAGTTCTTCGAAGGCCAGGCGCAACTGCGCCCAGTGCCGGCCTTCGGCCAGTTCCTCGATGTCGGCGTCCGGCGGCGGCCGGTGCAGGTAGCGGATCGCCTGGTCGAGCGGGCCAAGTTGGTAATCGCGGGCCAGTTCCGCCGGCAGCCAGTCGGGCAGGCTGCTGGGACCGAGCATGGCCAGGGCCTGTTGGCTCAACTGGCGCAGGCGCTGCTGGGTGAGTCCTTCGGTAGTCGGGTAGATCGGCGTCAGGGTCTGCTCCACCGGAATCGGTTCGTCGCCGTTCAGTGCGCGGTATTCCGGATGGTAGATCTCCAGGCCCGATGCACCCGGCCGGACTTCGCCGTAGCAGCGCAGGTGGGTGCCGCGCTTGAGGCCGTCCTTCTGCGCCTGGCTGAAATGGTAGAAGCGCAGGCTCAGGGTGCCGCTGCCGTCCTGTAGGCGCACCAGCAGGCTGCGGCGGCGCCCCATCACCACGTCGGCGCCGGCCACCACGCCCTCGACCACCGCGTCGGCCCCTGGCCGCAGTGCGCCGATGGCGGTGACGCGGGTACGGTCCTGGTAGCGCAGGGGCAGGTGGAACAGGATGTCCTGCAGGGTTTCCAGGCCTACCCGAGCGAGCTTCTCCGCCAGCGCGGCGCCTACGCCCTTTAGCGCGGTGACCGGGACCCTGGACAGCTCGGTCATGCGATTTGCGGTTGTTCCTGGGTTTGCGGGCGGGCCACCGAGCACAGGCGGATCGAGTCGGCCAGCACTTCGATGGCGCGTGGACGCGGGAAACTGGCGCGCCAGGCGATGGCAACGGTACGGAACGGCACCGGCGCGCTGAACGGGCGCACTTCGATGACGCCCGGCGCGTAGTGGTGGCTGTCCACCGCGGAGAACGGCAGCACCGAGACGCCCAGTCCGGAGGCGACCATGTGGCGGATGGTCTCCAGCGACGAGGACTCCACCGTGGTGTGCTTGTTCTCGTCGCCCTTGCGCACGGTCGGGCAGGCTTCCAGCACCTGGTCGCGGAAGCAGTGGCCTTCGCCGAGCAGGAGCAGGCTCTTGTCGTTGAGCAGCTCGGAATCGATGCTGGCCTTGGCGGTCCAGGGATGGTCGGCCGGCATCAGCACATAGAAGGGCTCGTCGAACAGCGGCTTGGTCAGGACGTCGGCTTCCTGGAACGGCAGGGCGATGATGATCGCGTCGAGTTCGCCGGTGCGCAGCTTGTCGCGGAGGATATGGGTGAAGTTCTCCTCGATGTACAGCGGCATCTGCGGCGCGACCCGGTGCAGCTGGGGAATCAGGTGCGGGAACAGGTAGGGACCGATGGTGTAGATGGCGCCGACCTTCAGCGGCGCGGCCAACTGGTTCTTGCCGGCCTGGGCCAGCTCGCGGATGCCCTGGGCCTGTTCGAGGACCTTCTGCGCCTGGGCGACGATGCCTTCGCCCACTGGCGTCAGGCGCACGGCGCTCTTGCTGCGCTCGAAGATCAGCACCCCCAGCTCGTCCTCGAGCTTCTTCACGCCGACCGAGAGGGTCGGTTGGCTGACGTGGCAACGCTCGGCGGCGCGGCCGAAGTGTTGTTCCTGGGCGAGGGTGACGATGTAGCGCAGTTCGGTGAGGGTCATGGCTGCTCATCCGTTAAGATCGGCCAAGCATAGCGGCTGCACCGCCGCGAACCAACCTCCGGGGGCATGATCGGGCGTGCATTGCAGACGATTCGACGCCTACACTGCCCGCCTTGTTGTAGGAAGGAGACGGCTTCATGTCGCAAACAGTGATGATCGCCGGCTGCGGCGATGTCGGCGGGCGCCTCGGCGAGGCACTGCTGGCCGATGGCTGGCGGGTCCATGGCCTGCGTCGCTCGGTGGACGCCTTGCCGCAGGGGATCCTGCCGGTGGCTGGCGATCTGCAGGCTCCGGAGTGTCCCGCGCAGTGGCCGAGCGAGCCGCTCGACTACCTGGTGTACAGCGCCGCCGCCAGTCAGCACGACGAGGCTGGCTACCGTGCCGCCTACGTCGACGGCCTGCGCCATGTGCTGGGCTGGTTGCAGGCCCACGGCCAGCGGCCCAGGCGCCTGCTGTTCGTCTCCAGCACCGGGGTCTACGCGCAGACCGATGGCGGCTGGATCGACGAGGAGTCGCCGGCGCTTTCCCAGGCCTATTCCGGACGGATCATGCTCGACGCCGAGCAGGTCGCGCTGGACAGCGGGATACCGGCTACCCGCGTGCGCCTGGCCGGCATCTACGGTCCGGGGCGGGAATGGCTGCTCAACCAGGTGCGCCAGGGTTACCGGGTGGTCAGCGAGCCGCCGCTGTATGCCAACCGGATCCACGCCGACGATGCGGCCGGGCTGCTGGCCCTCCTGTTGCGCGCCGATACCGGCGGCCAGGCGCTGGAGGACTGCTACATCGGTGTCGACGACGCGCCCGTGGCGATGCACGAGGTGGTCGACTACCTGCGCCAGCGCCTGGGCGTCAGCCAATGGGCCGACGAACATTCGGTACGCCGCGCCGGCAGCAAGCGTTGCAGCAACCGCCGCGCCCGGGCGCTCGGCTGGGTGCCGCGCTATCCGAGCTACCGCGAGGGCTACGCGGCGGTGCTCGGGGACGCCTGATGGCTGCCAACCGGTTGTTGGCGCGTCCCTGGCTGCCTGGCGTGGAGCTGTTCCATGCGGACTTCTCCGGCCAGGCGTTCGGCCGCCACAGCCATTCGGCCTTCGCCATCGGCTCGATCCTCCACGGCGTCGGCGGCTACCAGTGCCGCGGGCGGCGCCATGCGCTGCCGGCCGGCACCCTGTCGCTGATGAACCCGGAAGAGCCGCATACCGGGCACGCCGAATCCGAGCGGCTGGTCTACCGGATGCTCTATGTCGAGGAAACGCGCCTGCTCGGCCTGCTCGGCCGCAAACAGTTGCCGCGCGGCTTCGGCGAGCTGAACCCGGCCGACGACGGCAGCGTGGCGGTTGGCCTGGCGCGACTGGCCGAGGACTTCCACCGCAGCGACGCATTGGGGTTGGAAAGCCGCCTGCTGGCCTTGCTCGAACAGGTCTTCGTGCGCCACGGCGGCTTGCGCCCGGCGGCCGCGGCGCCCCGCGACGGCGGAACCACCGCACGCCTGCGCGATTACCTGGAAGCGCATGCCACCGAGGCGCTTGGTCTGGACCAGCTGGCGCAGTTGCTGCAGCGCCACCCGCGCCACCTGATCAAGGCTTTCCGGCGTGCCTACGGCGTGCCGCCGCATACCTACCAACTGCAATGCCGGGTGCGCCAGGCCAAGCGCCTGTTGCTGGAAGAGCGGCCGCTGGCGGAACTCGCCCAGCACCTCGGCTTCTACGACCAGGCGCACTTCTCCACGACCTTCCGGCGTTTCACCGGGGTCACTCCGGGGCAGTTCCGGCGCAGCGCCAAGACCTGAGTTTTTTCCAATACGGCGCCCGCCGCGCTGCACAGACTGGAGGCCTTCGCGTTTCGAGGGGCCTTCATGTTCGCCGCGTTCGTCCTTGTCGCCAGTACCCATTTCGCCGCCCTGCTGTCGCCGGGGCCGGACTTCTTCCTGTTGGTGCGCGCCGCCCTGCTGCGCGGCCGGCGCCAGGCCGACGGGGTGGCCGCCGGCATCGCCCTGGCCAACCTCCTGAGCATGCTGCTGGTGCTCGGCCTGCTGGCCAGCGTGCCGGACTCGGCGCACAGCGCCTTGCGCTGGCTGCAGGCGCTCGGCGGACTGTACTTCCTCTGGCTGGCGGGCCAGGCGCTGCTTGCGCAGAGGCGACTGGAAATGCCGGCGCAGCGCGACGTCCCGTCCCGCGGCGGCTATCTGCGCGGGCTGCGCGACGGCCTGCTGGCGAGCAGCCTGAATCCCAAGCTGCCGATCTTCTATGCGGGGCTGTTCGGCGTGCTGGCGCGCTTCAGCCTGCCGGGCTGGGCACTGGCCCTGTGCCTGGCGTGGATGAGCCTGGCGGTGCTGTGCTGGGACATGGCGCTGGTGCGCCTGCTGGACAGGCCGCGCTGGCGCGGCTGGTTGCAACGGCGGGTAGGTGCGCTGGACCGGCTGTGCGGCGTCCTGCTGCTGGCGCTGGGCGGCTGGCTGGTGCTGGCCGCCCTCTGAGAGGCGTCAGCGCTCCAGCAACCAGACGCGCTTGCCGGGCACGTAGCTGGGCATCTCGTTGGCGCCGGCGGTATTGACCGCTTCGAACAGTTGCAGCTCGTCGTCGTCGAGGCTGAACAGCAATTCGCGGCCGCGGTTGCCTTGTTGCAGCCAGATGCTGTCGTTGTCGCCGCTCATCGCTGCGCAATCGCCGGCCAGGCACAGCGCGTAGCGTTCGGCGCCGGGCAGACCGCTGACCAGGCCATTGGCCTGGAACTCGACCTTGCCGCCCTGGCCCTGGCCTTCGCGGATCTTCCAGCTGCCCTTCAGATAGCTGCCATACAAGGCCCGCTCGAAACCGCTGCCGGCAGGGCTGTTGGCCGCGGGTTGCGGGTCGAGACGGCGGAAACGCTGTTCCGGGCCGTTGGCGCTGGCCTGCTGGATCAGCTCCTTGCCGTCCAGTTCGAGACTCTCCTGGTTGTCGTCGCCATAGAAGGCAACCTTCCAGTGCTCGTCATCGCTCTTGCTCAGGGTCCCTTCGCCCAGTTCGAAGCCGTTGCTGAAGGTGGCTTCGCCTGCCTTGCTGTCGAGCTTCCATTCCAGGTTCGGGCCATAGGCGAGCAGGGCCTCGCGCAGCTTGCCGTCCTTGCTCGCGGCGTCGATCGCGGCCTGGTTGATCCAGGTGCCGGACGGATCGGCCGTGCCGGCGCAGCCGGCCAGCAGGGTGGCGGCTGCGGCGAGGAAAATCACGCGGCGCATCGTGCTACTCCATGCAGAGCGACGGGGCCTTGGGCCCCGTCGCGAACATCCGGCTTATTCGAGGACGACGATGGCGTCCATTTCCACCTGTGCGCCCTTCGGCAGGGCGGCTACGCCGATGGCGGCGCGCGCCGGGTAGGGCTGGGTGAAGTAGCGGCCCATGATCTCGTTGACCTTGGCGAAGTGCGACAGGTCGGTGAGGAAGATGTTCAGCTTGGCGACGTCGTGCAGGTAGCCGCCGGAAGCCTCGATCACCGCCTTGAGGTTCTCGAACACCTGGACGGTCTGCTCCTCGAAGCCCTCCACCAGTTCCATGGTCTTCGGGTCCAGCGGGATCTGTCCGGACACGTAGACGGTATTGCCGGCCTTGATGGCCTGGGAGTAGGTGCCGATGGCGGCCGGGGCGTTGTCGGTGTGGATAACGGTCTTGGTCATGGGAACTCCTTGCTGAAATCGAGTGGGCGCGGGGGCGCCGGATGACACAGGAAAAAGCGGGTCAGCTGCGCAGGCGGGTGATCCGGATCACTCCCTTGAGGGCGCGCAGCTTCTTGATGACGCGGGCCAGGTGGACGCGATCGTGCACGCTGACGACCAGCTGGACCACGCTGATGCGACCGTCGCGCTCGTCCATGCTGATCTTCTCGATGTTGCCGTCGGCCGCGTTGACGCTGGTGGCGAGCAGGGCGATCAGGCCACGCTGGTGCTCCAGCTCGACGCGCAGTTCGACATTGAATTCGCCGGTGACATCCTTGGCCCAGCTGAGCTGGATGCATTTTTCCGGGTTGTGGCGTACCTCGCTGATGTTCTTGCAGCTTTCCAGGTGCACCACCATGCCCTTGCCGGCGGACAGGTGGCCGACGATCGGGTCGCCGGGAATCGGCGTGCAGCACTTGGCGTAGCTCAGGACCAGGCCTTCGGTGCCGCGGATCGCCAGCGGACCCTCGGCGCTCGGCGCTTCCTCGCCCTCGCTGGACAGCAGGCGGCGGGCGACCACGTAGGCCATGCGGTTGCCCAGGCCGATCTCTTCCAGCAGGTCCTCGAAGACTTCCATGCGGTACTCGGCGAGCACGGCCTGGATGCGTTCCTGGGGAATCTTCTCGAGGTGGCTGTCGAAGCCGGTGAGGGTCTTGTTCAGCAGGCGCTCGCCGAGGTTGATCGACTCGGAGCGGCGTTGCAGCTTGAGCGCATGGCGAATATGGGTGCGCGCCTTGCCGGTGACCACGAAGCTCAGCCAGGCCGGGTTCGGCCGGGCGCCCGGGGCGGTGACGATTTCCACCGTCTGGCCGCTCTGCAACGGCTCGGAGAGCGGCGCCAGGCGGCGGTTGATGCGGCAGGCGATGCAACTGTTGCCGACGTCGGTGTGCACCGCGTAGGCGAAGTCGACCGCGGTGGAACCCTTGGGCAGTTCCATGATGCGGCCCTTGGGCGTGAACACGTAGACCTCGTCCGGGAACAGGTCGATCTTCACGTTCTCGATGAATTCCAGCGAGTTGCCGGCGCGCTGCTGCAGTTCCAGCACGCCCTTCACCCATTGCCGGGCGCGGGCATGGGTGCCCTTGGGCGTCTCGTCGTTGGACTTGTACAGCCAGTGCGCGGCGATCCCGTGGTTGGCCATCTCCTCCATCTCGCGGGTACGGATCTGGATCTCGATGGGCACCCCGTGCATGCCGAACAGGGTGGTATGCAGCGACTGGTAGCCGTTGGCCTTGGGAATCGCGATGTAGTCCTTGAAGCGTCCGGGGAACGGCTTGTACAGGCTGTGCACGGCGCCCAGTACGCGATAGCAGGTATCGACCTTGTCGACGATGATGCGGAAGGCGTAGACGTCCATGATCTCGTTGAACGCCTTACGCTTGCCGCGCATCTTCTGGTAGATGCTGTAGAGGTGCTTCTCGCGGCCGATCACCTGGCCTTCCATGCCTTCGCGGGCGAGGCAGTTGACCAGCGACTCCTGGATCTTGCCGACGATCTCGCGGCGGTTGCCGCGGGCCTTCTTCACCGCCTGGCGGATGCGCTCGGCGCGCATCGGGTGCATGGCCTTGAAACCGAGGTCCTCGAACTCCACGCGCATGGTGTGCATGCCCAGGCGGTTGGCGATGGGCGCGTAGATTTCCAGGGTTTCCTTGGCGATGCGCCGGCGCTTCTCGCCGGACAGCACCTCGAGGGTGCGCATGTTGTGCAGGCGGTCGGCCAGCTTGACCAGGATCACGCGGATATCGCGGGCCATGGCCATGGCCATCTTCTGGAAGTTCTCGGCCTGGGCCTCGGCCTTGGTCTCGAAGTTCATCTGGGTCAGCTTGCTGACCCCGTCGACCAGTTCCGAAACCGTCTCGCCGAACTGCGCGGTGAGCGCTTCCTTGGCGATGCCGGTGTCCTCGATCACGTCGTGCAGCATCGCGGCCATCAGGCTCTGATGGTCCATGTGCATGTCGGCGAGGATGTTGGAGACCGCCAGCGGGTGGGTCACGTACGGCTCGCCGCTGCGGCGGCGTTGCCCGTCGTGGGCCTGCTCGGCGTAGTAGTAGGCGCGGCGGACCAGGTTGACCTGGTCCGGCCCGAGGTAGCTCGACAGTCTGTCGGCGAAGGCGTCTATGCCCGGCAAGGGTTCACCCCCTGCCCGTAGGCGGGTTGCGGCGCTCGCAGGCGACGTCGAGCCGAGGCCATGGCTTACAGGGCCTCGGTGTTGGCCTCGTCGTCGAACGCTGCGAACAGCGGTTCGTCCTCGACGATGTCTTCCTGCTGGACGACGTTCTCATCGACCAGGCCGGAAGCGATCTCGCGCAGGGCGACGACGGTCGGCTTGTCGTTTTCCCAGGCCACTTTCGGCTCCTTGCCGCCGGTAGCCAGCTGACGGGCGCGCTTGGTGGCGAGCATGACCAGCTCGAAACGGTTATCGACGTTGTCCAGGCAGTCTTCAACGGTGACGCGGGCCATGGTGTTCCTCGTAACGAAAAGTGAGCCCGACGTTTGCCGGGCGGACTGAATAGTCTAAAAAATCGCCAATCTTTATGGAAGAGCCGATTTAGGCGAGCAGACGACCGAGCAGTTCGGCGTGGCGTTGCTGCTGGGCGTCCTGGCGCAACTGGCGGGCGCGGAAGATCGCCTTGAGGTCGTCCAGGGCGTGGGCGAAATCGTCGTTGATCACCAGGTGATCGTACTCCACGTAGTGGCTCATTTCGCTGACGGCTTCGCGCATGCGCCGCTCGATCACCTCGTCGCTGTCCTGGCCGCGGTTGGTCAGGCGCTGGCGCAGGGCTTCCTGGCTCGGCGGGAGGATGAAGATCGATTGGGCCTCGGGCATCAGCCGGCGCACCTGCTGGGCGCCCTGCCAGTCGATCTCGAGGATCAGGTCGAGGCCTTCGGCGAGGGTTTTCTCGACCCAGCGCTGCGAGGTGCCGTAGAGGTTGCCGAAGACTTCGGCGTGCTCGAGGAACTCGTTGCGTTCGAGCATGGCGAGGAATTCCTCGCGGCTGGTGAAGTGGTAGTTGACCCCGTCCACCTCGCCCGGACGCATGCCGCGGGTGGTATGGGAGACGGACACGCGGACCTCGGGGGCGGCGTCGAGCAGGGCCTTCACCAGGCTGGTCTTGCCGGCGCCGGAGGGAGCGGAAACGATGTACAGGGTGCCGGACATGAGGTGTTCCTGGTGCTTCGTACGGGTTGGAAAGAGATCGGGCGGAGGCGCCCGCCGGTCATTCGATGTTCTGGACCTGCTCGCGCATCTGCTCGATCAGGACCTTGAGGTTGACCGCCGCCTGGGTCGAGCGCGGGTCGAACGCCTTGGAGCCTAGAGTGTTGGCTTCCCGGTTGAGTTCCTGCATCAGGAAGTCCAGGCGCCGACCGGCGGCGCCGCCGGCCTTGAGGACCCGGCGGACCTCGCCGACGTGGGTGGCGAGGCGGTCCAGCTCCTCGGCGACATCGCTCTTCTGCGCCAGCAGGACCAGTTCCTGCTCCAGGCGCTGCGGATCGAGTTCGGCCTTGAGTTCGGCGAAGCGGTCGAGGATCTTCTGCCGCTGGTTGGCCAGCATGGTCGGCACCAGTTCGCGCAGGTTGCCGACTTCCACCAGCATCGCGTCGAGCCGATCGTTGAGCAGCTTCGCCAGCTCCTGGCCTTCGCGCGAGCGGCCGGCCTTGAGTTGCTCCAGGGCCTGGCCGAAGGCTTCCAGGGCGGCGGCGTTGAGCGCCTGCGGATCTGCCGAGTCGGCCACCAGTACGCCGGGCCAGGCCAGCACGGCGAGCGGATCGAGAGGCGCCGGCTGGCGGATCAGGGCGGCTACGCCTTCGGCGGCGGCGACCAGTTGGCGGGCGCGCTCCTGGTCGACCTGCAGGCTCTTGCCGGCGGTTTCCTCGGCGAAGCGCAGGGTGCATTCCACCTTGCCACGCGACAGGCCCTGGCGCAGCGCCTCGCGCACCGCGCCTTCGAGGTCGCGGAAGGCGTCGGGCAGGCGCAGGTGGGGCTCCAGGTAACGGTGGTTTACCGAGCGCAGCTCCCAGCTCAGGGTGCCGTGGGTACCGGCCTGCTCGACGCGGGCGAAGGCGGTCATGCTGTGCACCATGGGTCTACCTCGATAGTCGTGTGGGGAGTGCGTTCGGCGCCGGACGCGCGCGGCTGCCGTGATTCGAGCCGGGCATTGTAACCCACGTCCGGCGGGGCCCGCACGCCGACGGTGGTTGAGAGCCCGGGCTGGCCTCTATAATGGCGGCCAATTCCGCTTTCTCAGTACAGGATATCCACGATGAATCGTCCCAGTGGCCGTGCCGCCGACCAGCTGCGCCCGATCCGCATCACCCGCCATTACACCAAGCACGCAGAAGGTTCGGTGCTGGTCGAGTTCGGCGATACCAAGGTGATCTGCACCGTCAGCGCCGAGTCCGGGGTGCCGCGCTTCCTCAAGGGCCAGGGCCAGGGTTGGCTGACCGCCGAGTACGGCATGCTGCCGCGCTCCACCGGCGAGCGTAACCAGCGCGAGGCCAGCCGCGGCAAGCAGGGCGGTCGTACCCTGGAGATCCAGCGCCTGATCGGCCGTTCCCTGCGAGCGGCGCTGGACCTCAGCAAGCTCGGCGAGAACACCCTGTACATCGACTGCGACGTGATCCAGGCCGACGGCGGCACCCGCACCGCCTCGATCACCGGCGCCACCGTGGCGCTGATCGACGCCCTGGCGGTGCTGAAGAAGCGTGGCGCGCTCAAGGGCAATCCGCTGAAGCAGATGGTCGCCGCCGTTTCCGTGGGCATCTACCAGGGCGTGCCGGTCCTCGACCTGGACTACCTGGAGGATTCCGCCGCGGAAACCGACCTGAACGTAGTGATGACCGATGCCGGCGGCTTCATCGAGGTGCAGGGAACCGCCGAAGGCGCGCCGTTCCGTCCCGCCGAGCTGAACGCCATGCTCGAACTGGCCCAGCAGGGCATGCAGGAGCTGTTCGAACTTCAGCGCGCCGCGCTGGCCGAATGAGCAGACGCCCGGCACTGCCTGCCGGGCCCCGGAGAAGGAGCACTACATGAACGATGTATCCGAAGAGGTCGCCGCGACCCCCGGCCAGGAAGCCCGGCAATGGGCGATGTTCTGCCATTTCGCGGCATTCATCGGCCTGGTGTTTCCCTTCGGCAGCCTGCTCGGGCCGCTGATCGTCTGGCAACTCAAGCGCGAGAGCGATCCGTTCGTCGACGCCCAGGGCAAGGAAGCGCTGAACTTCCAGATCACCGTGGCGCTGGCGATGTTCGTCAGCTTCCTGCTGATGCTGGTGGTTATCGGCTTCTTCCTGCTCGGCCTGGTCTGTCTGGCGGCGCTGGTGTTGACCATCATCGCCGGCATCAAGGCCAACGAAGGCAAGGCCTATCGCTATCCGTTCTGCCTGCGGCTGATCAAGTAGGCCGCACGTGGAATAGAAAAGCCGGCGCATGCGCCGGCTTTTTCGTGTCTGACGGGGCTCAGATGCTCAGTTGCCAGTCGTAGTCGACGATCAGCGGCGCATGCTGGGAGAAGCGCGGCTGGCGCGGCAGCTTGGCGTTGCGCACGAAGCGGCGCAGGCCGGGGGTCAGCACCTGGTAGTCGAAGCGCCAGCCGAGGTTGAGCATCTCGGCCTGTTCGCTGTCCGGCCACCAGCTGAACTGGTCGCCTTCGCGGCTGACTTCGCGGAGGGCGTCGGCATAGCCGAGGTTGCCGAACACTTCGTCCAGCCAGGCCCGTTCGGGCGCGAGGAAGCCCGGCATCTGCTGGCATTCGCGCCAGTTCTTCACGTCCATCTTCTGATGGGCGACGTACAGCGAGCCGCAGTAGATGTATTCGCGGCGCTTGCGACGCTGCTTGCTCAAGTAATGGGTGAAGTCGTCCATGAACTTGAATTTCTGGTTCAAGCTCTCGTCTCCGCTCTGCCCGGAAGGCAGCAGCAGGGTGGCGATACTCACCTTGTCGAAGTCGGCTTGCAGGTAGCGCCCGTAACGATCGGCCGTTTCGAAACCTAAGCCGCTGATCACAGCTTTGGGCTGCAAACGGCTGTAGAGTGCGACACCGCCCTGTTCGGGTAGCTCGGCATCGCAGGCATAAAGGAAGTAGCCGTCCAGTTGGAAGGACGGGTCATCCAGATCGAAGGCGGAGGCTCGGGTGTCCTGCAAGCAGATCACGTCGGCATTCTGTGCTTGCAGCCAACTGAGCAAACCGCGCTCGGCCGCAGCCTGAATACCATTCACGTTCACACTGATGATCCGCATAAATGGCCCCCAAAATCACGTGCGTGTATGATACCCGAGCTCAAACGGTTTAGCTAAATTCATGCGGCTTGGTGTCATTCATGCAGGCGTATCAGCGCGATTTCATTCGTTTCGCCATCGAGCGCGGGGTTCTGCGCTTCGGTGAGTTCACCCTCAAGTCCGGGCGCACCAGCCCCTATTTCTTCAATGCCGGCCTGTTCGACAGCGGCCTGGCGCTGGCCCGCCTGGGACGCTTCTACGCCGAGGCGGTGATCGACAGCGGAATCGACTTCGACGTCCTGTTCGGCCCGGCCTACAAGGGCATTCCCCTGGCCGCCACCACCGCGGTGGCCCTCGCCGAGCAGCACCAGCGCGACCTGCCCTGGTGCTTCAACCGCAAGGAAGCCAAGGACCACGGCGAAGGCGGCACGCTGGTCGGCGCGCCGCTGAGCGGCCGGGTGCTGATCATCGACGACGTGATCACCGCCGGCACCGCGATCCGCGAAGTGATGCAGATCATCGACGCCCAGGGCGCCAGGGCCGCGGGCGTGCTGATCGCGCTGAACCGCCAGGAGCGCGGCAAGGGCGAGCTGTCGGCGATCCAGGAGGTCGAGCGCGACTTCGGCATGCCGGTGGTGAGCATCGTTTCCCTGGAGCAGGTGCTGGAATATCTTGCCGAAGATGCTGAACTGAAGAAGCATCTGCCGGCGGTAGAGGCCTATCGCGCCCAATACGGTATCTGAACCTTTCACAAGGGACTGGCATGGTCGGACAGGATGTAATGCGTTGCCTGATGGCCCTGGGGCTGGTGCTCCAGGGGCTTTCCTTCGGCGCCCAGGCGGCGCCGGGCGGAGCGGTGGAGCTTTACCGCTACGTCAACGACAAGGGCGTGGTGGTGCTCGACCGCCAGGGTGTGCCGCCGCAGTACATCGGCAAGGGCTACCAGGTCCTCAACGACCAGGGCCGGGTGATCCGCACCGTACCGCCGGCGCCGACCGCCGAGGAGCTGCGGCAGCGCAAGGCGGCCCAGGCCCAGGCCAGTTCCGATGCGCAGTTGCTGCGCCTGTATTCCAGCCTCGAGGACGTCGACCGCGCTCGCGAACGGCGCCTGGCGGAACTGGACGGGCTGAGCAGCGTGGCGCGCGGCAACCTGCAGTCGCTCAAGCTGCAACAGGCCAACCTGCAAGGCCAGGCGGCCAACCAGGAGCGTGCCGGACGTCCGGTGGCGCAGGCGCTGGTGGACCAGCTGGACGATCTCAAGCAGGAGGAAAAGCGCCTGCAGGGTGAGATCGGGCGCTTCCAGAAGGCCCGCGAAGAGGCGGAAAGAACCTATGCCGCCGACCGCGCGCGGCTCTCCCAGCTACTCGGCGTGAGTCCCTGACTCCACTGGCGACTGTCGCTCGAACGCCCTGATCTTCTCGCGCAGCCAGTCCGGTACGGGCTGGCTCTGTCGCTCGTTCGCATCCGCATAGACGTAGACCAGCTCGCCGACGGTGAGCAGCTGCTCGTCGCGCCAGATGCCCAGCTCGAAAACCAGGCTGCTGCGCCCCAGCCGCGCCACGCGGGTGCCGATGTCCAGCCAGTCGTCGAAATGCGCCGGGGCGCGGTATTCCAGGGTGCTCTTCACCGCGAACAGGTCGCCTCCGCCGCGCAGCAGGTCGGCCGGGTAGGACATGCCGAGCTGGCGGTAGTACTCGGTGGTGGCGACGTCTAGATAGGTCAGGTAGTTGCCGTTGAAGACGATGCCCTGCGGATCGACCTCCGCCCAGCGAACCCGCAGGGAATGGAAGAAGGTGTAGTTCTGGCGCTGTGCTGCGCTGCTCATGCCGGCTCCTCGACGCTGCTGCAGACATCGACTCTAGACCGCCATCGCGCGGTGCGAAAGGGCTGGCCGCAGAACCCCCCGTCGCTGGCCCGCATTGCCCTCATCCTCGGGGCGTCGCGGCCTTAGTGTTGTTCGACGAGAACGCACGCCGTGCGCAACGAGAGAGGAACACCATGTCGTCCACGCTCCGCCCCGGACCGGACAACTCGCGCCTTTGCCGCCCGGGGTTGCTGCTTGCCCTGGGCCTGATGCTGGTGGCCTGCGGAGAATCCACGGAGCCACCGGCGCGGGCCGCCGATTCCCAGCGTGTCCCTGCGGACCCTGCGTTGGCGCAGGTGTATTCCGCCAGTTGCAAGCTCTGTCACGCCAATCCCGCCTCCGGCGCGCCGCTGACCGGCGATGCCGCTGCCTGGGCGCCACGCCTGGCGCAGGGCATCGACACCCTGCTGGACCACAGCATCAACGGCTACAAGGGCATGCCGCCCATGGGCATGTGCATGCAGTGCTCGGAAGAGCAGTTCCGGGCTTTGATCGATTTCATGTCCGCAGCGCAGGACCGATAGGGGATACCGGCATGCCAAGTCATCTGTCGCGACGCCAGCTCCTGCAACGGGCGGGAGCGCTCGGTGCGTTCGCCGCCATGGTGGGAAACCCCGCGCTGGCGGAGTTGCTCCGCGCACCGCGCCTGATTCCCTGGCGCAACTGGTCCGGCGCGCAAAGCTGCCTGCCCCTGGCGCGGGAGGCACCGAAAGACCTCGACGAACTGGTCCGGGTCATCCGCCAGGCGTCCGGCAGGATCCGCCCGGTGGGCTCCGGCCATTCGTTCAGCGCGTTGGTCCCGACCGACGGCACCCTGCTCTCACTCGCCTACTTCAGCGGCTTGCTCAGCCACGACAGCGCGACCCTCCAGGCCGAGTTCGGCGGCGGTACGCCGATGTCGCAGATGGGCGCTCCGCTCAAGGAGATCGGCCAGGCGCTGGTGAACATGGCCGACATCGATTACCAGACCCTGGCTGGCGCCATCGCTACTTCCACCCATGGCACCGGGGTCGGCTTCGGTTCCTATTCCGCCCAGGTTCGCGGTCTGCAACTGGTCACCGCGAGCGGCGAGGTGCTCGAGTGCGACGCCAAGCGCAACGTGGAGGTGTTCGATGCCGCGCGGGTCTCGCTGGGGGCGCTGGGCGTCGTGACCCGGGTGCGCCTGCAGAACCGCGCGGCCTACCGCCTGCGTGAACGGCAGTGGATCGCCCGGACCGAGGAATTGCTGGAGGACGTGGAGAAGAACACGCGCGAGAACCAGCACTGGGAGATGCTGGTGGTGACCCACTCCGACTACGCCCTGTCGATCGCCCTCAACGAGACCGACGAGCCGAAGACCCCGCCCCTGGACCCGGCGAAGGAAGGCGGCAACGAGTTCGTCGGACTGATCGAAGGTCTCGACAAGTACCTCAGCGACTTCCCGGAGACCCGCCGTACCCTGCTCAACAGCCTGCGCCACTTCGCCCGCTTCGACGAGCGGGTCGACGATTCCTATGCGGTCTACGCCAACGTGCGCAACGTGCGCTTCAACGAGATGGAGTATTCGGTCCCCGCCGAGCATGGCCCCGCCTGCCTGCGGGAAATCCTCGCGCTGATCCGCGACAAGGACCTGCGCACCTGGTTTCCCATCGAGTACCGCTACGTGAAGGCCGACGACATTCCCCTGAGCATGTTCGAGGGCCGCGACAGTTGTTCCATTTCCGTGCATCAGCACTACAGCATGGACCACCACAACTTCTTCGCCGCGGTGGAACCGATCTTCTGGAAATACGCCGGGCGTCCGCACTGGGGCAAGCTGCATGGCCTCAACGCGCAACAGTTACAGGGGCTTTATCCGCGCTGGAAGGCGTTCGCCGAGGTGCGCCAGGCGCTGGATCCCCGCGGGCGGTTCCTCAATGCGCACCTCTCTTCCATCCTGGGCGTGACCTGAAAGGAGCGACGCCGTGAATCGACGCAAGTTCATGTTCGCCGGCCTCGGGGCCGGCGCGCTGCTGGCGGGAACTGCCGCCTGGATGCGTCCCGCCGACCGTGGCGGGCCGTACGACGACTATTTCCGCACGCTGAACCGCGAACTCAAGGCCAATGGCCCGATGTGCCCGGTGCTGCTCATCGACCTCGATCGCCTGGACCACAACATCGATGTGGTGATGCGTTCGGTCCGCCGCGGCGGCAAGCATCTGCGGCTGGTGGAGAAGTCGCTGCCCTCGCCCGGCCTGCTGGCGTACATCGCCAGGCGCGCCGGCACCCGGCGGCTGATGTCCTTCCACCAACCGTTCCTCAACCACGACGCAGTCGCTTTTCCGGATGCCGACATCCTCCTCGGCAAGCCGTTGCCGGTGCGTTCGGCGGAACTGTTCTACCGCGAGCACAAGGGCGCGTTCGACCCGGCGCGGCAGTTGCAATGGCTGATCGATACGCCGCAGCGCTTGCGTCAGTACCTGGCGCTGGCCCAGGGGCTGGGGACCCGGATGCGCGTCAACATCGAACTGGACGTCGGCCTGCATCGCGGCGGGGTGGCCGACCAGGCCGCGCTGGGTGAATTGCTGGCGCTGATCGCGGCGCATCCGCAGCACCTGGAGTTCGCCGGCTTCATGGGCTACGACCCCTTCGTCGGAATGGGTGTGCCGGGCATCCTCGGTTCGCCCGAGGAGCTGTTCGCCAAGGTCATGGCGCTCTACCAGGGACATGTCGACTTCGCCCGCCAGCGCTTCGCCGCGCTGTGGACACCACAGCTGACCCTGAATACCGCCGGCAGCCCCAGCTATCGCATGCACGAGAAGGAAACGCTGAGCAGCGAGGTCTCGGTGGGCACCGCCATGCTCAAGCCGAGCCACTACGACCTGGCGTCCCTGGCCGAGCATGTGCCGGCCGTCTACATCGCCACGCCGGTACTCAAGAGCACCGGCGCGGTGCAGATCCCGGCGCTGGACGGCAAGTCGCGGCTGTTTTCCTGGTGGGACCCCAACCAGCGCGGCACCTTCTTCATCTACGGCGGCAACTGGATGGCCGACTTCGCCTCGCCCGAGGGACTGCGCAGCAACGGCATCTACGGGCGCAGCTCGAACCAGGAAATGGTCAACGGCTCGCCTTCGGTGGGCCTGGAGGTGGACGACCAGGTCTTCCTGCGGCCGACCCAGAGCGAGTCGGTGCTGCTGCAATTCGGCGACCTGCTGGCGCTGCGCGGCGGGCGGATCGTCGAGCGCTGGCCGGTTTACGCCTAGGACGCCTGGCGCTTTTCCTAGTCGATGGCGGCAGCCCGCGGATACCGGGCTGCCGCTTCGTTCCGATGCCTCAGAGTTCGAACGGAATGGTCAGCTTGGCCCAGAGCATGTCGCCTTCGGGGCGGTTCTCCACGTCGAATTCCTTGGCCCAGCGGATCTCCGCGCTGGCGTACTTGAGGAAGGTCAGGTGCACGGCCGGGCCGATGGCGAAGACCTGGCCGCGTACGCCGTCGTCGACTTCCTCGCCGAAACCGAACACCCGTACGGTCTCGCCGTTCTGTTTGTCGTCGGTGGTCTGCTTGAGGTAGTAGCCGTTCAGGCCGAGGCGCAGGTTGTCGGTCACCCGATAGCTGGCGGAATAGTCGAAATGGAAGATCTGCCCCGAGCGATAGTCGGTGTCGTGGTTTTCCATGTTGAAGCTGTAGGTGGCCTTCAGCGACAGCTCGGTGCGTTCGGTGGGCAGCCAGGTGAAGGAGAACAGCGGCTTGTAGGTGTAGAAGTTGTTGCTGGTGTTGGCCAGCCGCTCGGCATCGTACTTGCCGGTGGGCACGGTGACCTCCACGGCGGCGGCCAGGGTCAGGTCCTTGCCCATGTCCCAGAGGATGATCGGCGCGAAGGTGGTGTCACCCATGCTTTCCCGTTCGTCGCTCAGGCCGAACGCGGCCACGCGTTGGCGGATATAGGGCTGGGCGATGTAGCCGCCCAGGCGCCCGCCGAAGATCCGCAGCGGGCTCAGGTAGTCCAGGCGAGGGATGATCGCATCCGAGCTGATCTTCACGTCGGACACCTTGCCGCCGAAGGAGCTGATGTTCAGCTTCCTGGCTTCGTAGTGGTTGTAGTAGACGTTGAAGGCGAACATGTGGTCGGGGAGGTTGTCGACGTCCAGTGGCAGGGTGAAGAAACCGTCGGTTCCTGGACCTATGTTGTCCACGCCGCCTTCGCTGGCATGGGTGCAGCAGCTGAAGGCGAGGGTGACGCAGGCGGCCAGGCGCAGGGGCCTGCGGGGGTGGGTCGGATTCATGGGCGGGCTCTTATTATTGTTTGGCGTGGCTCGGGGTACGGCATAGGAATAAGCCCTATCGACAGGCCGAGGCAGGGCATTGACGGTCAGCGAGGGGGGGATTTGCGGACACCGTGCAATGCTTTGTTACATCTGTGCGGAACGCTATATGATGGGACGCTCATCCCATGTCGCGATCCACCGCCAGAACAAGAACGAAGCCGAGACCGGCTCAGGATTTCGCCCATGCACAACAATGCCGCCGATGCGCGCTACGAACTCGCCCAGGTATCCACCTTCCTGCTGCAGACGCTGGCCGAGGTGGTCGAAGGCCATGGTGTCGATCCCGCGCGGCTGTGCCGGGGCCTGGGCTTCACCGTCGAAGACCTGCAGGACCCTACCCAGCGCATCTCCTACCGCCAGGCCGTGAGCATGATCCAGCGTGCCCTCCAGGCCCTGCCGGAGCGGGGACTGGGGCTGTGGGTCGGACACCAGAACGTGCTCGGCACCCTTGGCCTGCTGGGCCATGTGCTGTCGCTGTGCCGGACCCTGCGCGACGCGTTCGACATCGGCGTGCGCTACCAGCACAGCTCGGGCGGGATCGTCACCTCCAGCGTCTACCAGCAGGGCGAAACCTTCTTCGTCGAGGTCGAATGCCACCTGCCCAGCAGTGAGGTGCAGGTGTTTGCCATCGAGGAGTTCTTCGCCAGCCTGCTGGTGTATGGGCGTGCCCTGGTCAGCCCGGCGTTCGAACCGCTGGGCATCGAACTCATCCATGCCGCTCCGCCCTACGCGGGCGAGTACCTGCGCCTGCTGGGCCCCCAGGTACGCTTCGGCTGCCTGCACAACCGCATGGCGATCGCCAGCCACTGGCTGGACATGCGCCTGCCCAACCACAACCTGCCGGCGTTGCGCCAGGCGCTGGCCCTGCTGGAGCAGGAAAGCACCCAGGTGCACCGGAAACTCGACCTGGTCCAGGCGGTGGAACGGGCCATCGCCCGCGACCTCAGCCTGGGCAGCCAGATCGAAAGGATTTCCGCCGAACTGAACATGAGCAGCCGCACCCTGCGGCGCCGGCTGGCCGAACACGGGCTGACCTTCGAGGCGTTGCTGGAGCAGGTGCGACGAGGGCGGGCGATGAGCCTGCTGGGCAACCCCGGGATGTCCATCGAACGCATCACCGAGGAAGTGGGATACCGTGACATCCGCAGTTTCAGGCGCGCGTTCAAGCGCTGGACGGGAGTGAGCCCGGCGACCTTCCGCAGCGAGGGTGCGAGCCCGCTGGAGCAGGCCTTCGCGCTGGCCGCGCGACGCTAAGGGAGAACCGCCATGGCGCGCCGGAGCGCGCCATGGCCGGGCGATCAGTGACGCTTGCGGTTGCTGATCAGGGTGCCGACGCCGCTGTCGGTGAAGATTTCCAGCAGCACGGCATTCGGCACCCGGCCATCGATGATGTGCGCGCTGGTCACGCCGCCCTGTACCGCTTCCAGGGCGCAGCGGATCTTCGGCAGCATGCCGCCGTAGATGGTGCCGTCGGCGATCAGCTCGTTGACCTGTTCGGTGGACAGCCCGGTCAGCACCTGGCCCTGCTTGTCCATCAGGCCGGCGATGTTGGTCAGCAGCATCAGTTTCTCGGCCTTCAGCGCTTCCGCCACCTTGCCGGCCACCAGGTCGGCGTTGATGTTGTAGGACTCGCCGTTGCTGCCCACGCCGATCGGCGCGATCACCGGAATGAAGTCGCCCTTGACCAGCATGTTCAGCAGTCCGACGTTGACCCCGGTGACTTCGCCCACATGGCCGATGTCGATGATCTCCGGCTTGGTCATCTCCGGGGTCTGGCGGGTCACGGTGAGCTTCTTCGCGCGGATCAGCTCGGCGTCCTTGCCGGTCAGGCCGATGGCGCTGCCGCCGTGGCGGTTGATCAGATTGACGATGTCCTTGTTCACCTGGCCGCCGAGGACCATCTCCACCACGTCCATGGTCGCCGCGTCGGTGACGCGCATGCCGTCGATGAAGTGGCTCTCGATCGACAGGCGCTTGAGCAGGTCGCCGATCTGCGGGCCGCCGCCATGCACCACCACCGGGTTGATGCCGACCGCTTTCATCAGCACCACGTCGCGGGCGAAGCCGGCCTTCAGCTCCTCGCTCTCCATGGCGTTGCCGCCGTACTTGATCACCAGCGTCTTGCCGACGAAGCGGCGGATGTAGGGCAGGGCCTCGGAAAGGACCTTGGCAACCTGGGCGGCGTCATCGCGACTCAGGGTCATGGGGAGCTCCGACATGTCAGAAGGGCACGGGCAGCGAGGAATCCACTGCCTTCAGTTGGTTACGGAAGACGGTCTTGATGCGCTCCAGCTCTTCCTCGGTGTCCGCTTCGAAGCGCAGGACCAGCACGGGAGTGGTGTTGGAGGCGCGTACCAGGCCCCAGCCTTTGGGGTAGTCGACCCGCACGCCGTCGAGGGTGGTGATGTTGCCTTCGCCCCATTGGGCGTCGCGTTGCAGCGCCTCGATGATGGCGAACTTGCTGTCCTCGGTGACGGTGATGTTGATTTCCGGGGTGGAAATGTCGCTCGGGAAGGCCGAGAACACGTGCTCGCTGTCACGCTGGTCCTGGCTGAGGATTTCCAGCAGGCGGGCGGCGCTGTAGATGCCATCGTCGAAGCCGAACCAGCGCTCCTTGAAGAACACGTGGCCGCTCATCTCGCCAGCCAGCAGGGCGCCGGTTTCCTTCATCTTCCTCTTGATCAGCGAGTGGCCGGTCTTCCACATCACCGGACGGCCGCCGTAGCCGCTGATCAGGGCGATCAGGCGGCGGGTGCACTTGACGTCGAAGATGATGTCGGCCCCCGGGTTGCGCGAGACCACGTCCTTGGCGAACAGCATCAGCAGGCGGTCCGGATAGATGATGGTACCGGTATTGGTGACCACGCCGACGCGGTCGCCGTCGCCGTCGAAGGCCAGGCCCAGGTCGGCGTTCTCGGCCTTGACCTTGGCGATCAGGTCCTTCAGGTTCTCCGGCTTGCCCGGGTCCGGATGGTGGTTCGGGAAGTTGCCGTCGACCTCGCAGTACAGCGGGATCACGCTGCAGCCCAGGGCCTCGATCAGCTGCGGGGCGATCACCCCGGCCACGCCGTTGCCGCAGTCGACCACCACCTTCATCGGCTTGGCCATGGCGATGTCGTCGCGGATCTGCTTGAAGTAGCGCGGCAGGATGTCGACCTGCTCTACGCTGCCGACGCCGGATGCCAGGTCGTTTTTCTCGATGCGCTCGCGCAGGGCCTGGATCTGCTCGTTGGCCAGGGTCTCGCCGGCGACCACGATCTTGAAGCCGTTGTAGTCCGGCGGGTTGTGGCTGCCGGTCAGCATCACCCCGGACTTGCCCTCGAGCACGTTGGCCGCGTAGTACAGCACCGGGGTAGGCACCATGCCCACGTCGCTGACCTGGCAACCGCAGTCCACCAGGCCCTGGATCAGCTGCTTGACCAGTTCGGGACCGGACAGGCGGCCATCGCGGCCGACAGCGACGCACGGTTCGCCGCGGGCGAGACTTTCCGAGCCGATGGCGCGACCGATCCAGTAGGCGGTCTCGGCGGTGAGGGTATCGCCTACCACGCCGCGGATGTCGTAGGCGCGGAAGATGCTGGCGGGCAGCGTCGGTGCTTTTGCAGTGCTCATGATGGGGGTTTGCTCCAATCCCAGGAGGTCCTGGTCTTCATCGAGAATGTCGATATCCAGAATGTCGGTGTTCTGGAACAACGGATCTGCCAATGCCGGCTCCTCGCGAGGAGGCGCTTTCGCCACCGCCACCGGAGCCACCGGCGCTGCCTTGGCAGGGCTGGGCGCGCTGGTCGGCTCCGGCTTGCGCCGCGGCTGGCGGGCCAATGCCTGGATCAGCGGGGCGAAGCCCGGCAGGCTAGGCACAGGGGGTTTGGCAGTGCGTTGCCCGCCGAGTTCCTGAAGATACTGACCGAGGGTCAGGACATCCTGGTGCAGGCGGCGCAACAGCGACGAACGGGTGAGGTAGGCGCCGAGGATGCCGCCGAGCAGGGCCAGCAGCGCCGCGAGTGCCAGCAGCAGCGGCGAGGCCTGGGTCGAGGCGACGCTGCCGGGTGTGTAGTTCAGTTTCCAGTTCGGATTGCCGCTGTCCAGCGCTTGCGCACCCTTGCCCGGCGCCGGCATACCGCGTTGCAGCAGCACCTGGGCCGGTGCGCCGGAGAACTGCTGGACCAGTTGCACCTGGCCGGCATCGCCCGGCAAGGGCGGCAGGGCGCGCAGCAGCCGTTGCAGGTCGACCGCCAGCAGCAGCGTGCCTTGCAGGCTCTGGTCGGCGCCGCGCACCGGCGCGGCGCTGTACAGCAGCCAGCGCTGGCCGACCTTGTAGGCTTCGGCGGCGACGTTCTGGCCACTTTCCACCCGGTGCAGGATATCCAGGGCGGCGAAGCTGACCGGGCCGGGGCTGTCGTTGTCCTGGGTGGCCTGACCGGGCGCGTTCAGGTGGGCATCGACCACGCCGTCCCAGGCCAGCAGGCTGCGCTGGGCGGCCTCGATGCGGGCGGCGTCGCCGCTTTGCAGGGCTTCGAGGGCGAGGGGGCTGGCCGCGGCGGCGCGGGTGTCGGCGGCGAGTTGCTGCAAGGCCTGGCGCAAGGCGCCGGCCTGGCCTTCGGCCCAGGCCGCGTCCAACTGGCGCTGCTGTGCCTCACCGGCGCCGCCGAAGACGCCGAACCAGAGCAGGGCGCCGGCGGCCGCCACGCCCAGCAGGCTGGCGCCTATGCCGGGCAGCAGGTCCTTGCCGTCAGCGCGTTCGGACGCTGCCTTGCGCGGCTTCTTTTCCGGTTCGAGCAGGTCGCCCAACTCGTTCCCATCCTTGGCGGTGCGCTGGAAAAGCTTCATGCCGCGTCTCCTCGGCGTCTCGTCCTGTGTTCGGGGTCAGTGGCTGCCGGAATGGCCGAAGCCGCCGGCGCCGCGCTGGCTTTCGTCGAACTGCTCGACCAGCTCGAAATGCGCCTGCACCACCGGCACCAGTACCAACTGCGCGATGCGCTCGCCGACGGCGATGGTGAACGGCGACTCGCCGCGGTTCCAGCAGGACACCATCAGCTCGCCCTGGTAGTCCGAGTCGATCAGGCCGACCAGGTTGCCCAGCACGATGCCGTGCTTGTGGCCCAGGCCGGAGCGCGGCAGAACCAGGGCGGCGAGGCCGGGATCGGCGATGTAGATGGACAGGCCGGTGGGAATCAGCAGGGTCTGGCCCGGGCCGAGGACGGTGTCTTCCTTGAGCATGGCGCGCAGGTCGAGGCCGGCCGAGCCCGGCGTGGCGTACTGCGGGAGCGGGAAGTCGGAGCCCAGGCGGGGGTCGAGGATCTTGGCTTGGAGAGAGTGCATCAGTAACTCATTGCTGGTTGAGGCGGTCGGCGATGAAGGCGATCAGCTGGCGAGCGATCTTGCCCTTGCTGGTCTGGGCGAAGGTGCTCGGATGCAGGTCGCGGTCGATCACCGTGATCGCGTTCTCGTCGCTGTTGAAGCCGATCGAGGGGTTGGCCACGTCGTTGGCGACGATCAGGTCGAGGTTCTTGTCCTTCAGCTTGCGTGCAGCATAGTCCAGCAGGTTTTCGGTTTCTGCGGCGAAGCCCACGCTGAAGGGACGATCCTCGCGCTGTGCGAGGGTGGCGAGAATGTCGGGATTGCGCACCAGCTGCAAGAGCAAGCCCTCGCCGCTGGTAGGGTCTTTCTTCAGTTTGTGCGCGGCGACCACTTCCGGGCGGTAGTCGGCGACCGCCGCGGAGGCGATCAGCAGGTCGCAGGGCATCGCCGCCTCGCAGGCGGCCAGCATGTCGCGGGCGCTGACCACGTCGACGCGCTGCACCCGGTCGGGCGTCGGCAGGTGCACCGGGCCGGTGACCAGGGTCACTCGTGCGCCGGCTTCCACCGCCGCCTCGGCGAGGGCGAAGCCCATCTTTCCGGAACTGTGGTTGGTGATGTAGCGCACCGGGTCGATGTTTTCCTGGGTCGGGCCGGCGGTAATCAGCACATGCACGCCGGTCAGCGCCTGGCGCTGGAAGCAGTCGGCGGCGCGCTGCGCCAGTTCCTCGGCTTCGAGCATGCGCCCGAGGCCGACGTCGCCGCAGGCCTGGCTGCCCGCTGCCGGACCGAACAGGTGGAAGCCGCGCTGGCGCAGCAGCTCGGCGTTGGCCTGGGTCGCGGTGTCGCGCCACATGGCCTGGTTCATCGCCGGTGCCAGGGCGATTTGCGCGTCGGTGGCCAGCACCAGGGTGGTCAGCAGGTCGTTGGCCACGCCCTGGACCAGGCGCGCCATGAGGTCGGCGGTGGCCGGTGCGATCAGCACCAGATCGGCCCAGCGGGCTAGTTCGATGTGGCCCATCGCGGCTTCCGCCGCCGGGTCCAGCAGATCGGTGTGCACCGGATGGCCGGACAACGCCTGGAGGGTCAGGGGCGTGATGAACTCGCGGCCGCCCTGGGTCATCACCACTCGGACGTCAGCGCCCTGGTCGCGCAGGCGGCGGACCAGTTCGGCGCTCTTGTAGGCGGCAATGCCGCCGCCCACGCCGAGGACGATGCGTTTCCGATAGAGCCGCTGCATAGGCTTGCCTTAATAAGGAAATGGATGACATGCGCTTCGGCAAACGCGCCTCCCCAGGTCGTCTGCCGCGCAAAAAGGATGGGCTAAGATAGCACAGCGTCCGCACGGGAACAGCGGGCGGGCTCGATGGGGAAAGCGAATGAGCATCCGCGATTGGCCCGAAGCCGAACGGCCTCGGGAGAAGCTTCTGGAGCAGGGCGCGGCGGCCCTTTCCGATGCCGAGCTGTTGGCGATCTTCCTGCGCACGGGAGTGACCGGTTGCAGTGCGGTCGAGCTGTCGCGGCGGCTGTTGAGCGAGTTCGGCGGGCTGCGTGCCCTGCTCGAGGCGGACCTCGCCTCGTTCTGCGGCCATCTCGGGCTCGGCGTGGCCAAGTACGCGCAATTGCAGGCCGTGCTGGAGATGGGCCGGCGCCACCTGGCCGAGCGCCTGCGTCGCGATTCGATACTGGAGAGCCCGCAGGCGGTGCGCGACTATCTCAAGGCGCGCCTGCGCCACGAGCAGCACGAGGTGTTCGCCTGCCTGTTCCTCGACACGAGGCACCGGGTCCTGGCGTTCGAGGTGTTGTTCCAGGGCAGCATCGATGGCGCCAGCGTCTACCCGCGCCAGGTGGTCAAGCGCACCCTGGCGCACAACGCGGCGGCGCTGATCCTGACCCATAACCACCCTTCCGGCGACGCCCGTCCGAGTCTCGCCGACCGCCAGCTCACCGCGCGCCTCAAGGAAGCCTTGGCGCTCATCGACGTGCGGGTGCTCGACCACTTCATCATCGGCGACGGCGAGCCTCTGTCGCTGGCCGAATACGGTTGGCTGTGAGCGTTCGGCGAAGGGCCCAGCCCAGGCGCCGCTCGATGCCCGCCAGCAGGCGCCGGCGGATCAGCCCGCTGACCGGGCGGATCGCCACCCAGTAGGGGGTGAAGCGCAGGCGGCTGGCGCGATCGGGGCAGAACACCCGGGTTTCCGTGTGCAGCAGGGTAGCGCCGGCGCGTCGATCAGCCGCTGATGGCGCTCGCTGAACTGCCAATGCGGCAGGTAGAGACGGTCGAGATCCATCGCTGGGTTCTCCCGGGCGTGGCCTTCAGCGTTTCACGGCGACCCGCGAGAAATCCTGGCGACCGAACGGATTGACCTGGTAGCCCTGCACCTCCTGGCGGGTCAGGGCGAAGGCGGTCGGGTGGGCCAGGGGCAGCCAGAGCGCCTGTTCGTGGATCAGTTTCTGCGCCTGGTGGTACAGGCCGGTGCGTTGTTCCTGGCTGCTGGCGGCCTTGCCGTCGGCAATCAGCTTGTCCAGGCCGGGGTCGCAATAGCGCGCGAAGTTGAGCCCCGACTTGACGCTGGCGCAGCTGAATTGCGGAGTGAGGAAGTTGTCCGGATCGCCGTTGTCGCCGGCCCAACCCATGAACAGCAGGTCGTGTTCGCCGTTCTTGGCGCGACGGATCAACTCGCCCCATTCGATGACGCGGATGTTGGCCTTGATCCCGGCCTCCGCCAGGTCGGCCTGGAGCAGTTGGGCGCCGAGGCTCGGGTTGGGGTTGAGCAGGCTGCCGGACGGGCGGGTCCAGATGTTCAGCTCGGGAAGCTGCTTGCCAGCCAGCAGCTTGCGCGCCTGTTCGGGGTCGTGCGGGTAGGCGGGAATATCCCTGGCATAGCTCCAGGTGTTTGGCGGATAGATGCCGGTGGCGGCACTGGCGCTGCCTTCGAATACCGCCTGCAGGTAGCTGGTGCGGTCGAAGGCCAGGTTGATCGCCTGGCGCACCTTGGGATCGTCCAGCGGCGGATGCTGGGTATTGAGGGCGACGAAGGCGGTCATGAAGGCCGGCGTCTGCTCGACCTTCAGGCTGGCGTCCTTGCGCGCGCTCTCCACGTCCAGCGGCTTCGGCGACAGGGCGATCTGGCATTCGCCGCGGCGCAACTTCTGCAGGCGCACGTTGGCGTCCGGGGTAATGGCGAAGATCAGCGCGTCGACCGCCGGCTTGCCGGCGAAGTACTCGGGGTTGGCGGCGTAGCGCACCACCGCGTCCTTCTGGAAGCGCTTGAACACGAACGGCCCGCTGCCGATCGGCGCGGTGTTGAGCTTTTCCGGGGTTCCGGCCTTCATCAACTGGTCGGCGTACTCCGCCGAATAGATGGAGGCGAAGCCCATGCTCAGCATCGGCAGGAAGGTCGCGTCGGGGTGGTCGAGAACGATCAGCACCTGGTGGTCGCCGCTTTTCTCCACCCGCTTGATCAGCTCCGGCAGTTGCATCGACTGGGCGTGCGGGAAGCCGTTCTGCGCCACCTTGTGCCAGGGATTGGCCGGATCGAGCATGCGCTGGAAGCTGAACACCACGTCGTCGGCGTCGAGCGTACGGCTCGGCTTGAAGTAGGCGGTGCTGTGGAAGTGCACGCCCTGGCGCAGGTCGAAGCGATAGCTCAGGCCGTCGTCGGACACCGACCAGCGCTCGGCCAGCGAGGGCACCACCGTCCCCTTGCCGGCGTCGAACTCGACCAGGCGATTCATCAGCACATCGGCCGAGGCGTTGGTGGTGGTCAGCGAGTTGTACTGGACCACGTCGAAGCCCTCGGGGCTGGCCTCGGTACACACACTCAAGGTGGCAGCGGCGGCGGGCTGGGCGAGCAGCAGGGGGGCGAGGAACAGGGAGAAAGCGGCGAGGCGCATGACGGGCTCCATTCGAACGGTTAACATGCCCATCCGCAGCGGTTGGGCGCAGTCATGCAAGGCCGTTGGCGACCTTGAATCGCTACCCTAGACCATGCGGCGGGCAGCGACAACGAGGCAAGGCGACGAACGGCCACGGTGCGAAGCCCGCAGCGAGGCGGGCCGCGGCTGCGCCATGGGCCTTCGCCCTTGCGGCGCGGGGCGCCTTTCTGATATAAAGCTGCGCTCTTTTCTGGGGCCACGCTCTCCTTCGTCGGGATGCAGCGGGTAAGACCCCGGTGAAACTGAGTATCGAACTTGAGTTAAAGCAGCCAACCCATGCCGGGTTGGGCATGAGGTTATAGAGGGCTGAGGCATGTCTAGAGTCTGTCAAGTAACCGGTAAGGGTCCGGTTACCGGGAATAACATTTCCCACGCACACAACAAAACCCGCCGCCGTTTCCTGCCGAACCTGCAGCACCACCGTTTCTGGGTCGAGTCCGAGAAGCGCTTCGTACGTCTGCGCGTTTCCGCCAAGGGCATGCGTATCATCGACAAGCGTGGCATCGAGGCCGTCCTGGCTGACCTGCGTGCCCGCGGCGAAAAATTCTAAGGAGCTGAATCATGCGTGAATTGATTCGTCTGGTGTCCAGCGCCGGTACCGGCCACTTCTACACCACCGACAAGAACAAGCGTACCAAGCCTGAGAAGATCGAGATCAAGAAGTACGATCCGGTCGTTCGTCAGCACGTGATCTACAAGGAAGCCAAGATCAAGTAATTGATCCGGCACCTTGCGAAAAGCCCGCCATCCGGCGGGCTTTTTCATTTCCGGCGTACGAACTCCCGGGCTGGTGCACAAAAAAGCCCGCCAGGTGGCGGGCAAGGGTAACAAGCATTCGGGATGAAGCCGGGGCTCAGGCCTTGGCTTCGAAGATCACATAGACCTTGCGACAGGCTTCGAGCACTTCCCAGGTGCCCTGGAAGCCGGCGGGGATCACGAAGCGGTCGCCGGCGCGCACGGTCTTGGCGTTGCCGTGCCGGTCGCGCAGCACCGAGACGCCCTGGATGATCTCGCAGTACTCGTGTTCGGTGTAGTTCACCGTCCACTGGCCCACGGCGCCTTCCCAGATACCGGCGTTGAACTGCCCGCAGGGGCTGCCGTAGTGGTTGCGCACGCTCTGTTTCGGGTCGCCCTTGAGGATTTTCTCCGGCGCCGGGCTGTAGTGTTCCGGAGCGCTGTTGGCCTGGGCGAAGTCGACGATCTGTTCGATGTTCATGCTGACTCTCGGTTCTTGTGGTTCTGGCCAGTTGGAGGCAGGGCGGCGCCAGCCGCCCGCCTGGATCAGACGCTGGCGCGGATGGCCTGGGCCAGGCGCTCGACGATCTGGTCGATGTGGGGCTTGTCGATGATCAGCGGCGGCGACATGGCGATGATGTCGCCGGTCACCCGGACCATCAGGTCGTGCTCCCAGAAGCAGCGCTCGAAGACGTCGTAGCCGCGCTTGCCGGGGCCGTCCGCGTGCGGCGCCAGTTGCACGCCGCCGACCAGGCCGACGGCGCGGATGTCGACCACGTTGGGCAGGTCGCGCAGGCTGAACAGCGCGTCCTGCCAGTAGCCTTCCAGTTCGACGGCCCGCTGGAACAGGTCGTCGCGACGGTAGATGTCCAGGGTCGCCAGGGCGGCGGCGCAGGCTACCGGGTGGCCGGAATAGGTATAGCCGTGGAAGAACTCGATGGCGCCCTGCGGGCCTTGCATGAAGGCGGCGTGGATCTTCTCGTCGACGAATACGGCGCCCATCGGAATGCTGCCGTTGGTCAGCCCCTTGGCGCAGGTCAACAGGTCCGGGACGACGCCCCAGCGCTGCGCGGCGAAGGCTTCGCCGACGCGGCCGAAACCGGTGATCACTTCGTCGAAGATCAGCAGGATGCCATGCTTGCGGGTGATCTCGCGCAGCCGCTGAAGGTAGCCCTTGGGCGGCAGCACCACGCCGGCCGAGCCGGACATCGGCTCGACGATCACCGCGGCGATATTCTCGGCGCCGTGCAGGGTCACCAGGCGTTCCAGCTCCTCGGCCTTTTCCGCACCATGCTCGGGCAGGCCGACGGTGAAGGCGTTGCGGGCGACGTCCAGGGTGTGCGGCAGGTGGTCGACCCCCGGCAGCAGGTTGGCGGAGAAGGCCTTGCGGTTGTTGACCATGCCGCCTACCGACAGGCCGCCGAAGCCGACCCCGTGGTAGCCCAGTTCGCGGCCGATCAGGCGGGTGCGGGTGCCCTGGCCGATGGCGCGCTGGTAGGCAAGGGCGATCTTCAGCGCGGTGTCCGCCGATTCCGAGCCGGAGTTGGTGAAGAACACTTTGTTCAGGCCCGGCGGGGCGATTTCCGCCAGCCGCGCGGCGAGTTCGAACGGCAGCGGGTGACCCATCTGGAACGGCGGGGCGTAGTCGAGGGTGGCGATCTGCCGGGCCACCGCTTCGCTGATCTCGCGCCGGCCGTGGCCGGCATTGCAGCACCAGAGGCCGGCGGTGCCGTCGAGGATGCGGCGCCCGCCCTGGGCGATATAGTGGATGCCTTCGGCGCTTTCCAGCAGGCGCGGCCGCGCCTTGAACTGGCGGTTGGCGGTGAAGGGCATCCAGAAGTTGTCGAGGCTGCTCGACTGCGGCTCGTTATTCATTGTCATAGGGCCACCCAGGTTGCACGCGAGGGATGAAGACGCTAGTCCGGGCGAGTCTATGTTTAAAATAATGAACGTGACAAGGGAGTTAGAGGGGTTCCTGTCAAATATATTGAAAACAGGCGCTGCTCTGGTTTAGGGTGGCGGACACCACGGGCCGCGCGCCCGCCTTGCAGAATCTGACAGCGCGCCTGTCTCCCAGGCGCCCAGAACACCAATAAGAGGACACGTTGTCATGACCACCCTGACCCGCGCCGACTGGGAAGCCCGCGCCAAAGACCTGAAGATCGAAGGCCGCGCCTTCGTCAACGGCGAATACAGCAACGCCGCCTCCGGCGAGACCTTCGATTGCCTGAGCCCGGTGGATGGCCGCTTCCTGGCCAAGGTCGCCAGTTGCGACCTGGCCGATGCCGAGCAGGCGGTCAAGGTCGCTCGCAATGCCTTCGATTCCGGCGCCTGGTCGCGCCTGGCGCCGGCCAAGCGCAAGCAGACGATGATCCGCTTCGCCGATCTGCTGCTGGAGAACGCCGAGGAGCTGGCCCTGCTGGAAACCCTGGACATGGGCAAGCCGATCAGCGACTCGCTGCACATCGATGTCGCCAGCGCCGCCAACAGCCTGCGCTGGAGCGCCGAGGCGATCGACAAGATCTATGACGAAGTCGCCGCCACTCCCCATGCCGAGCTGGGCCTGGTGACCCGCGAGCCGGTCGGCGTGGTCGCTGCCATCGTGCCGTGGAACTTCCCGCTGCTGATGTCCTGCTGGAAACTCGGTCCGGCCCTGGCCACCGGCAACTCGGTGATCCTCAAGCCCTCCGAGAAGTCGCCGCTGACCGCCATCCGCATCGCCCAGCTGGCCGTCGAGGCCGGCATTCCGAAAGGCGTGTTCAACGTGCTGCCGGGCTACGGCCACACGGTAGGCAAGGCGCTGGCACTGCACATGGATGTCGACACCCTGGTGTTCACCGGTTCGACCAAGATCGCCAAGCAACTGATGGTCTATGCCGGCGAGTCGAACATGAAACGCGTCTGGCTGGAGGCTGGCGGCAAGAGCCCGAACATCGTCTTCGCCGACGCCCCGGACCTGAAGGCCGCCGCCGAAGCCGCTGCCGGCGCCATCGCCTTCAACCAGGGCGAAGTCTGCACCGCCGGTTCGCGCCTGCTGGTGGAGCGCTCCATCAAGGACAAGTTCCTGCCCCTGGTGATCGAGGCCCTCAAGGGCTGGAAGCCGGGCAACCCGCTGGATCCGGAAACCAACGTCGGCGCGCTGGTGGACACCCAGCAGATGAACACCGTGCTGTCCTACATCGAGGCCGGTCACAACGACGGTGCCAAGCTGGTTGCCGGCGGCAAGCGGACCCTGGAAGAAACCGGCGGCACCTACGTCGAGCCGACCATCTTCGACGGCGTGACCAATGCAATGAAGATCGCCCGTGAGGAAATCTTCGGCCCGGTGCTCTCGGTGATCGAGTTCGAGGATGCCGAGGAGGCCGTGCGCATCGCCAACGACACGCCCTATGGGCTGGCGGCGGCGGTCTGGACCAGCAACCTGTCCAAGGCGCACCTGACTGCCAAGGCCCTGCGCGCCGGCAGCGTCTGGGTCAACCAGTACGACGGTGGCGACATGACCGCTCCGTTCGGCGGCTTCAAGCAGTCGGGCAACGGTCGCGACAAGTCGCTGCACGCCTTCGACAAGTACACCGAGCTGAAGGCGACCTGGATCAAGCTCTGATCGCCTAGGTCGGCCCTTCCGGGCCGGCTCTCTCGAGCCACACCCGCGGCCGGGTTTCCTTCTGGAAGCCCGGCCGCTGTGCTTCGTGCGCCGGATATATCCGCTCGCCCCGGCAAGGCTTCCGGGGTGCCAACGGGAGAATCGCAATGCGTTGGGGAAGCTATTTCGCCGTCTGTTCCGCAGTCATTAGTATCGGCCTCGCCCTTGGCCTGACCATGCCGCTGGTCTCGTTGCGCCTGGAGAGCTGGGGCTACGGCAGTTTCGCCATCGGCGTGATGGCCAGCACGCCGGCAGTGGGCGTGCTGCTCGGCGCGATGATCGCCGGGCGCCTCGCCGCGCGCGTCGGTACGCCGCGGCTGATGCAGTTGTGCCTGCTCACCGGGGCAGCCTCCATCGGCCTGCTGGCACTGCTGCAGAGCTACCCGGTATGGCTGTTGCTGCGCCTGCTGATCGGCGTGCAGCTCACCGTGGTGTTCATCCTCGGGGAAAGCTGGATCAACCAGTTGGCGGTGGAGAAGTGGCGTGGCCGGCTGGTCGCGCTGTACGGCACCGGCTACGCCCTCAGCCAACTGTCCGGGCCGGTACTGCTGACCTTCATCGGTACCGCCGACGACCGTGGCTTCTGGTTCGGCGTCTGCCTGCTGATTGCTGGCTCGTTGCTGCTGCTGGGCCGCGGCGGTGCGCCCAGGGTCGATCCGCACAGCGCCTCCGGGCGCGGTTTGTGGGCCTTCTGCCGGGGCCTGCCGGCGATCGCCTGGGCGGTGGTGTTGTTCGCTGCCTTCGAGGCGATGATCCTCACCCTGCTGCCGATCTACGGGTTGCGCCAGGGCTTTCCGCAAGCGGTGGCGCTGGCCATGGTCAGTACCGTGGTGGTGGGCGATGCATTGTTGCAGTTGCCGATCGGCTGGCTCGCCGACCGGGTCTCGCGCAGCGGCCTGTTCGGCGGCTGCGGCCTGGTGCTGCTGCTGAGCAGCCTGGCGATTCCCCTGCTGCTGCAGACGCCGTTGATCTGGCCGCTGCTGGTGCTGTTCGGGGCCAGCGCCGGCGGGTTGTTCACCCTGGCGCTGATCCTGATCGGCGAGCGCTACCGAGACGATGCCCTGGTCCGGGCCAATGCCCATGTCGCGCAGCTATGGGGGATCGGCTGCCTGCTCGGCCCGCTGGCCACCGGCGCCGCCAGCCAGTGGATCAGCGGTCACGCCCTGCCGTTGATGATGGCGCTCGGCGCGGCGGGCTTCGTGGTGCTGGTGCGGCTGCGCGGGGCGATTCCGGCGGACGAGGAGGCAACCGGCCTGGAAGCCTCCGAGTGACCCTCAGAGCATCTTTTCCAGTCCGATCATTCCCGCGACCCAGGCGTTCAGGCGTCGCCACAGGCTACCCGGCTCGTGGCGCAGGACCTGGGCCCGGCCGTCGCGTTCGTCGATCCAGACCAGCTTCGGCCGGCTGCCGCTGCGGTCGATGCGAACCTGGTAGCTGACGCTCGGCGCCATGCCCTCCAGCGCCAGTTGGCGGACCTGCTCGGCCAGCAGCGGACTGTCGACGATGACCCCGACTTCGGTGTTCCACAGGATCGAGCGCGGATCGAAGTTGAACGAACCGATGAATACCTTGCGCCGGTCGAAGACCATCGCCTTGCTGTGCAGGCTGGCGCTGCTCGATCCGTGCAGGCGCCAGGGCGCGCCGCTCAGCGGCTGGTCGGGATTGGCGCGCAGCTCGTAGAGCTTCACGCCATGCTCAAGCAGCGCCATCCGATAGGGCGCGTAGCCGGCATGCACGGCGGGCACGTCGGTGGCTTCCAGGGAGTTGGTCAGCAGGCGCACGCGGACGCCGCTGTCGGCCTTGCCGGTGAGGTAGTTGAGACCGTCCTTGGCCGGAACGAAATACGCCGAGACCAGGATCAGTTCCTTCTGCACGCCCTTGAACAGGCCCGCCAGGTGCGGACTGAGCAATAGGTGCGGGTCGGGCTCGCCGCGGCTCAATACCTTCAGCGGCGCATCCCAGATCGCCTCGGCGCGTGCCCAGGTGAGATTCTCCAGCCAGTTGCCCAGGCGTGGCTGGTCGCCGCGGTCGAACAGGTGGCGGATGTAGCCGGACTCCTTCACCGACTCCTTGCGCAGGTAGCGCTGCAACTTACGTCGGGCCGACTCCAGTTCGCCGGGATAGGGCGCGCGCCAGAGGAAATCCTCGATCGGCCGGCTGATGGCGCTGTTCCAGTACTGGTCGAAGCTGTGCGAGAGCTGGTTGGCGATGGGGCCGACGCCGAGCAGGTCGAGGTCGGTGAAGTTCATCTCCGGTTTGGCGTTGAAATACTCGTCGCCGAGGTTGCGTCCGCCGACGATGGCCGCCGTGCCGTCGGCCAGCCACAGCTTGTTGTGCATGCGCCGGTGCTGCTGGGACAGGTTGAACAGGCGGCCGACGCCTCGCGTGATGCCGGTGGCGCGGCCCAGGTGCAACGGGTTGAACAGGCGCACCTGGATGTTCGGATGGGCGGAGAGCACACCGATCTCGTAGTCCCAGCCATCGCTGGCGGTGTCGTCGATGAGGATGCGTACCCGCACGCCACGGTCGGCTGCTTTGAGCAACTCGTAGGCGAGGGCGCGCGTGGTCAGTCCGTCGTGGACGATGTAGTACTGGATGTCGAGGCTGCGCTGGGCTGCGCGAATCAGCGCCGCGCGGGCGACGAAGGCATCCTCGCTGGCGCCCAGCAGGTGGAAGCCGGACTGGCCGGGGTGGTCGCGCCCCTGGACTTCGGCCTGCCTGGCCAGCCAGGTACCCTCGGCGGGCAGTGCCGACGACGGTTGCGGCGGAGGAGTGCTGGCGCAGCCGGAGAGGGCCAGGAGGGCCAGCAGGAGGAATCGGCGAAGCAAGGACATCTCCCGTGGAAACTCGAACGACCGGCTCATCCCGGTCGTGCGAATTCTAGGAGTTTTCCTCGGAAGAGCGATGCCCCGCCTGATTTTTTCAGAATCCGCCGAGCCTCGGATGGGCTCAGCTACCGAGTTTTTCCTTCAGCCGGTACCAGGCCATGCCCAGCGCCAGCAGTGGCGAGCGCAGCAGCTTGCCGCCGGGGAAGGTGATGTGCGGCACCTTGGCGAACAGGTCGAAGCCGTCGCTCTGCTGGCCGCCGATGGCTTCGGCGAGCAACTGCCCGGCGAGGTGCGTGGCGTTCACCCCGTGTCCGGAATAGGCCTGGGCGAAGTACACGTTGGGCTGCCCCGGCAGGCGGCCGATCTGTGGCAGGCGATTGGCACCGATGCCGATCATGCCGCCCCATTGGTAGTCGATGCGGACGTTCGCCAGTTGCGGGAATACCTCCAGCATCTTCGGCCGCATGTAGGCGGCGATGTCGCTGGGGTCGCGGCCGGAATAATGGCAGGCGCCACCGAACAGCAGGCGGTTGTCGGCGGAGAGCCGGTAGTAGTCGAGGGCCACGCGCTGGTCGCACACTGCCATGTTCTGCGGCAGCAGTTGGCGGGCCAGTTTCTCGTCCAGCGGCTCGGTGGCGATCACGTAGCTACCGGCCGGCAGTACCTTGCCGCCGAGCAGCGGGTTGAGGTCGTTCATGTAGGCGTTGCAGCCCAGCACCAGGGTCTTCGCCCGCACCTTGCCGGCGGCGGTATGCACCTGGACTTCCGTGCCGTAGTCGATGCGCGTCACCGGCGAGCGCTCGAACAGGCGGACGCCCAGCGACTGGGCAGCGGCGGCTTCGCCGAGGACCAGGTTGAGCGGGTGCAGGTGGCCGGAGCCCATGTCCACCAGGCCGCCGACGTAGCGATCGGAGCCGACCACGCTGCGCATCTCCGCGGCCGGCACCAGGCGCATCTCGTGGCGATAGCCGAGGGCCTGGAGTTCCTCCATGTCCTCGCGGAAGCCCTGGTAGTCGCCGGGCTTGTTCGCCAGGTCGCAGTAGCCCCAGCGCAGATCGCAGTCGATGGCGTATTGCTCGACCCGGCGACGGACGATCTCCACCGCCTCCAGGCCCATCAGCTTGAGTGCCTTCACGCCGTCGGCGCCGATCACCGGGAGGAACTGCTCGACGTCATGGCCGACGCCGCGGATCAACTGGCCGCCATTGCGCCCACTGGCGCCCCAGCCGATCCGGTGCGCTTCCAGCAGGACCACGGAGAAGCCGCGCTGGGCCAGTTCCAACGCCGTGTTCACCCCCGAGAAACCGCCGCCGACGACGCACACGTCGGCCTGCTCTTCGCCGGCCAGGGGTGGGCACTCGATGCGTCGGTTGAGCGTGGCGGCGTAGTAGGAGGGGGCGTGTTGGGCGGTATGCACCGGCTGGTGAACGCGGGCGTTCATGTGTGAAATCCTGATTATTATGTGTGGAAAATTTGACGGAGCATAAACGTCAGTCGAGGCGCTCGCCAAGGGCGAAAAAGGAAAAAACTGCGAGGTGTTGCGGGGATCGTGTGCGGAAACGACGGTGTTTCCCGTCTATGCCGGGAGTCCTGGCGGACTCCCGGAGCGTGTCATGTCAATCCGGAACCGGTAGGTCGAGCGACTCCTTGACCTCTTCCATGACGATATAGCTCTTCGACTCGCGAACGTGCGGCAGTTTCAGCAGGATGTCGCCGAGCAGCTTGCGGTAGGACGCCATTTCCGAGATGCGAGCCTTCACCAGGTAGTCGAAGTGGCCGGACACCAGGTGGCATTCCAGCACATGGGGCAGCTTGAGCACCGCCCGGCGAAACTCTTCGAAGGTATCGCCGGACTTGTAGTCCAGGCTGATCTCGACGAACACCAGCAGGCTGGCCTTCAGGTGCTGCGGATTGAGCCGGGCGTGGTAGCCCATGATCAGGCCTTCGCGCTCCAGGCGGCGCACGCGTTCGGTGCAGGGTGTGGTCGAGAGGCCGACGCGTTCGCCCAGCTCGGTGAAGGAAATGCGACCTTCCTCCTGCAGGATGCGGAGGATGTTGCGGTCGATCTTGTCCAGCTCGCGCTTGCTCTGATGCTGGGTACGCATGGATGGAGGCTCCCCGTCTGGCTCGGAAAATCCGGAAATTTTCCGCCAATATAACGTCGAAAGCAGGGAAAAACACTGGCCGGGGAAAACGCCTTGATCTTGCACGAGGGCCCCGCCACCCTTGGCCGGGTCGGCAACGGACAGAGGTAGGACATGCGTTTGCGCAGAAGGACGACGTTGCTGCTGGTATTTGCAGTGCTGTTGCTGCTGGCATTCGGCTACGGCTGGCATGCCTGGCGCAGCCTGTTGCGCGAGCAGGGTGTCGAGCGCCTGGAGTGGCAAGGCCTGGGCCTGTCCGCCGAAGGCATCGGGCTGCGACGGCTGGCGCTGGAGCGGCGCGGCGCGGATGGCGCCAGCCTGCGACTGGACGTGGAACACGCGCTGCTGCGCTGGCCCGGGCTGTCGGGTTGGCGTCCGCGTCTACCCGGCCTGCGCGTGGAGCAAGTGGCGCTCGCCTGGCAACCGGCTGCCGCGAGTTCCGACGACGACTCCGCTGCGCTGGACTGGACGTCCCTGCGCGAGACCCTCGCCTGGCTGCCGGAACAGATCCACCTCGAACGCTTCCATCTCGACCTGCCTTGTCCCGCCGGCCGCTGCGAGCAGGAAGGCGGACTGGACATCGGCCGCCCGTCGGGAGCGCTGTTTCCGCTGGCTGCGCAACTGCGCCTGCAACAGGAGGCGCAGCAGGCCCAGCTCGACGCCCAGCTCTTCGAGGAGCCTACCGGCTGGCGCCTGCGTGCGCGCGCGCAACTCGACCGGCAGGCGCTGCTGACGCTGGACAGCCAGCTCGCGCCGTCCGATGGCGACGGCCTCTGGCAGGGGCGCCTGGAGGCGCCCGGCCTGCCCGACACCCGTGGCCTGGTGGTCTGGCTCAATCGCTGGCTGCCGGAGGCGCAGCGCCTGCCCGACGCACCGCAAGCCCTGCGTCTGCAAGCGGACTGGACGATCCGCCTGGCGCCTGGCAGCGACTGGCTGGAGCCGCGCCGGGTGCTCGACGGCGGTGGCTCGGCGGCGCTGCTGGTGCAGGCTCCGCAAGCCTGGCCGATGCCCGGTCTGGGTAATGTACAGGGCGAACTGCAAGTCCAACTGGATGGAGACGAGGGCGCCTGGTTGCCACGCCAGCTGCGCAGCGACTTGCGCCTGAGCCAGTTGCACGGCGAGTGGTTGCAGGCGCTGCCGGCCGAGTTGCGGCCGAGCGCGCTGGGCTTGCGCAGCGAGCCGCTGGAGCGCGATGCCGATAGCGTCACTGCGTTGCGCCTGGCGTTCGCCAGCGAGGGCGCGAGTACGCTGAAGCTGGAGGCGCGTCTCGACCTGCTGGGCATCTCGCCGTGGGCCGCCAGGCTGGTGGAGGGGCGCTTGCAGGTGGACGCGCCGCGCCTGCAATACCAGGGCTGGAAAGCCGAGCGACTGGTCGCGGAGATTCCCCTGGAGGGCCGGCTGGACGGGCAGCGCGCCAACCTCTCCTTCGGCAGAGGCGCGCGGTTGCAGGCGGCGTCCCTGGCCGAGCCGTCGACGCTGCACCTTGGCCAGCCCCGCCTCAATCTCGCCGGGACCGCTCTCGAACTGGCCTACCAGCCGCTGGCGCTGCATTTCGCCGGGCCGCTGCAGGTGCAGGCCGGACAACTCCGCCAGGCCAACCTCAAGCCGTTGGCCTGGACCTTCGAGGGGCCGCTCGACACCACCCTCGAGCGCACCAGCCTGAAGGGACGGCTGAGCAACGGTGCGGGGCTGGCGGCGGACATCCAGCTGCAGCGCGATGCGAAGACGCCCCTGGCACTCTCCGCCAGGCTGGCCGAGGTGTTCTTCCGTACCGGCAATCCGCTGGCCGCGACCCTCGCCGACTGGCCGGGGCTGCTCGAACTGGGCAATGGGCGCGCGACCGCCGCGGCCGGCTGGAAGCTCGACGCGGCGGGTGGCTCGTCCCTCGACCTGGACCTGACCCTGAAAGGCCTCGACGGTATCTACGACCGCAGCGAGCTGAAGGGGCTGGGCGGCAGCCTGGCCTTGCGCCTGCGCGGCGGTCAGTTGAGCCTGGACAGCCCCGGCCTGAGCCTGGCCGAGGCCAATCCCGGCCTGCCGCTGGGGCCGGTGAGTTTCCGCGGGCGCTACGAGGCCCCGCTTTCCGCGCCGGGCAGCGGCCGCCTGAGCTGGCAGACGTTGCAGAGCGGCCTGTTCGGCGGGCAGGCCTCGGTCCCCGCGGGGAGCATCCGCCTGGGTCAGGCCGAGCAGAAGTTCGCCTTGCGTATCCAGGGCATACAACTTGGCGAGATTTTCCGGGTCTATCCGGCGGAGGGCCTGGCCGGCGAAGGCACCCTGGACGGCGAGCTGCCGCTGATGCTGAACCGCTGGAAGCCCAGCGTCTCCGGCGGCCAGGTCAAGGCCCGCGAGCCCGGCTACCTGCGCTTCCGCTCGGCGAAAATCGAGGCGCTGGGGCGCAGTAACCCGGGGATGAAGCTGGTCGCCGATGCCCTCGACGATTTCCACTACGACGTCCTGCAAAGCAGCGTCGATTATCATGAGAACGGCAAGCTGTTGCTCGGCCTGCGCTTGCAGGGCAGCAACCCGGACCTGGAGAAGGGGCGCCCGGTCAACCTCAACGTCAACCTGGAGGAGGATATCCCGGCACTGCTGACCAGCCTGCAACTGAGCGACCGGGTCAGCGAAACCATTCGCCAACGTGTGCAGGAGCGCATGCAGAAACGCAAGGCTTCGGCGCCATGAGCCATACAGGAGAACCCCCGATGCGCCTCTGCGCTCTATTCGCTGTCCTGCTGCTGGGCAGCCTGACGATGGCCTGCACGCCCACCGTGCAGCTGGCGGCTCCCAGCGAGCCGATCAACATCAATCTCAACGTGAAAATCGAGCACGAGATCTACATCAAGGTCGACAAGGCTCTGGACGGCATCATCAACGAGAACAGCGGCCTGTTCTAAAGGAGCGGATCCATGACAACCCGTAGCAAACTCGGTATCGCCCTGCTGGCCCTCGGCATCAGCCTTTCCGCCATGGCGATGGACCTCGGCCAGGCCATGTCGGCCCTTGGCGGCGCCAAGGCCCAGGGCCTGGTCGGCGAGCAGGCGGACGGTTACCTTGGCGTGGTCAGCAACAGCGGCCAGGCGGCGGACATCGCCGCGCAGATCAATGCCGCGCGGCGCGCCGAATACCAGAAGGTGGCCAACAGCAGCGGCGCTTCGCTGGCCGACGTGGAGGCCATGGCCGGCAAGAAGGCGATGGAGAAAACCCCTGCCGGGCAGTACGTCCAGGTTGGCGGCAAGTGGGTGAAGAAATAGCGCGAAGGCTCTGCGAGCGCTCTGGGACGCTGCTCCGATCGCAAGGGCCGGGCAGTGTCCGCGGAATTTTTCCTGTCGTGAGCGGTTCCTTCAGGGACTCCTGCCGTTTTCCATGGGTTCTGCGACAGGCTTTCCCGAAAAAGCGGCTCCCGGCCTGAGTTCGATCATTTAAATATGCGGTATTTTTCCAGTTTTATGGTGGATGCGCCTCGGTAAAACCCCTACTTGTCCGGTTTTTTACCTGAGTAACCGCCTAAAATTGGTGATTATTTCTGCCTGCCTCTTCCTATACTGCGCGCATCTACACGCTCAAAATAACAAACGTCCGCGGTTCCTCCGCGACGTGGGAGGCGACAATGCGAGTTCTGGTCCTTGGCAGCGGTGTCATCGGTACCGCCAGTGCGTATTACCTGGCCCGTGCCGGGTTCGAGGTGGTGGTGGTCGACCGTCAGGACGGTCCCGCGCTGGAAACCAGCTTCGCCAACGCCGGCCAGGTGTCTCCCGGCTACGCTTCGCCCTGGGCAGCCCCGGGCATTCCTCTGAAGGCCATGAAGTGGCTGCTGGAAAAGCACGCGCCGCTGGCCATCAAGCTCACCTCCGATCCCAGCCAGTACGCCTGGATGCTGCAGATGCTGCGCAACTGCACCGCCGAGCGCTACGCGGTGAACAAGGAGCGCATGGTCCGCCTGTCCGAGTACAGCCGCGATTGCCTCGACGAACTGCGCGCCGAGACCGGCATCGCCTACGAGGGCCGCACCCTCGGCACCACCCAACTGTTCCGCACCCAGGCGCAGCTGGACGCCGCCGGCAAGGACATCGCCGTGCTCGAGCGCTCCGGCGTGCCCTACGAGGTTCTCGACCGCGACGGCATCGCCCGCGTCGAGCCGGCCCTGGCCAAGGTCGCCGACAAGCTGGTCGGCGCCCTGCGCCTGCCCAACGACCAGACTGGCGACTGCCAGCTGTTCACCACCCGCCTGGCGGAAATGGCCAAGGGCCTGGGCGTGGAGTTCCGCTTCGGCCAGAACATCGAACGCCTGGACTTCGCCGGCGACCGCATCAACGGTGTGCTGGTCAACGGCGAATTGCTCACCGCCGACCACTACGTGCTGGCCCTGGGCAGCTACTCGCCGCAACTGCTCAAGCCGCTGGGTATCAAGGCTCCGGTCTATCCGCTGAAGGGCTACTCGCTGACCGTGCCGATCACCAACCCGGAGATGGCGCCGACCTCGACCATCCTCGACGAGACCTACAAGGTGGCGATCACCCGCTTCGACCAGCGCATCCGCGTCGGCGGCATGGCGGAAATCGCCGGCTTCGACCTGTCGCTGAACCCGCGCCGCCGCGAGACCCTGGAAATGATCACCACCGACCTCTATCCCGAGGGCGGCGACATCAGCCAGGCGACCTTCTGGACCGGCCTGCGCCCGGCGACCCCGGATGGCACCCCGATCGTCGGCGCCACCCGCTACCGCAACCTGTTCCTCAATACCGGCCACGGCACCCTGGGTTGGACCATGGCCTGCGGGTCGGGTCGCTACCTGGCCGACCTGATGGCGAAGAAGCGCCCGCAGATCAGCACCGAAGGCCTGGATATTTCCCGCTACAGCAATTCCCCGGAGAACGCCAAGAATGCCCATCCAGCGCCAGCACACTAACGAGCGTATGAGCCAGATCGTCGTCCACAACGGCACCGTCTACCTGGCGGGCCAGGTGGGCGAGGACATGTCCGCGGGCGTCGAGCAGCAGACCCGCGAGACCCTGGCGGCCATCGAGCGTCTGCTGGAAGAGGCCGGCACCGACAAGACCCGGATCCTCTCGGTGACCATCTACCTGAAGGACATCGACGCCGACTTCGAAGGCATGAACCGCGTCTGGGACCAGTGGCTGCCGCGCGGCGTCGCGCCGGCGCGCGCCACCGTCGAAGCCAAGCTCTGCGAGCCGGAGATCCTGGTAGAGATGTCGGTGGTCGCTGCGCTGCCCTGAGTTTTGTCTGGCCCGGCCGGAGAGCCGGGCTTTTTTTCGCCTGATGAAAGGTGCGCGATGCCGCACCTCGCTGAAGAGAGACCCGTCGCCATGCGTCCCGCCCGTGCCCTGATCGACCTGCAAGCCCTTCGTCACAACTATCGGCTGGCCCGCGAGGCCACCGGCGCCCGTGCGCTCGCGGTGATCAAGGCGGACGCATACGGCCACGGCGCGGTGCGCTGTGCCGAAGCGCTGGCGGCCGAGGCCGATGGCTTCGCCGTGGCCTGCATCGAGGAGGGCCTGGAGCTGCGCGAGGCCGGTATCCGCCAGCCGATCCTGCTGCTGGAGGGCTTCTTCGAGGCGTCCGAGCTGGAGCTGATCGTCGCCCACGACTTCTGGTGCGTGGTGCATTGCGCCTGGCAATTGGAGGCGATCGAACGCGCCAGCCTGGCCCGCCCGCTGAACGTCTGGCTGAAGATGGATTCGGGCATGCACCGCGTCGGCTTCTTCCCCGAGGACTTCCGCGCCGCCCACGAGCGCCTGCGGGCCAGCGGCAAGGTGGCGAAGATCGTGATGATGAGTCACTTCTCCCGCGCCGACGAACTGGATTGCCCGCGCACCGAGGAACAGCTCGCCGCCTTCGCGGCCGCGAGCCAGGGCCTGGAAGGCGAGATCAGCCTGCGCAATTCGCCAGCCGTGCTCGGCTGGCCGAAGGTGCCCAGCGATTGGGTACGTCCGGGCATCCTGCTCTACGGAGCCACGCCGTTCGAGCGCGCACATCCGCTGGCCGACCGCTTGCGCCCGGTGATGACCCTGGAATCGAAGGTGATCAGCGTCCGCGACCTGCCGGCCGGCGAACCGGTCGGCTACGGCGCGCGCTACAGCACCGAGCGTAGCCAGCGCATCGGCGTGGTCGCCATGGGCTACGCCGATGGCTATCCGCGGCACGCCGCCGACGGCACCCTGGTGTTCATCGACGGCAAGCCGGGGCGCCTGGTTGGCCGGGTATCGATGGACATGCTCACCGTCGACCTTACCGACCATCCCCAGGCCGGGCTGGGCAGCCGGGTCGAACTATGGGGCCCGAACGTGCCGGTCGGCGCCCTGGCGGCGCAGTTCGGCAGCATTCCCTACCAGCTGCTGTGCAACCTGAAAAGGGTGCCGCGCGTCTATTCCGGGGCTTGAGAAAAACTTTCCGAATTCTTTGCGCAGGCATGTCGACCGATCTGTTGTAAATACTGAACAGTGTTGCCATGATACGGCCGACTTGGGGTCGCCAGCCGTGTGCGGCCTCGTTTTGCCTTGCCTGCCAGAAGAATAAGGAGGACTCCACCCTTGGACGTCGGTGCTCGTCTGCAAACCATCCGAAAGCTCAAAGGTCTTTCCCAGCGCGAACTCGCCAAACGGGCGGGTGTCACCAACAGCACTATCTCGATGATCGAGAAAAACAGCGTGAGCCCTTCCATCAGTTCGCTGAAGAAGGTGCTGGGCGGTATCCCCATGTCCCTGGTGGAGTTCTTCTCCCTGGACCTGGAGCAGGACAGCCATACCCAGGTTGTCTACAAGGCAGACGAACTGATCGACATTTCCAGCGGCGCGGTGTCCATGCGCCTGGTGGGCAAGGCGCACCCGAGCCGGGCGATCGCCTTCCTCGACGAAACCTACCCGCCGGGCTCCGACACCGGCGAGGAAATGCTCAACCACGAAGGCGAGGAGGCCGGGGTGCTGGTCGACGGGCGCCTGGAACTGACCGTTGGCAGCGAGACCTATGTGCTCGAGCGCGGCGACAGCTACTATTTCGAGAGCAACAAGCCGCACCGTTTTCGCAATCCCTACGATGTGCCGGCACGCTTGATCAGCGCCACCACGCCCGCAAATTTCTGACCTGAAGCACAAGACCCCGCCGGGCCCGAAGGGCGCCGGCCGACAAGGGGCATGCGGGGCTGCGACCTAATGCCGCAAGGCTTTGCGAGGGTGTGCAATTGTTTCTGCCGGGCTTTCTTTGCCGTTATACTTGCGCCCGCCCGCGCGGCCCGCAGTGATCGGTATCGTGCCCGGGTGTGATAAGCCACGATGAGGGTGTAAGGGTGAACCTGATTAAAAAAATGCTGGCGGCCCAAGCTGCCGTGTTGGCCCTGTGGGCTGTAAGCGCTCAGGCTACGACCACTGACGATGCGATCGCCAAGCGCCTCGAGCCGGTAGGCAAGGTCTGCGTACAAGGCAAGGAATGCGAAGGCGTCGGCGCCGTCGCGGCAGCCGCCGGTGGCGGCGGTGCGCGTTCCGGCGAAGACATCGTCGGCAAGACCTGCAACACCTGCCACGGCACCGGCCTGCTGGGCGCGCCGAAGGTTGGCGACAAGGCCGAGTGGGGCAAGCGCGCCAAGGAGCAGGGCGGCCTCGATGGCCTGCTGGCCAAGGCGATTTCCGGTATCAACGCCATGCCGCCGAAAGGCACCTGCGCCGATTGCTCGGACGACGAGCTGAAAGCCGCGATCAAGCATATGTCCGGTCTGTAACAACGCCGGGACAGTGTCGCGAAAAGCCGCCTCCTGGCGGCTTTTTCGTATCCGCGGTGCGGGTTTTTTCCGCTGGCGGATCGTCCCGCCGGCAAACAGGGTCCAAACTTCCGGCTACCCATTCGCCGGAGGGCATCGTCTTGAGCCGAACCTGTTCCATCGACGCCGCAGTCGATCACTTGCTGCAGACCATCGAGGGCCCGATCCGCATGGGCCTGCCCCTCGGGCTGGGCAAGCCCAACCGACTGGTCAATGCGTTGTACCAGCGCCTGCGGACCCTGCCGGAGCGCCAACTGACGCTGTATACCGCGCTTTCCCTGGGGCGTCCCGCCGCTGGCGGCGACCTGCAACGGCGTTTCCTCGAGCCTTTCGCCGAACGGGTCTTCGCCGACTACCCGGAGCTGGATTACCTGCACGCCCTGCGCCGCGACGAACTGCCGGCGAACATCCGCGTCGAGGAGTTCTACCTGCAGCCCGGCAGCCTGCTGGACAGCGCGCCGGCGCAGCAGCACTACATCAGTTGCAACTACAGCCACGTCGCCCGCGACATCAATGCCAAGGGCGTCAACGCGGTGGCCCAGCTGGTGGCGCGGCATCCCGAGCGGCCGGGCAAGCTGAGCCTGGCCTGCAACCCGGATATCACCCTGGACCTCCTGCCGATGCTGGAGAAGCGTCGCGCCGCTGGCGAGACCATCGTCGCCATCGGCGTGGTCCACGATGACCTGCCCTACCTGCCGGGTGACGCCGAGGTCGAGGAGTCGGTATTCGACCTGCTGATCGACGCGCCGGCGGAAAGCAGCCGGCTGTTCTCCACGCCGAACATGCCGGTCAACCTGCAGGATCACTGCATCGGTCTCCACGCCAGCGCGCTGGTGCGCGACGGCGGCACCCTGCAGATCGGCATCGGCTCGATGGGCGACGCGCTGACCGCCGCCCTGCTGCTGCGCCAGCGCGACAACGCCACCTACCGGGCGTTGATCGACGAGCTGGGGGTGCGTGCGCGCTGGGCCGAGACGGTCGAGCGCGACGGCGGCCTGGAGCCGTTCCGCCGGGGGCTCTACGGTTGCAGCGAGATGTTCGTGCCGGGTCTGCTGGCGCTGGCCGAGGCCGGCGTGCTGAGCCGCCGGGTCTACCCCGACGAAGCGCGACAGCGTGCCGCCGAGCGCGGTGAGGCGCCGGTGGAGGGCGGGGTGTGGCTGCACGGCGGCTTTTTCCTCGGTCCGTTGGCGTTCTACCGGCGCCTGCGCGAGATGTCGCTGGAAGAGCGCGCCGGGATCGGCATGACCGGCATCGGCTTCGTCAACAACCTGTACCGCCAGGAAGAGCTGAAGCGCCTGCAGCGGCGCGACGCGCGCTTCATCAACAGCGCCTTCACCGTGACCCTGCTCGGCGCCGGGGTCGCCGACCAGTTGGAGGACGGCCGGGTGCTCAGTGGCGTCGGCGGGCAGTACAACTTCGTCGCCCAGGCTCACGAGCTGGAGGGCGCACGTTCGATCCTGATGCTGCGTAGCTGGCGCGAATCCGGCGGGGAAGTCAGTTCGAACATCGTCTGGCAGTACGCCCACACCACCATTCCCCGGCACTTGCGTGACATGGTGGTGACCGAGTACGGGATCGCCGACCTGCGCGGCAAGAACGACGCGGAAGTGATCGCCGCGCTGCTGGCCATCGCCGACTCGCGCTTCCAGCAGGCGCTGGCCGAGCAGGCCCGGGCGGCCGGCAAGCTGCCGAAGGATTTCGTCCTGCCCGAACGCTATCGCAACAATACCCCGGAGCGCCTGCAGGCCTTGCACCAGGCCCACGCAGCGGCGCTGCCGGAGTTTCCCCTGGGCAGCGATTTCGACGAGGTCGAGCAGGACCTGCTGCGGGCGCTGGGTTGGCTCAAGCGCAAGCTGAAGCTGAGCGAGATCCTCGAACTGGGCAAGGCGACCCTGGACGCGCCGGAGCCAGAAGCCTACCCGGCGCATCTGCGGCGCATGGACCTGGACGATCCGCAGGGGCTTCGCGAGGAACTCTACCAGCGCTTGCTGCTGGCCGGCCTGCGGGCCAGCCAGGAAGAGCGGGGCTGAGTGGCGCTCAGTCGAGGAACTCGACCTGACCGCCGGCCAGCGATTTCACCCGGGCCAGGGACTCGACCCGGTAGCCTTCGCTTTCCAGCAGGGCGCGGCCATCCTGGAAGGATTTCTCGATGACGATGCCGAGCCCGGCGATGCTCGCGCCGGCCTGGCCGATCAGGTCGATCAGCGCCTTGGCGGCATGGCCGTTGGCGAGGAAGTCGTCGATCACCAGCACGTGGTCGTGGGCGTTCAGGTGCTTGGCCGAGATGGCGATGGTGCTCTCGGTCTGCTTGGTGAAGGAGAACACCTTGGAGATGTACAGGTTGTCCTTCAGGGTCAGCGACTGGTACTTGCGGGCGAAGATCACCGGGACGCCCAGCTCCAGGCCGGCCATGACCGCCGGGGCGATGCCGGAAGCCTCGATGGTGACGATCTTGGTGATGCCCTGGTCGCGGAAGCGCATGGCGAACGCGTGACCGACCTGCTGCATCAGCTGCGGGTCGATCTGGTGGTTGAGAAAGGCGTCGACCTTGAGTACGTGCTCGGAAAGGACGATGCCTTCCGAGCGGATTTTGTCTTTGAGAATGTCCACGGGTGGCTTCCTGCGAAGCGGCTGTCGCTGATGAAGCGCGGCATTGTACCGCCAGCCGGCGCCGCGCGCGACGTTCTCTCGGACGAGCGAACATGATCGAGCGGTCAGGAATCCGCGCCTGCCCGGCGCGGCCCCGTGGCAGGCGGGCCGCGCCGCTGCCGGCTCATTTCAGCAGGTTGTTCACCAGTAGCGTCTCGACGTCCTTGAAGCGCCCGCTGAGCACGGCCTTGGCGGCGTAGAGCGCGGTGTCGGCGACCTGGCCGAACTCGATCTTCGGCGGCATCACCAGCTCCGCAGGGTTGGTATGCACGTCCAGCAGCGCCGGACCGGGCTGGGCGAGGAACTCCTGCACCGCCGCCTCGAGCTCCTCGGAGCGCGTCACCTTGCGTCCGTGGAAGCCGATCACTTCGGCGAGACGGGCGAAGTCCGGGTTGAGCAGGTCGGTGTAGTTGTCCAGCAGGCCCTCGACCTTCTGTTCCAGCTCGACGAAGTTCAGCGAGGCATTGTTCAGCACCACTACCTTGATCGGTAGTTTTTCCTGGATGGCCGTCAGCAGGTCGCCGAGCAGCATGGCCAGGCCGCCGTCGCCGGAGATCGAGATCACCTGGCGCTCGGGGTAGGCCTTCTTCAGCCCCAGCGCCTGGGGCATGGCGTTGGCCATGGTGCCGTGGACCAGGCTGGTGAGGGTGCGGCGCTTGCCGTTGCTGTGGATGTGACGCAACAGCCAGACCATCGCCGAGCCGCCGTCGGCGGTGAACAGGGCGTCCTCGCTGGCGTGCTGGTCGAGCAGGCTGACCAGGTGCTGCGGATGGATCAGCTCGCCCTTGCCGGCTTGCTCCTCTTTTTCCAGCGTCCGCAGCGAGCGCTCGCGGTGCTCCAGGCATTCGTCGAGGAAGCTGCGCTCCTCGCGGGCTTCGAGCAACGGCAAGAGCGCCTCGAGGGTGGGGATCACGTCGCCGACCACGCCGAGATCGATGGGGTGGCGTCGGCCCAGGTGGCTGCCATCGCGGTCGACCTGGATCAGGGTGGCCTTCTGCGGATAGAACTGCGCCCAGGCGAAGTCGGCGCCGAGCAGCAGGAGGGTGTCGCACTCGGTCATCATGTGGAAGCCGGACTCGATCCCGAGCATACCGGTCATGCCCATGTTGAAGGGGTTGTCGTACTCGACGAAGTCCTTGGCCCGCGACGTGTGCGCGATGGGCGCCTTGAGGCGGTCGGCGAGGGCCACCAGCAGGTCGTGGGCGCCCTGGCAGCCGGAGCCGGCGTAGATGCCGATCTTCTTGCCGTGGGCCAGCAGGCGGGCGACGTCCTGCAGTTCGGCGTCGCTGGGGCGCAGCACCGGTTGCGGGAAATGCACCGAGAACGGCAGGTCGTCCTTCACCGTGGCCTGGCTGATGTCGGCCGGCAGGATCACCACCGCTACGCCGCGCCGGTTGAGCGCCGCCTGGCAGGCCAGGGCCACCACCCGGCGCGCCTGTTCCGGGCTGTGCACCTGCTCGCAGAACACCGAGCAGCTGGCGTAGACCGCCTTGAAGTCGACCTCCTGGGGAAACTCCATGCCCAGTTGCGGGGTAACGATCTGGCTGGCGATCAGGACCATCGGCGCGCGGTTGCGCTGGGCCTCGTAGACGCCGTTGATGAAGTGCAGGCTGCCCGGTCCGCAGGAGCCGGCGCAGGCGGTCAGGCGTCCGCTGATGTAGGACTCGGCGCCCGCGGCGAAGGCCGCCGCTTCTTCGTGGCGCACGTGGACCCACTGGATCTGGCTGCGATGGATGGCGTCGGTGACATGGTTGAGGGTGTCGCCGACGATGCCATAGCAATGGCGGACGCCGGCGGCTTCCAGGGTTTCCACGACGATCTCGGCGACTTTCTTGCTCGACATGAAGCTGTCCTCGAATGGAATTCGTTAGCTAGCTAATTTTGGTCGCGCGTGGAGCGGCAAAAGTTCCTCGCCCGAGGCTAGGCATCGGGCAAGACACTTTTGTGAAAATCGAGACAGTCGAGGCGCGGCGGGCTCAGCGCTTGAGCATGGCGCGGATGTCGGCGAGGGCGGCGTTGCCCTTGGCCGCCTTGACCTCTTGCGGGGCGTCTTCCATGCCTTCCCATTCGAGGTCTTCGGGGGGCAGTTCGTCGAGGAAGCGGCTCGGCGAGCAGTCGATGATCTCGCCGTATTGCTTGCGCTTGGCGGCGAAGGTCATCGCCAGGTTCTGCCGCGCGCGGGTGATGCCGACGTAGGCCAGGCGGCGCTCCTCTTCCACCGTGTCGGCCTCGATGCTGGAACGGTGGGGCAGGATCTCTTCCTCCATGCCCATGATGAACACGTAGGGGAACTCCAGCCCCTTCGACGCGTGCAGAGTCATCATCTGCACGCCTTCGGCGCCTTCCTCTTCTTCCTGCTGGCGCTCCAGCATGTCGCGCAGGACCAGCTTGGCGATGGCCTGCTCGATGGTCATGTCGCCTTCCTCGTCGCGCTCGAGGGTGTTCTTCAGTGCCTCGATGAGGAACCAGACGTTGCTCATGCGGAATTCGGCGACCTTGTCGCTGGAGGCGTTCTGCCGCAGCCAGTTCTCGTAGTCGATGTCCATCACCATGCTGCGCAGCACGGCGATCGGCTCGTTCTCCGCGCACTGTCGGCGGATACCGTCCATCCAGCGCTTGAAGCGTTGCAGGCGTTCGTGGAAACGGCTGTCGAGGTGCTCGGCCAGGCCCATCTCTTCGCAGGCGGCGTACATCGAGATCTTGCGCTGGGTGGCGTAGTTGCCGAGTTTCTCCAGGGTCGCCGAACCGATTTCCCGGCGCGGCACGTTGATCACCCTGAGGAAGGCGTTGTCGTCGTCGGGGTTCACCAGCAGGCGGAAGTAGGACATCAGGTCCTTCACTTCCTGGCGCCCGAAGAAGCTGGTGCCGCCAGAGAGCCGATAGGGAATCTGGTGGTGCTGGAGCTTCAGCTCCATCAGCTTGGCCTGGTGGTTGCCACGGTAGAGGATGGCGAACTCGCTGTACGGCCGCTCGGTGCGCAGGTGCAGGGTGAGGATCTCCATGGCGATGCGCTCGGCCTCGGCGTCCTCGTTGCGGCAGCGGATCACCCGGATCGGATCGCCGTGGCCCATCTCGCTCCACAACTGCTTCTCGAATACGTGCGGGTTGTTGGCGATGAGGACGTTCGCGCACTTGAGGATGCGGCTGGTGGAGCGGTAGTTCTGCTCCAGCATCACCACCTTCAGCGAAGGGAAGTCTTCCTTCAGCTGCATCAGGTTTTCCGGACGCGCGCCGCGCCAGGCGTAGATCGACTGATCGTCGTCGCCGACCACGGTGAACTGGGCGCGGTCCTTCACCAGCAGCTTGACCAGCAGGTACTGGCTGGCGTTGGTGTCCTGGTACTCGTCCACCAGCATGTAGCGCACCTTGTTCTGCCACTTCTGGAGGACGTCCGGATGTTCCTGGAACAGCTTCACCGGTTGCAGGATCAGGTCGTCGAAGTCCACCGCGTTGTAGGCGCGCAGGGTGCGCTGGTAATGCAGGTAGACGATCGCGGCGGTCTGCTCCTTGGGGTTGCGGGCCTTTTCCAGCGCCTCCTCCGGAAGGATCAGGTCGTTCTTCCAGGCGCCGATGTAGTTCTTGATCTCGTCGACGCCGTCGTCCCCGGAATACTCCTTCTGCATGATGTCGGTCAGCAGCGCCTTGATGTCCGACTCGTCGAAGATCGAGAAACCGGGCTTGTAGCCGAGCCGTTCGTGTTCCTTGCGGATGATGTTCAGGCCGAGGTTGTGGAAGGTCGAGACGGTCAGGCCCTTGCCCTCGCCGCCGCGCAGCAGGGTGCCGACGCGCTCCTTCATCTCCCGCGCGGCCTTGTTGGTGAAGGTCACGGCGACGATGTACTGGGCGCGGATACCGCACTGCTGGACGAGATAGGCGATCTTGCGGGTGATCACGCTGGTCTTGCCGGAGCCGGCGCCAGCCAGGACCAGCAGGGGACCGCCGACGTAGTTCACGGCTTCTTGCTGCCGGGGATTGAGTCGGGACATAGGAACAGGCCGGAAGAGAGGGTTGAAGCGGGGGCGTATTCTAACAGGCTGGCTGGCATCCGCGAGAATTAGCGTGCAAGCTGTGACCGATCCCGAGATCGTTCACGCCATTTTGCTGTAGATTCCCTACCGCATTAGGATGATGCCGTTCGTTCTTTACGAAGATTCTTAAAACTTTGGAGGTTGCTTGTCAGCGCCCGCAGAACCCTTGCGCCTGCTCCTTCTGGCGGATACGCCGGACTGGGCGCCACTGCTAGGTGAACGCCTGAGAGCGTTGGGGCCTGCCTTTTCGCTGAGCATCGTCACCACCTGGGAGGGCGCGGCCACCCTGTTCGCCGCCGAGCCCCGCGGGCTGCTCCTGGCCACGCCGGCCTGCCTGCCGCTGGGGACTCCCTGCCCCTGGCCGGTGATCCTGCTGTTGCAGCAGGAGCCGGCGCAGGCGCCGGTCGGGGTGGTCGACTGGCTGGCCGCCGAACAGCTTTCCGAGGACAGCCTGCGCCGCTGCCTGCGCTACGCGCGCGAGCGCCTGGGCTTGCAGGCGACCCTGCAACTGCTCGCCGAGCAGGATCCGCTGACCGGCATCGCCAACCGCCAGGGCTTCCAGACCCTGCTCGCGGCGCGCCTCAGCGAATTCGACGGGCGTGGCCTGGTGCTCGGCCACCTCGACCTGGACAACTTCCGTCACGTCAACGATTCCCTCGGCCACCAGGGCGGCGACCGCCTGATCCTGCAGGTGGTCAACCGCCTGCGCGGCTTCATGGAGAACGGTGACAGCCTGGCGCGCCTGGGCAGCGACGAGTTCGCCCTGCTGCTGGACACCCGTCGCGATCCGCAACGCGCCGAGCGGGTCGCCGAACGCATCGTCGAATGCCTCGGCGAGCCCTACTGGATCGATGGCGAGAGCCTGTTGCTGGGTTGCAGCCTGGGCCTCGCCCACGCCCGTGCCGACGAAGGCGCCGACCCGCTGATGTGGCATGCGCACATCGCCATGCAGCAGGCCAAGAGCCGCCAGGGTTGCACCTTCCATGTCTTCGACGAACGCATCAACCGTGGCGTGCGCAGCCTCGCCGACCTCGAAGCCGAACTGCGCCGGGCGCTGCGTCGCGACGAGCTGGAGCTGCACTACCAGCCGCGACTGTGCCTGGACAGCGGGCGCATCGTCGGCCTGGAGGCGCTGGTGCGCTGGCGCCACGGCGAGCGGGGCCTGCTCACGCCCAGCGAGTTCGTCCCGCTGGCCGAGGAAAGTGGGCTGATCGTGCCGCTCGGCTACTGGGTCATCGCCCGCGCCCTGCGCGACATGCAGTGGCTCAACGGGCGCGGCCTGGAGCCGTTGCACATGGCGGTGAACCTGTCGTTCCGCCAGTTCCAGGACAGCCAGTTGCTGCCGACCCTGCAACGGTTGATCGAAGAGCACGGCGTCGACGCGCGCTGGCTCGAGTTCGAACTGACCGAGACCGCCGTGATGCGGCGTAGCGACCAGGTGCTGCAGACCATGCAGGCGCTCGGCCAACTGGGCGTGCGCTTTTCGCTGGACGACTTCGGCACCGGTTTCTCGTCCTTCGTCCACCTCAATAGCCTGCCGATCACCTTGTTGAAGATCGACCGCAGCTTCGTCGGCGGCATGGACCAACGGGCGGAAAACTTCCAACTGGTGCGGGCGATGATCAACCTGGCGCACAACCTCAACCTGGAAGTGGTTGCCGAAGGCGTAGAGACCCTGCGCCAGCAGGAGCAGTTGCGCGATTTCGGTTGCGACCAGGTGCAGGGCTACTGGATCAGTCCGCCGCTGCCGCTGGCGGAACTGGCGCGTTTCCTGGGCATCGGCGAACGCTCGGCGCACCGCGGCCAGCCGCTCGGCAATTGAGCGCCGACGTCTCGCTGGCCGTGGCTTTCGGCAGCAACCGCGCGGTCTTCCACTCGAAGGCCAGGGTCAGGCCGATGGCCGCGCAGGCCAGGCCGCCGGCCAGCCCCCACCAGACGCCCGCGGCGCCCCAGCCGGCCGCGAACGCCAGCAGGCAGGCCAGCGGCACGCCGACCAGCCAGTAGCAGGCCAGGCCGACCAGGAAGGTGGTGCGGGCGTCCTTGAGACCGCGGATCGCGCCCATGGCGACGTTCTGGGTGCCGTCGAACAGCTCGAACCAGGCGGCGATCGCCAGCAGCGAGACGGCCATCGCGGCCACCTCCCGGTTGGCCGGGGCGTCGCGGTCGAGGAACAGGCCGATGATGGCCTCCGGCATCCACCAGAAGAGCCCGGCGAAGAGCAGCATGCACAGCGCGCCGAAGCCGATGCCGACGCGCCCGGCGCGGCGTGCTTCGAGCAGGCGGCCGGCACCGAAATGCTGGCCGATGCGGTAGGTGGTGGCGTACGACAACCCCACCGGCACCATGAACGCCACGTATACCGCCTGGATGGCGATCTGGTGCGCGGCCAGGGCGTGATCGCCGATGATGCCCATGCACAGGGTGGCGACCGTGAACATCCCCGACTCCACCGCGTAGGTGCCGCCGATGGGCAGCCCCAGTCGCAGGATCTCCTCGACCATCGCCCGCTGCGGCCGTCCCAGTCCGCGCAGCAGCGAGTACGCGGCATAGGCCGGCTGCCGGCGGATATACAGGGCCAGCAGCAGCGGCATGCAGTTCATGACGAGGGCGGTGACCAGGCCGATACCGGCCAGGCCCAGGCGCGGCAGGCCGAACAGGCCTTCTATGAAGGAATAGTTGAGAGCCAGGTTGGCCAGCGCGCCGAGCACGCTGATCGCCATCACCGGGCCGGCGCGGTCGATGGCGCTGGTGAAGCCGCGCAGGACCATGAAGGCCATGTAGCCGGGCAGGGCGAATGTCAGGCTGTGGAGGAACTGCATGGCGCCGTCCACCGTCTGCGGCGCCTGGCCGAAGAGCAGCAGCAGCGGCCGCAGGTTCCATAGCAGCAGGCCGGCGGCCAGGGCCAGCGCGGCGCCGACCCAGAGTCCGGAGCGAGTGGCCGCGGCGGCGCCAGCGGCGTCGTCGCAGCCGTGACGGATCGCCACCAGGTTGCCGACCGCTGCCACCACGCCGACACAGAACGTCGAGACGAAGGCGTAGCTGACCGCGCCCAGGCCGCCGGCGGCCAGCGCGTCGGGACCGAGCTTGCCCATCATCACGGTGTCGGTGAAGACCATGGCGACATAGGCCAGCTGGGCGGCGATCAACGGGCCCGCCAGGCGCAGGATGGCTTTGAGTTCGACGAGGGATGGCGAGGACATGGATGAGTAAGGCTCAGGAGGAGATGGTTGCCGCGATGGCCTGTCGGCGTTGAGAATGCGGCTATTCTCGGTGCGGCTGGCATGGCTCCACAAAAGGAAAAACAAGATGCCAGGCATGAGTAAAAGTCATGAAAGAGGTAATTCCCCAATGACCCGTCGCCTGCCCCCGCTGTATGCCCTGCGCGCCTTCGAGGCTGCCGCCCGGCACGCCTCTTTCACCCGCGCCGGCGAGGAACTGGCGATAACCCAGAGCGCGGTGAGCCGGCACATCCGTACCCTGGAAGAGCTCTTCGGTTGTCGTCTGTTCGAGCGCCATGGCCGCCAGTTGCAGCTGACCGAGCCGGCACGCCTGCTGCTGCCCGGGCTGCGCGACGGCTTCGATGCGCTGGAACGGGCCTGCACCGCCCTGCGCGTGGACGACGCCACCCTGCGCCTGAAGGCGCCTTCCACCCTTACCCTGCGCTGGCTGCTACCGCGCCTGAGCCGCTTCCGCCACCTGAACCCGGATATCGAGGTGCAGCTCACCAGTGCCTGGATGGATGTGGACTCGGTGGATTTCCAGCGCGAGCCTTTCGACTGCGCGGTGTTGCTGGGCAGCGGCCAGTTCAGCCCGGAATGGGAAACGGCAGCGCTGTTCGCCGAATGGCTGGTGCCGGTCTGCGAACCCGACGAGGCCGTGGAGCCCTGGACCCTCCAACGCCTGCGTGACAGCGAGCTGCTGCACCCCACGCCGGATCGTCGCGACTGGCGACGCTGGCTGCAGCGGACTGGGCTGGGGGACGAGGTGTCGCTCAAGGGCGGCCAGGTGTTCGACACGCTGGAGCTGGGCATCGTCGCCGCCGCGCGAGGCTATGGCGTGTCCATCGGCGACCTGGTGATGGTCGCCGAGGATGTTGCCCAGGGCCGCATCGGCCTGCCCTGGCCGGTGGCGGTGGCCAGCGGCGAAAGCTATCACCTGGTCTGGCCTCGCGCCCGCAGGGGACAGGAACGCTTCCAGCGATTGCGCGACTTCCTCCTCGCGGAGGTGGCGGCGATGCGTCTGCCCGTCGTCGAGCGGCTGGCGTGACGCCGCCGGACAACTCCTGGCGCTGACGCGACGTTACAGGTCGCTGCCGTCGCTGGGCCGGGCGCAGGGTTTGCGCTAGGGTCGTTGGTCGTTGCCTGTCGGGAGCGGCAGGGGACGGAGCTTCCTTCCAACCGCCCAAAGGAACCCGCCATGACCTTCGCCAAAGGAATACTCGCCGCGCTGGCGCTCGCCGCCGCAGTCGGCCAGGCCAGCGCCACCGAACTCGAGCACTGGCCGGCCCCCGCCGCCAGGCAACTGAATGCACTGATCGAGGCCAACGCGAACAAGGGCGCCTACGCCGTGTTCGACATGGACAACACCAGCTATCGCTACGACCTGGAAGAATCGCTGCTGCCCTATCTGGAAATGAAGGGCGTGCTGACCCGCGACAGGCTCGACCCTTCGCTGAAACTGATCCCGTTCAAGGACCAGGCCGGGCACAAGGAGAGCCTGTTCAGCTACTACTACCGGCTTTGCGAGATCGACGACATGGTCTGCTATCCCTGGGTCGCCCAGGTGTTCTCAGGCTTCACCCTCAGGGAACTGAAGGGCTATGTCGACGAACTGATGGCCTACGGCAAGCCGATCCCCGCCACCTATTACGACGGCGACAAGCTCGCCACGCTCGACGTCGAGCCGCCGCGCGTGTTCAGCGGCCAGCGCGAGCTGTACAACAAGCTGATGGAAAACGGCATCGAGGTCTACGTGATCAGCGCGGCCCACGAGGAACTGGTGCGGATGGTCGCGGCGGACCCCAGGTATGGCTACAACGCCAAGCCGGAGAACGTCATCGGCGTCACCACCCTGCTGAAGAACCGCAAGACCGGCGAGCTGACCACCGCGCGCAAGCAGATCGCCGAGGGCAAGTACGATCCCAAGGCCAACCTCGACCTGGAGGTGACCCCCTACCTGTGGACCCCGGCGACCTGGATGGCCGGCAAGCAGGCTGCGATCCTCACCTACATCGACCGTTGGAAGCGGCCGATCCTGGTCGCCGGCGATACCCCGGACAGCGACGGTTACATGCTGTTCAACGGCACCGCGGAAAACGGCGTGCACCTGTGGGTCAACCGCAAGGCCAAGTACATGGAGCAGATCAACGGCATGATCAAGCAGCATTCCGCCGCCCAGGCCAAGGCCGGCCTGCCGGTGACGGCGGACAGGAACTGGGTGATCGTCACCCCGGAGCAGATCCAGTAGGCGAAACGGCGAGGGGCCGGCATTGGCCGGCCCCCGCATCCCTCAGCGCACCACGTGCAGGAAGTGCATGTGCCGCTCGTACTGATCGAGGATGTCGCCGATCACGCCGTCGCGGCTCCAGCCCATGATGTCGTAGTCCTGGCCGCCTTCCTGGAGATGGACCTCGGCGCGGAAATACTTGCGCGACTCGCTGCTGTCCTCGGTGTCGCGCATCACGAAGCTCGGCGTGGTGAAGGCGCGCGGACGCACCTCGTAGATGAAATCGACCTCGCCGCCGTGGCTGACTTCCAGCCGAACCCGGCCGTCCTCGCCGTCCTGCACCTGGACTTCGTAGCCCTGCTTGCGCAGTTCGGCGGCGACGTCCTCGCAGGCCGGTCGCGCCACATCGGTGATGAAGCGGTTGACGTGGCTGCGCCTCGGGAACATGGCGATGTTGCGCAGGCGGCGCTGCCAACCGTCGCCCTCGCTTGCGCCGCTGCGCGTGGTGGGGCGGGAGAAGGTCAGCGCCTGGTAGCGGATGCCGCGCTTGGTGGCATCCAGGTGCAGCGCCTTGAACAGGCCCCAGATCGACGCCAGGAGCACGATGGAGAATGGCAGCGCGCTGGCGATGGTCGCGGTTTGCAGCGCCTTGAGGCCATCGGCGAGGAGCAGGGCGATGGCCACCACGCCCATCAGCACCGACCAGAATATCCGCTGCCAGAGCGGCGAGTGGTCCTTGCCGCTGGAGGCCAGCATGTCCACCACCAGCGCGCCGGAGTCGGCCGAGGTGACGAAGAACACCACCACCATCAGCACCGCCACCAGCGAGATCACGCTGCCCAGCGGGAAGTGCTCGAGGAAGGCGAACAGCGCCACCGAACTGTCCTGGTTGACCACTTCGGCCAACTGGGTGAAGCCCTCCTGCAGGACCATGTGGATGGCGGTATCGCCGAACACCGTCATCCACAGCAGGGTGAAGCCGGCCGGGACGAACAGCACGCCGCAGACGAACTCGCGGATCGTGCGGCCGCGCGAGATACGGGCGATGAACAGGCCGACGAAGGGCGACCAGGACAGCCACCAGCCCCAGTACAGCAGGGTCCAGCCGCCGATCCAGTCGGTGGGCTCGTAGGCGTACAGGTTGAAGGTCTTGTTGACGATGTCGGACAGGTAGGCCCCGGTGTTCTGCACGTAGGTTTGCAGGAGGAACACGGTCGGCCCGAGGACCAGCACGAAGAGCAGCAGGATCACCGCCAGGCTCAGGTTCAGCTCGGACAGGATGCGGATGCCGCGGTCCAGTCCGCTGGCCACCGAGAGCGTGGCGAGGCCGCAGGTGGCGGCGATCAGGGCGATCTGCACGGTCTGGTTCACCGGCCAGCCGAACAGGTGGTGCAGGCCGCTGTTGATCTGCAGCACGCCGTAGCCGAGCGAAGTCGCCACGCCGAACACGGTGCCGATGATCGCGAAGATATCCACCGCGTGGCCGATGGGGCCGTAGATACGTTCGCCGATCAGCGGATACAGCGCCGAGCGCAGGGTCAGCGGCAGGCCGTGGCGATAGCTGAAGAAGGCCAGGATCAGCGCGACGATGGCGTAGATCGCCCAGGCATGCAGGCCCCAGTGGAAGAAGGTCAGCTTCATCGCTTCCTTCGCCGCCTGCACGGTGTTCGGCTCGCCTACCGGTGGGGTGGTGAAGTGCATCACCGGTTCGGCAACGCCGAAGAACATCAGACCGATGCCCATGCCGGCGGAGAACAGCATGGCGAACCAGGTGGTGTTGCGGTAGTCGGGACGACTGTGGTCGGGGCCGAGCTTGATGTCGCCGTAGCGGCTGACGGCGAGGAACACCACGCTGATCAGGATCAGCGCCACGGCCAGTACGTAGAACCAGCTGGCGTTGGTGATGATCCATTGCTGGACGTGGTTGAACAGCGATTGCGCTTCTTCCTGGAGGGTATCCGGAATTTCTGGTTGATAAAATGCC
>NZ_KV812611.1:0-5923 GCF_001813485.1 Pseudomonas sp. HMSC067G02
TTTTTTTCGGCTAGCGGCTTCTTGACCCACTTTGAGTGAAGTTTCTCAAGCTCTTGATAGAATGTTTTCTTTTTCTCTATCTCTCTAATTGCTCTTATAAACGGCTCAGCCTGTTCGTACAATTTCATGACGGTGCTGTAATTGGCTTCGCGGAGCATTTTTTCGCAGTAAATTCCTTGATTTATGCCAACGCATATACGCTCCCAGTGGTTGAGAACGTAGCGTATCTCATTGGCCTCCTCGGACTCCCGTCTGTCCTCGCGGGCATAGGCTCGCATGTTTGAATCGTCAGCGTTGTGAAGGGCTTGAAGCCGGCGGTATCCCTTGGATAGCTCTTGGTCTGACCTAGTGCCGAACATAAGGTCTGCCGTTTGCTTTCTTTTTGCCGTAGCCTTTGCGCTCAGCACGGAAACGATGGCGACTATCACGCCAGTCAACACTAATAGATTTCTAAATAGCTCAGAAGCTAAAAACTCAATAATAGCACTGCACATTTAACCCCTCCCTTTTTAACTCTCCATGAAAAAGGAGGCCTATTGGCCTCCTCTTGGCATCGCTTTTTCTTAGATGCCTTCGTATTCTTCTCGTACTACAACTGCTACCAGAAGTGGTTCACGCTTAATTGCCATGCCATTTCCTCCTTGCATACAGGCTTTCGCCCCTCAGCCGGCGATCTTTCCGCCGGCCATTCAGAAGGTCTTTGCCTTCTTCACTGTTTAGACGCACCCGGATGGTGTTTGTTCAGCCGCTCAACGCTCCTCATTTGAGCTGCCCGGGCGCGGCTGATAATACAACGTGATAGCACAGAAATGGCAACCAGTGGTCACCATTTTTTGAGTAGCTGCCTCCGCCGCCCCTTCAGGAAGCCGGGCCGCAAGCCGTTTGCTAGTGTTTCCGGCGCCTCATCACCGACCACCAGAATACCCAGCCGATCACGCTGATATCGCTGGCCCGCATCTGGTCCCTGGTGTACTCCTCATCGGGGTACTCCTCCCGGTTGTAGCTGCGCAACCGGATGCCGCCGCCAGGCAGTCGATAGACGAATTTCACCCGCAGCAGGTCGTCATGCTTCAGGGCGTAGATCTCGCCGTCGACGATCGTGTTGACCGAAAGGTCGACGCCGATGATCGAGCCGTCTGCGATGAGCGGCTCCATGCTGTTACCTGTGACGTTCACGCAGACGGAGGTGCTCTTGTCGACAGCGGCCTCGCGCAGGGTTGCCTTCGGGAATCGAATCTTGCGCTTGGCCAGCTCGAGGTCAGGAACTCGCCCACCACCTGCCGCCACCTCGACCTCGTCGAAGTAGGGTATCTCAACCTCGTCAGGTGCGAGTGGATCGCCATCTGACCACGGTGATAAGGGCTCCAGATTTCCGCCGGAGTGATACTCGGCAGTTGGTTCAGCCACCCGCAGTTGCTGCTCTGGGGTGTGCTGAATGTCGAGCCAGCCGCGGGGCATATTGAATTTTTCCTCAATGTGCCTGGCCAGCCTGTTGCCGATGTTCTTGGTGGGATTCGAGCCAATCAAGCGGCTAACCTGGGTTGGCTCGCGATCTATGCGAGCAGCGAATGCGACTGTGCCGCCTTCCTTTTCGGCCAGTGTGAGCGCGTTCGCGCGGCGGATTGTCGTGATATCGATCATCTAACCATTTCATCATCTGTACCTAAAAAGTACAGAACCTTGACGGTACACTTCCTTTTCACCATGATTGTACCAAGGAGGTACATTTATGGCCGTCGAGACACCCCAAAGCACCCATACAGAAGCGCTTCGGGCCTTCTGGAAGTCGCTCAGTATCCAAGAGCGTGATGACGCTGCGAAGGCGCTCAGCACCAGCGTTGCGTACCTCAGACAGGTTCTGGCTTGCGGCCGGACTCCAGGGGCGGCGCTGGCGCGTGATCTTGAGCGCTTCTTCGGCGCTCGCATCACCCGCCACCAGCTCCGCCCAGACCTCTACGACGCGCCAGCAAGGCCTCGGGGCCGGAGTGCGGCATAGCACGTAGCAGATGTTACGGAGAGGGGCTGGCGCTGCTTAGTCGGCTGCGACCCCTGTTCAGGCATCCAGTAGAGCAGACAGCAAAAAGCCCGGCTGCAACCGGGCTTTCTGAGGAGGCACCGGAAGGCGGTGCCGAACATCCAACGGAGCCGAATATGACACAGGTATCCACCATCCAACAAGAGAGCGTGTCGCGACACGAAATAGCGATTCGCAAGAAAGTGTCGCGGAGGGCGCGCAGGTGAGCACGATCATCATGTCTGCCTGCTGGCCGCTGCAGGGTCTGACGCCGGCGCAGAAGGCTGTGCTGATCAGCCTGGCGGACAACGCGAACGACGAGGGCGTGTGCTGGCCTTCGGTGGCGAAGATCGCCGAGCGCACCTGCCTGTCCGAACGTGCCGTGCAGCAGGCCATCAAGGTGCTGAACGAGTGCAGGGCGCTGAGCATTGAAGCGCGCCAGGGGCGCTCGACGATGTTCACCGTAACCCCCGCAGCATTTGCACCCCCGCAGAAGGTTCACCCCCGCAGGAAATGCACCCCCGCAGGATCTGCACCCACCCCCGCAGATGCTGCACCCCAACCCCCGCAGGAAATGCACCCCACCCCCGCAGATGCTGCACCCAGAACCGTAATAGAACCTACAAGGGAACCATCAGGAGAACCGTCACCTTTGCCGACCCGTTCCGGGCCGGCGGCTGGCGAAGCGCTGCAGGAGGCTTGCCGGAGTGTGTGGGCAGCGTACCGGGCTGCCTACGAGGCGCGCTGGAGTGTTCAGCCGGTGCGAAATGCCAAGGTCAATTCCCAGGTGAAGCAATTGGTGGCCGCTCTCGGTAGCGAGGCTCCTGCGGTGGCGGCGTTCTTCGTCGGTCTGGATGACAAGTTCTTGGTCGACAGTTGCCATGAGTTCGGGTTGCTGCTGGCCAAGGCTGGCGCTTACCGCACGAAGTGGGCAACAGCCGGTTCCGCGCCGTCGACCGATTGGACTGATCAGGTGCAGCTATGACCCGCAGGCAGTTCGAACCGCAATCGGTCGGTGCTGTGCTGGCGCATGTGAATCGGGGCGCAGGGCTGCAGGTTGTGGCTCCGCCGACGGTGGAGGTTGATCCCGAGACGAGAGACGAACTTGACCGGTTGTTTGTGCGGATCAAGGCGATCTGCCCCGGCTGGCGAAGCTCCTGGCCCAGCGAAGAAGTCGAGAAGGCTGCGAAGGCGGAGTGGCTGGCCGAGATCATCCGGCAACAGGTTACGCGCCGAGAGCAACTGCAGGCCGGGGTAAGAGCGTTGAGCGCGCAGGCCAGACCGCTTGTTCCGTCTGCTGGCCAGTTTTGCGCCTGGTGCTGGGCTCCTGAGGTCTTCGGCCTGCCATCCCTCGATGACGCATATCGCGAGGCGCTGGCCAACACCCACCCAGCCATGGTCGGAGCCGCGAAATGGAGTTGCCCTGCTGTGTACTGGGCTGCCGCTGGTGCTGGATTCAGCCGGCTGCAGGCTCTGGCCAGAAAGGATGGGCTGGCGGCGCTGGAAATCTCCTACCGACAGATCATCAAGAAGCTGGCGCGCGGGGAGGCGCTCGGAAAGGTCCCGGAGGGAGAGGTCACCCACCAGAAGGCGCGAACCCAATCCGTTGGAATTGCTGCCCTCGAGCAGCTTCGAAAACAACTCAAAGGAGGAGGTCGCTCATGAAGTGGAGCGTACTCAACGACTATCTGATGGTTAGCGATACCCAGCCGCCCTACAAGGTCTGCAAGCTTCTTGTGGCCGGCGAGGCTCACTACCGGGCCAGTGTGCAAGGTGAATTCATTTGCACGCCGGTTGCGACTGCGAAGGAGGCGTGCGGTGTTTGCGAACGCCATCACCAGATCACCTATCCGCGGGAGGTGGCATGACGTTGTCGGCACGGAAGCCCCGGCCGAAGAAGTGCGCAGTGTCGACGTGCCGCGCCCCCTTCGTCCCGGTGAAGTCGTTTCAGGCGTGGTGCAGCCCTGAGTGCGGCATCGTCATCGCTCGGCAGAAGCAGGAGAAGGAGCGTAAGTCGATGCAGCAACGCGAGCGGCGCGAGATCGCGGTTCGCAAAGAGAAGTTGAAGAGCCGTGCAGACCACTTGAGGGAGGCTCAGGCCGCATTCAACGAGTTCATCCGCTGGCGCGACTGGGACCGCCCCTGCATCAGTTGTGGACGCTTTCATGATGGGCAGTATCACGCCGGTCATTACCGCTCTGTCGGATCCCATCCCGAGTTGAGGTTCGACGAGAACAACGTCCACAAGCAATGCGCCCCGTGCAACAACCACAAGTCGGGGGACGTCGTGAACTACCGGATCAACCTGGTGGCGAAGATCGGCGCTGAGGCTGTAGCGCGACTGGAGGGGCCGCACGATGCCAGGAAGTGGACGGTTGAGGAGATCAAGGCGATCAAGACCCTGTACCGAACCAAGGCCCGCGCTGCGAAGAGGGCTGCCGCATGAAGAAGCATGGTCCTGATCTGACGACCAAGCCGCGCCTGCTCGCTCAGTGCCCCGTTTGCCACGGAAAAGGGTACAGCCTTGGCGTTTTCCATGAGATCGATTGCGCCGCTTGTGGAGCGGCGGGGTTCGTCGATGGCGTGACGGGGCTGGCGCTGGAGCAGCGGGATGCGGTGGTGCAACTGCGGATGTGGGTAAAGCGGCTGCTGGAAGAGCAGCGACGCCAGGCGAGCAGGCTGGCGCGAGAAGAGAACAACCATCGGGGCGCCGGCGGCTCCCACTTCAGAGGCGACTGAAATGAACATCAAGGCGTTGGAATTTCTGATGGAGCAATACGGGCTGTGGGTTTGGTCCGACAATGGCACTCCTCGCGGCTCGTCACCCATGCTGGCGCTGATGAAGCGGAACCCTGCGAACGAAAAACGGTTTGCTGCTGTGATCCCCTGCATCAGTGATGATCGGGCGATGCAAGTGGACCGGTTTCTCGCTCGCCTCTACGACGAAGACCCGGACGCCATCCGCAGCCTGATCCTCTACTTCATCCATGGCATGTCGTATCGAGATATTCAGGATCGGATGGGCATCAGCTACGCGGACGCACGCATGCTTGTTCGAGCGGGCCTGTCGGCTCTGCTGGCGTGCTTCGTGATGGAGGAGAAAAAGGCCGCCTGAAGAAATGTACAGGCTGGACGTATTGACAGTGATAATCGCGGCCTGTACCTTTCGTCATACATTGCGGTTTTGCCGCTTAGGCGAACTGCCGCAGAGCGGAACACCAGAAAAAGCCCAGCCCTCGAGCTGGGCTTTTCGTTTATAGGGATAGGTTCTGGTAGTGGCCGCCTGATGCTAAAGTGTGAGGTAGTTCCTACGGAGAGTCGCTATGAAACGGATCTTCCCCGTTCTCGCTTTAGCAATGGTCGCCTGCTCTTCCCAGGCCGCCACGGTCTTCAAGTGCGTCGGCCCAGACGGAAAAGTCACGTTCACGCAACATAATTGCCCGGAAAATCAGTCTTTGGACGATGTGGTGTCAGCTACGAACCAGCGTCCAAGCGGAACTGGTGCGTCGGCGGTGATGGCGAAGCCTAAGTCGGCGGCAGGGCGCGCCTATCGGGGTGTCGCAAACGCTTCTGGATCTGTCGGTAGTGGCGTGACGGTTGTTGGAGGGTCGGCAGCAAGTGCCACTTGCTCAACCGGCCTATCCGATCGAGACCTACGCAAGGCCAAGGTGCAAGGAAAGGTGGTTCCCGGTATGTCCAGGGAGGATGTGGAGAGCATCTACGGAAAAGTTAACCGGAATGGCAGTACGGCCGGCTCCGGCGCTGTCACATACTGGAACGACAAGTATGTTGATCAGACCACCGTTTCGTTCGACCGAAACGGTTGCGTTCAAGGCTCGTATCAGTCTGGCCACAAAAACTAGTTTCATCCCTCCAATCGGCCCCGCAATCGTGCGGGGCTTTTTGTTT
>NZ_KV812612.1:0-487 GCF_001813485.1 Pseudomonas sp. HMSC067G02
CCCACCGCCCCGCCTCTACTTACAAACCGCCTTATGGTTTGAAGCATTTTGGGCGGGACGCCTGGAGCCCGAACTCCGGACGCCCCGCGGGTACATCGTTCTCGGCCTGCTGGCGCCGAGGCGCACAGGTCAGGATCGGCGCTGGCGCTATCGAGCGCGCGCAGCGGTTCGGGCCGCTGGTCGTGGAGCACCAGGCCGATGAGGAATGGAAGGATGAACATGGCTTACCCCTGGAGGGACTCTTTCGCCTGAGCGACGAGATCCATCAATCGCTCCACCCATGCCGAGCGAGTGGTGAGGGTGATCGATTCCGGGCCTTCGGCCAGGCCTGCGCGGAGTGCCGTAGGGAAGGCATCGACGATATCGGTAGTGACTTTCAGCAGATCATCGAGAATGGCGCGCGGCACGGTCGGCTCGGCTACCGCTCTGGGGGTGACCTTTGTCCCTCCCGCTGCGATCACCTTCGCGAGCTGCTGGCCGAGCACCT
>NZ_KV812613.1:0-42826 GCF_001813485.1 Pseudomonas sp. HMSC067G02
CTGGTGGCGGGGATCAAGATCCAGACGGTGTTCTGACCGTCGCGTTGCCTGCTCCGGTGTTGTGCCTGGGCCCGCCCGAGCGTTTCGGGCGGGCCGTTTTTTTCCGGCGACCGCTCTTCCCGGCTGCCTGTTACAAACCGACTACGCTTTTCCTGTGCCGATCATTTGGGGCTTGCGTGCGAAATGTAGTAAAACTACACGGATGCACGCCCGGGCTTTCCGGGAAGGGGAGAGGGTAGGACAATCGGACATGCTTGAGCATCCGCTGCAGCGTTTCTTTCATTCCATGCGGGCCAAGCGACCGTTCGACTGGGTACGCTTCCAACGTCGCGATCTGCTGTTGATCGACCATCCGCTGTGCCAGGCCGTATTCAGTCGGCAAGGGGCGCAGCTCCTGCATTTCCAGCCGCAGGGCGAACGCCCGTTGCTGTGGTGCGCCAGCGAATGGCCGGCCCTCAGCAGTGCGCCGGTGCGCGGCGGCATCCCGGTCTGCTGGCCGTGGTTCGGCAGCCATCCGAACGGCAGCGAATGGCCGCAGCAGGGCTGGGCGCGGCAACGCGAATGGCGCCTGCTGGATGCCTACGCCGACGAAAGCAAGGTGGTGGTGAGCTGGCAACTGGACCTGGAGGACTGGCACGTGCGCCTCGATGCGCGCCTTGGCCAGCGCCTGGAGCTGGAGCTGTGCAGCTACCATGAGGAAGACGACGATTGCCTGTTCAGCTTCGCCCTGCAGCCCTACTGGCGGGTCGGCGCGCTGAGCCGGGTGGTGGTGCACGGCATGGAGCTGGAGTCGGCTCGCGGCCAGCGCGGCGCTTCGCGGATTCCGGGAACCTGGATACCGCGCGGCGCGGTCAAGCAGGTGCTCTACCATCCCGGATCGCTGGTGTTGGAGGACGGCGGCTGGAACCGCCGCTTGCGGATCGACAAGAACGTCAGCGCCGGCAGCGTGATCTGGCACCCCGGCAGCCGCCCGGTGGAGCAGGTCGAGCCGGGCGAAGCGGAACGCTTCCTCTGTATCGGCGCTGCTGGCTACCGCCCGGGTGGGCTGATCCTGGCGCCCGGCGAACGCATGCGCCTGAGTCTCGCCGCCGGCCTGCAATAGGCGGGCGGTCAGTTGTCCTCGTCGAGGGGATAGCGGGTCGGCACCAGGCTTTCCTTGATCCGCCGCAGGTGCGGCTGGAAGTCCACGCCGCGGCGCAGGGTCACTCCGGTGGCCAGCACGTCGAGCACGGTGAGCTGGACGATCCGCGAAGTCATCGGCATGTAGATGTCGGTGTCTTCCGGCAACGGGATGTCCAGGCACAGGGTGCTGGCCCTGGCCAGCGGCGAGCCGGCGGCGGTCAGGCCGAGCACCGAGGCGCCGTTCTCCCGCGCCAGGTGCGCCACCTCCACCAGCTCGCGGGTGCGTCCGGTATAGGAAATCACCACGAACAGGTCGCCGGTGTGCGCCACCGAGGCGATCATCCGTTGCATCAGCACGTCGGCCTGGGCGCTCACCGCCAGGTTGAAGCGGAAGAACTTGTGCTGCGCGTCGAGCGCTACCGAGGCCGAGGCGCCGAGACCGAAGAAGTGGATCTGCCGGGCCTGGATCAACAGGTCCACGGCGCGGTCGATGACGCGTGGGTCGAGCAGCTTGTGGGCGCTGTCGAGGGAGGCGATGGTGTTGCTGAAGATCTTCCGTGTATAGGCTTCCGGCCCGTCGTCCTCGGCTACCGCCTGGGTCACGAAGGCAGCGCCGCTGGCCAGGCTCTGGGCCAGCTGGATCTTCAGTTCCGGATAGCCGCTCATGCCGAAGGAGCGACAGAAGCGGTTCACCGTCGGTTCGCTGACCGCTGCCGCCTGGGCCAGGGCGGCGATGCTGAAGCGGGTGGCCTGCTGCGGGTTCTGCAGGATGACCTCGGCGACTTTGCGCTCCGCCTTGTTCAGTTCGTCCAGGCGGCTCTGGATCTGCTCCAGCAGGTTTTTCATCCGGGTTCCTCGTGTTCTGTCGGCCCGGCGGGGAAGGGCCGGCGGCGGCGCCTATCCTAACGTCAGGCCGGCATGCGACCAACAGCGTGGCGGGCTGGGAAAAATATGTTGTTTAATTACTACATATTTGTCTTAATTGCGCAGTGGATGGCTCAATATCACTCAATATTTGGTTGGTAACAACAAATGCCTGATGTCCGCGTTCTGCCTTGCACGTTAGCGCTGTTCGGTGCGCTGGGCGATCTCGCCTTGCGCAAGCTGTTCCCGGCGCTCTACCAACTCGATCGCGAGAACCTGCTGCACCGCGATACCCGCGTCCTGGCCCTGGCCCGTGACGAAGGCGCTCCCGCCGAACACCTGGCGACGCTGGAGCAGCGCCTGCGCCTGGCGGTGCCGGCGAAGGAGTGGGACGACGCGGTCTGGCAGCGTTTCCGCGAACGCCTCGACTACCTGAGCATGGACTTCCTCGACCCGCAGGCCTATGTCGGCTTGCGCGAGGCGGTGGACGACGAACTGCCGCTGGTCGCCTACTTCGCCACGCCGGCCTCGGTGTTCGGCGGCATCTGCGAGAACCTCGCCGCCGCCGGTCTCGCCGAGCGCACCCGGGTGGTGCTGGAGAAGCCCATCGGTCATGACCTGGAGTCGTCCCGCGAGGTCAACGAGGCAGTCGCCCGGTTCTTCCCGGAAAGCCGCATCTACCGGATCGACCATTACCTGGGCAAGGAGACGGTGCAGAACCTGATCGCCCTGCGCTTCGCCAACAGCCTCTTCGAGACCCAGTGGAACCAGAACCACATCTCCCACGTGGAGATCACCGTGGCCGAGAAGGTCGGCATCGAAGGCCGCTGGGGCTACTTCGACCAGGCCGGGCAACTGCGCGACATGGTGCAGAACCACCTGCTGCAACTGCTTTGCCTGATCGCCATGGATCCGCCCAGCGACCTTTCGGCGGACAGCATTCGCGACGAGAAGGTCAAGGTGCTCCGCGCCCTCGAGCCGATTCCCGCCGAACAACTGGCTTCGCGCGTGGTGCGTGGGCAGTACACCGCCGGTTTCAGCGACGGCAAGGCAGTGCCGGGCTACCTGGAGGAGGAACATGCGAATCGCGATAGCGACGCGGAAACCTTCGTCGCCCTGCGCGTGGATATCCGCAACTGGCGCTGGTCGGGCGTGCCGTTCTACCTGCGCACCGGCAAGCGCATGCCGCAGAAGCTGTCGCAGATCGTCATCCACTTCAAGGAGCCGCCGCACTACATCTTCGCTCCCGAGCAGCGTTCGCTGATCAGCAACCGGCTGATCATCCGCCTGCAGCCGGACGAAGGTATCTCCCTGCAAGTGATGACCAAGGACCAGGGCCTGGGCAAGGGCATGCAATTGCGTACCGGCCCGCTGCAACTGAGTTTTTCCGAGACCTACCACGCGGCGCGGATTCCCGATGCCTACGAGCGTCTGCTGCTGGAGGTCACCCAGGGCAACCAGTACCTGTTCGTGCGCAAGGACGAGGTGGAGTTCGCCTGGAAGTGGTGCGACCAGCTGATCGCTGGCTGGGAACGCCTGAGCGAAGCGCCCAAGCCGTATCCGGCGGGGAGTTGGGGGCCGGTGGCCTCGGTGGCCCTGGTGGCCCGCGATGGGAGGAGTTGGTATGGCGATTTCTGAGTTGAAGCTGCCGGCCGGCGTCGGCCTGCAGGTCTGGGGCAGCGCCGCCGAGCAGGCCCGCGGCCTGGCCGCCGAGGTCGCCGGCCGGTTGCGCTCGGCGCTGGCCGAGCAGGGCCAGGCGCTGCTGGTGGTGTCCGGTGGGCGCAGTCCGGTGGCCTTCCTCGAAGCCTTGAGCGAGGAGCCGCTGGACTGGTCGCGGATCACCCTCAGCCTGGCCGACGAGCGCTGGGTGCCGGAGTCCCATGCCGATAGCAACGCCGGCCTGGTTCGCCGCCACCTGCTCCGTGGCGAGGCGGCGAAGGCGCGCTTCATCGGCCTCTACCAGCCGGCGGCGAGCCTGGAGGAAGCGGCCGAGCTGGCCGACCACCACCTGCACGAGCTGCCGTTGCCGATCGACGTGCTGGTCCTCGGCATGGGCGACGACGGCCATACCGCCTCGCTGTTCCCGAACAGCCCAGGCCTGGACCTGGCGATGGATCCCCAGGGCACGCGCCGTTGCCTGCCGATGTGGGCGCCGAGCGTGCCGCACCAGCGCCTGACCCTACCGCGCGCCGTGCTGGCGGCGGCGAAGGTGCAGCTGCTGGCGATCCAGGGCCAGTCCAAGCTGGCCACCCTGAACACCGCGCTGGCGGTCGAGGACGAACGGCGGATGCCGGTTCGCGCCTTCCTCCGCGCGCCGCTGACGATCCATTGGTACCCCTGAGTGGCGGAGCTGTAGCCATGCACAACCTTGAACAGAAGACCGCCCGCATCGACACGCTGTGCCGGGAGGCGCGCATCCTCCCGGTGATCACCATCGACCGCGAGGCGGACATCCTGCCGATGGCCGATGCCCTCGCCGCCGGCGGCCTGACCGCCCTGGAGATCACCCTGCGCACGGCGCACGGGCTGACCGCCATCCGTCGCCTCAGCGAGGAGCGCCCGCACCTGCGCATCGGCGCCGGCACCGTGCTCGACCCGCAGACCTTCGCCGCCGCGGAAAAGGCCGGGGCGAGCTTCGTGGTCACCCCGGGATGCACTGACGAGTTGCTGCGCTTCGCCCTGGACAGCGAAGTCCCGCTGTTGCCCGGCGTGGCCAGCGCTTCCGAGATCATGCTCGCCTATCGCCACGGCTACCGCCGCTTCAAGCTGTTCCCCGCCGAGGTCAGCGGCGGCCCGGCGGCGCTGAAGGCGTTCTCGGGGCCATTCCCCGATATCCGCTTCTGCCCCACCGGAGGCGTCAGCCTGAACAATCTCGCCGACTACCTGGCGGTACCCAACGTGATGTGCGTCGGCGGCACCTGGATGCTGCCCAAGGCCGTGGTCGACCGCGGCGACTGGGCCCAGGTCGAGCGCCTCAGCCGCGAAGCCCTGGAGCGCTTCGCCGAGCACCGCAGACACTGAGACTGCCCGCCTGGGCATGCCCGGCTTCGGCCGGGTTTTTTTATGCCGTCCGGATTATCCGGGGCATGGAACGGCTAACGTCATCGGCGTTATTCGCCGATGCGCCGGCGTTCCCGCAGATAGTCGCCGAGCCGGCTCTGCAGGTAGGGTACGGCCATGGCATGCGCGAGGTAGGCGTCCACCTCCATCAATCGCCAGTATTGTCCTTCGTCGCCGAAGCGGATGGCCTCGAACTCGCGGTCCTCCAGGCGCGCCACCAGGAAGTAGGCGAAGGGCGCGCTGCCGCTGGTGCTCGGATACTGTCGCTGCCATTCGATACGAGGTTCTTCCAGGCGGATGGAGAACTCTTCCTCGAGTTCGCGCAGGGCGCATTCGGCAGGCGTCTCCAGGCCCTCGCGGCCGCCGCCGGGAAAGTCCCAGTAGCCGGGGAAGGGAATGCCGGGTTTTTCGTCGCGTTTGTAGACGACCAGGTGGTCGCCATAGAACAGCGCCAGCTTGGCGCCGCTGAAGGGAGGGACATCGTGCACCGGGGCCTCCGGGTGGCGGGGTGGGTGAACCCGGCCTAGTCTAGCGGGATTGTCCGGGTTTCCGCCCGGGGACGGTGCTTTGTCCTGACGAAGCGCGTATGATGCGCGCCCTTCGATTCGTTGCCAGCCACACCGGGAGGTGCCCAGATGAACGATACCCCAGAGAATCCCCACGTACCGGTCGGGGAAAAATTGCAGAAAGTCCTCGCCCGTCTCGGCGTCGGTTCCCGGCGCGACGTAGAAGTGTGGATCGCCGAAGGCCGGGTCAACGTCAATGGTAGCGTGGCCAGCCTTGGCCAGCGGGTCGACAGCCACGATGCGATCACCGTCGATGGCCACCTGATCCGCCGCGAAGAGGCCGCCGAGAGTGTCCGTCGCGTGCTGATCTACAACAAGCCGGAAGGCGAGGTCTGCACCCGCGACGATCCGGAAGGCCGCCCGACCATCTTCGACCGCCTGCCGCGCCTGCGCACCGGTCGCTGGATCAATGTCGGTCGCCTGGACATCAATACCACCGGCCTGCTGCTGTTCACCACCGATGGCGAACTGGCCAACCGCCTGATGCATCCTTCCTATGAGATGGACCGTGAATACGCGGTACGGGTGCGCGGCGAGGTCACCGAAGAGATGATCGAGCGCCTGCTCAACGGCGTGATGCTCGAGGACGGCCCGGCCAAGTTCAGCGATATCCAGCAGGCGCCGGGCGGCGAAGGCTTCAACCACTGGTACCACTGCGTAGTGATGGAGGGCCGCAACCGCGAGGTGCGCCGGTTGTGGGAATCCCAGGGATTGGTGGTCAGCCGCCTGAAGCGAGTGCGTTTCGGCCCGGTGTTCCTGACCTCCGAGCTGACCATGGGCCGCTACCGCGAAATGGACCAGCGCGAAATCGACATCCTCAGCGAGGAAGTCGGCCTCAAGCCGGTGGCGCTGCCGGGCATGACCACCAAGGCGCGCGAGAAGGCCGAACGCCAGCAGCGCAAGCAGGCCCGTCCGCTGGCGCGCAGCGAGCGTCCGGAAGCCGGGCGCAAGCGTGCGCCAAGGCGCGAGGACGGCGAGAATGCCGCTCGTCGCGCGCCGGCTTCGCGTCCCGCGCGCGGTCCGCAGCCGAGCGCCGAGCGCAAGGGGCGCGAGCAGGGCACTCCGGTTGCCGAGCGGCCCCGCGAGAGCAACCGCAAGCCGCGCCCGAGCAAGCCGCGCGACGAGCGTCCGGCCAGCGCGCCGGGCGACAAGCCGGCGGCCCGCAAGCCGCAGGTCAAGCGGCGGCCGAAACCGGCCGGCGACGGTATGCGTCCGGGCTTCCGCCGCTGAGCGGAAAGCGCCCTGGAAAGGCCCCTTCGGGGGCCTTTTTCATGCCTGGGAATCGGTGTCTAATGGTCGCCCGCACACAAGGAGGTGGTGAAATGCACAGGATCTTGGCTATCGCGCTCTGCATGCTATGGAGCGTCGCCGGGCTGGCCGAGGATGCGGCGATGCCGGCGCAGAGCTGTGCAAGCCTTGGCGAGGCGACGGCCGGCCCCGAGGACAACTTCCGTCCGCCGCTGGAGGGCGAGGTGATCGACAAGGGGCGCGCCTATTTCCACAGCGCGCCGCGTGCCGACTGTGTCACCGGGGTCTTCGTGATTCCCGGCGACTTCGTCACTGTCTACAAGCCGAGCGGCGAGTGGCTGAACGTCATGTACCTGGCTCGAGACGGCAAGGAAACCAGCGGCTGGCTGCTGGAGAAACGCGTCCGCTTGCGCCAGGCCTATGGCGCCCCGGACGAGCCGGCGCAGCCATAAGCGGCAGGACCTTGGCGGAAACCGTGACTGCGCCGGTGAGAGCCGTCGCTACTGCCGTCGCCCGATGCGCCTGCTCCGCGCTTCGGGGGCGAGTCGGCAAGCCTCAGGCGCAGCGCAGGCGGTTGCGGCCGTCGCGCTTGGCTTCGTAGAGCGCCTCGTCGACCCGTCGCAGCAGGTCGTCGCTGCCTTCGCCGGGCCGCAGGTCGGCGCAACCGAGGCTGATCGACAGCTTCAGCGGTTCGCCGGCGTGCCGGTAGTCCAGTTCCTCCACCGCCTGGCGCAGGCGTTCGCCGACCATGCAGGCAGCCTGCAGCGGCGTGCTGGACAGCAGGACGAGGAATTCCTCGCCGCCGAAGCGGAACACCATGTCGACATTGCGCAGGTGGTCCTTGATGGTTTCCGCCACGGCCTTGAGGGCTTCGTCGCCGACGGCGTGACCGTAGTGGTCGTTGACCCGCTTGAAGTGGTCGATATCGAGCATCAGCACCGACAGCGGTTGCAGGTTGCGCCGGGCCAGTTCCAGTTCGCGGCCGAGCGCCTGGTCCATGGCGATGCGGTTGCCAGTGCCGGTCAGGGCGTCGCGCAGAGCGGTCTGGATCGCGGCGCGATAGAGCAGGGCGTTGCGCAGCGGGAACAGCAGGGTGCCGAGCAGGCTCTCCAGTTGCCGTTGTTCGTCTTCGCCGAGGCGCTGGCGGCGACGGAAGATCAGTTCGCCGAGGTAGTCGCTGTCATGGCTCAGGCGATAGCTCACCGAATGCTTGGCGCTGCTGCCGAACTCCAGGCGCAGGTCGGAGCCCGGATGGCGGTAGCCAAGGGCGTCCAGCGGGATCAGTTGGCGGACTTCCTCGAAGAACAGGCCGAGAATCCGCTCCGCCTCCAGGCTGCTCTGCAACTGTAGGGTCAGTTGCTGGCGCAACTCCGTCAGGTTGCTGGCGCGCGGCCCGCTGGCGTTGCCGCCGGGCTGGGGGCCGCGCTTCTGCTTGGCGGCGTCGAAATCGATGGTATTGGACTGCTTGGGAGGAGCCATGCGCGGAACCTCTGGCGCGAAAGACGGCGACAGTAGGGCTAAGGCGAGTTTCGTGCCAGCCAACTGAAGAACGGAGAAATCAGAGGCACAGACAGGTTTTCCTAGGAATGGTTTCCACATTCTGTAGGAATTTCGGAGAGATTTCGACGGAATAATGGCGTTTTGCTGGCGAGTGGCCGAGGCGCTCGTCGGAAAGCTGGCGCTCCGCTAGCGGAGCGCCGCCATGGTTCAACTGAAGGCGTTGATGAACCAGGTGATCGCCGGGATGGCGACGAGATCGATCAGTACCGCGCCGCAGAGGGGCACGATGATGAAGGCCTTGTGCGAGAACACCCGATAGTGCTCGCAGACCGCGCCCATGTTGGCCACCGCGTTGGGCGTGGCGCCCAGGCCGTGGCCGAGGAAGCCAGCGCAGAGCACCGCGGCGTCGTAGTTGCGGCCGAGCAGGCGGAACAGCACGAAGATCGTCAGCAGCAACAGCACCGCGACCTGGATGAACAGTACGCCGAGCAGCGGCAGGCCGAGGTTCTCCAGCTCCCAGAACTTCAGGCTCATCATCGCCATGGTCAGGAAGATGCCCAGGCAGACGTCGCCCAGGGTACCGACGGCGTGGTCCGGAATGCGCAGCCAGCCGAGCCGGTCGTCGAGGTTGCGCAGGACGATGGCGATGAACATCGCCCCGACATAACTGGGCAGCACCAGGCCCAGGCGTTCCTGGAGCGCGTCGCCGAGCCAGAAGCCGAGCACCATCACCAGCAGCACGCAGGTCAGCAGGCGCAGCAGGAGATTGCCGTCCAGCGTGGCCGCCGCATGCTGGCGTCGCTCCTGCTGGCCGAGGGCTTCCAGCCGGTTGTCGCTTTCCGCCTGCACCGGCAGGCGGTTGCGTTCGATCAGCCAGCGCGCCACCGGGCTGCCGAGCAGCCCGCCAGCGACCATGCCGAAGGTGGCCGAGGCCAGTGCCACGGTGGTCGCGCCCTGGGCGCCGAGCCCTTCCGCAACCGGGCCGAAGGCCGCCGCCGCGCCGAAACCGCCTTCCAGCGACACCGCGCCGGCCATGATCCCGAGCAGCGGGTCGAGGCCGAGCAGCCCGGCGCTGCCGACGCCGATCAGGTTCTGCAGTATCGCCAGCGCCCAGCAGGCCGACAGGTAGACCAGCAGGGTCTTGCCGCCCTTGCGCAGCAGGCCGAGGCTGCCACCGAGGCCGACGGTGGTGAAGAACGCCACCATCAGGGGCGTCTGCATGCTGGTGTCGAGGCCGATGTCGAGCCAGCCGCGATCCCTGAGCAGCCAGACCAGGAAGGCGAAGCCGAAGCCGGCGATCACCGGCGACGGTACGCACAGACGTGTCAGCCAGCGGCTGCGCTTCTTCAATTGGCTGCCGAGGGCGAGCAGGAGCAGGGCGAGGGCGGTGGTGGACAGGGCGTCCAGGTGCAATGTCGGCATGGCGGGGCTCTATTGTTGTTGTGTGGGCGAAAGGGCGATCAGTTGACCAGGCTGTCGACCAGGCGCGCGGCGATCCGGGCGGTGCGCTGGTCGCTATCGAGTTGCGGGTTGAGTTCGGCGATGTCGGCCAGGCGCAGCTTGCCGCTGGCCTTGGCGCGGCGGACCAGGTGCTCCACCACCGGCATCTCCACGCCGTGCGCCGAGGGCGCGCTGACGCCGGGCGCCTGGGCGGCCGGGAGCACGTCGAGGCAAACGGTCAGGTAGAGGTGGTCGACGGATTGCAGGAAGCTGTCGAGGAAGGCTTCGCTGCGTTCCAGGTTCCATGGCTGCAACTGACGGTCCAGCAGGTAGCGCACACCCAGGCGCTGGGCCTGGTCGAACAGGGCGGCGGTGTTGCTCAGGCGGCTGATGCCCAGGCAGCAGTAGGCGAACGGCCAGTCGCTGGCCTGGCAGAGTTCGGCGATCTGGCGGAACGGCGTGCCGGAGCTGGCCCGTTCGGCGTGGCGCAGGTCGAAATGCGCGTCGAAATTGAGGATACCGATGCGCGGCAGGCGCTCATGCCGACTCAAGTGGCGGGCGAGGCCGGCGAAGCTGGCGTAGGCGATTTCGTGGCCGCCGCCCAGGCCGACCACCCGGTGGCCGCGCGCGAGCAGGTCGGCGACGCGTTGCGCGTAGCATTCCTGGGCGGCTTCCAGATCGTCGCCGGCGACGATGTCGCCGGCATCGTAGATCGCTTGCTCGCCGTGCCAGGCCAGGTTGGCCAGCGCGCGACGCAAGGCTGGCGGTCCGTGGCGCGCGCCCTGGCGACCCTGGTTGCGGCGCACGCCTTCGTCGCTGGCGAAACCGAGCAGCACGCTGGCCGCTTCGGCGTCGTCTGCGTAGGGACGCATCCATTGGTGCCAGCGCCGCGCGTCGGCGCCTTCCTGGCTATCGATCCGGCCTTGCCAGAGGCTCATGTCGGGGGCGGGGTACATCGAAACTCCTGTTGGTCAGTCCAGCCGCGCGGAAAGTCGCGCGGCGGCGTCGAGGGTCCATTGCCGCAAGCGTTCGCTGCGCGACTGGGCGCGCAAGGCGGGGGCCATCAGGCTGAGGGCGCCGTGCAGGCGCTGGCGGCTGTCCAGCAGCGGTACGCTGATGCCCCAGACGCCTTCGTCGATCTCGCCCTGGCTGACGGCGTAGCCCTGTTCGCGGATCAGCCGGAGTTCCTGCTCCAGCTTGTCGATACGCTCGGCGGAGAGTTCCTGGGCGAGGTACAGCTCCTCGCGCCGTCCGTCCTCCAGGTGCGCCAGCAGGGCTTTGGCCGAGGCGCCATGCAACAGCGGCTGCGCCAGCCCTTTCTGGTAGCAGCAGCGCAGCGGCTGCGGACTGTCGAACAGTTCCAGGCAGATCGCCTGCTGGTTGCTGGCCACCATCAGCGCCACGCTCTCCTGGCTCAGGTCGGCCAGGCGCTTGAGTTCCGGTTTGGCGAGACCGATCAGCGAGGCCTCGCGATCGAATTTCTTCGCCAGTTGCAGGCAGGCCGGGCCGGGCAGGTAGCGGCCCTGGCCGGCCTGTTCTTCGGCCAGGCCCCAGCGCAACAGGGTCTTCAGGTGCCGGTAGGTGCTGCTCAGCGGCTGCTCCAGGGTCAGCGACAGCTCCTTGGCAGACAGGGCTTCGGGCGCCTGGCCGAGGGCAATGAGGATCTGCAGCAGGCGATCGGTGGGGGAATGCTTCGACATGGGAACTCCTTGACCCACAGGGTGAAGGCGATTTCCCGGAAAATGAAACCACTTTCCCATTCAGTGGGAAAAATATGCAAAAAGAATGGGAAGTTCCGGACGGGAAGAGGGAACGGAAGGACAGGGCAGCCTCGCCGGGCGGCGAGGCTGCCGGGGAATCACTGGGCGTCGAAGGCCTGGCCGTTGACGCCGGCGCTGTCCGGCCCCATGAGGTACAGGTAGACCGGCATGATCTCCTCGCCGGTGGGGTTGTTCAGCGGGTTTTCCCCAGGGTAGGCGAGGGCGCGCATGCTGGTGCGGGTGGCGCCGGGGTTGACGCTGTTGGCGCGGATCGCGCTGGTACCGTCGAGTTCGTCGGCAAGGGTCTGCATCAGGCCCTCGGTGGCGAACTTCGATACCGAATAGGCGCCCCAGTAGGCGCGGCCCTTCCGGCCCACGCTGCTCGAGGTGAAGATGATCGAGGCGTCGCTGGAGAGCTTCATCAGCGGCAGCATGGCGGTGGTCAGCATGAACATGGCATTGACGTTCACCTGCATCACGCGCATGAAGTTCTCCCCGGAAATCTGCTGCATCGGCGAGCGCGGACCGAGGATAGAAGCGTTGTGCAGCAGGCCGTCGATGCGGCCGAACTCGTTCTCCAGGGTTGCCGCCAGTTCCTCGAACTGGTGCGGCTGGGCGGTCTCCAGGTTGAACGGGATCACGGCGGCCTGCGGATGGCCGGCGGCCTCGATGGCGTCGTAGACCTCGTTCAGGTACTCCTCGGTCTTGCCCAGCAGCAGCACGGTGGCGCCGTGGGCGGCGAAGGTCTTGGCGGCGGCGGCGCCGATGCCGCGGCCGGCGCCGGTGACCAGGATCACGCGGTCTTTCAGCAGGTCGGGGCGGGCGGGGGACTGGAACATGTCGAATCCTTTGAATGCATGACCCGCCTGGCGGCGGGTCGTTGTCTGTCGGCGGCGCTGCGGATCAGCAGTCGCAGAGCGCGCGGTCGAGAACGTCGATGAGTTCGCGCGGGTGGTCGACGATCACGTCGGCGCCCCAGTGCGCGGGGTTGTCTTCGGGGTGGATGTAGCCGTAGCGCACCGCCGCGGTCTTGGTTCCGGCGTCGCGGCCGGATTCGATGTCGCGCAGGTCGTCGCCGATGAACAGCACCCTCGACGGATCGATGCCGAGCTGGCTACAGGCCAGTAGCAGCGGCTCGGGATCGGGCTTGCTGCGGGTCACGTGGTCCGGGCAGACCAGCACCCTGGAACGCTCGGCGTAGCCCAGGCGCTGCATGATCGGTTCGGCGAAGCGCACCGGCTTGTTGGTCACCACGCCCCAGATCAACCCGGCTTTCTCGATCGCCGCAAGCAGTTCGGGGATGCCGTCGTAGGGCCGGCTGAGAACCGCGCAATGCTCCTGGTAGTGGTCGAGGAACTCCTGGCGCAGGGGTTCCAGTTCCGGGCTGTCCAGCGACAGGCCGAAGGCCGCGGCAACCATCGCGCGCGCGCCGCCGGAGACCACGTCGCGCACCTGTTGCTCGTCCACCGGCGGCAGGCCGTGGGCGGCACGCATGGCCTGGGTGATGGCGATGAAGTCCGGCGCCGTGTCGAGCAAGGTGCCATCCATGTCGAACAGTACCGCTTTGAGCCGCATGCGCTTCACGCCTCCCGCTGGGTCTGGACCATGTAGTTGACGTCGACGTCGTTGGCCAGCTTGTAGTGCTTGGTCAGCGGGTTGTAGGTCAGGCCGATGATGTCCTTGACCTCGAGACCGGCCTCGCGCGACCAGGCGCCGAGTTCCGACGGACGGATGAACTTGCGGAAATCGTGGGTCCCGCGCGGCAGCAACTGGAGGATGTACTCCGCGCCGATCACCGCGAACAGGTAGGCCTTGGGATTGCGGTTGATGGTCGAGAGGAAAACCTGTCCGCCCGGCTTGACCAGGCGGTGGCAGGCGCGGATCACCGAGGCCGGGTCCGGCACGTGTTCGAGCATCTCCAGGCAGGTGACCACGTCGAATTGCCCGGGCATTTCCTCGGCCATCTGCTCGGCGGTGATCTGCCGGTAGTCGACGGCGACGCCGGATTCCAGTTGGTGCAGGCGCGCCACCGCGAGCGGCGCTTCGCCCATGTCGATGCCGGTGACGTTGGCGCCGCGCTGGGCCATGGCTTCGCTGAGGATGCCGCCGCCGCAACCGATGTCGAGCACCTTCTTGCCGGCCAGGCCGGCGCGCTCGTCGATCCAGTTGACGCGCAGCGGGTTGATGTCGTGGAGCGGCTTGAACTCGCTCTCGCGGTCCCACCAGCGATGGGCCAGTGCCTCGAATTTGGCGATCTCGGCGTGGTCGACGTTGCTCATAATCGTTCCCGTTGAAGAGTGAAGCCTTTGGGGGAAGGGCCGCGGCGGCGGAATCCAATCCTTCATGTTGCCAGCTTTGGCGGAGGGATGGGGCCGGCGGCGGTTCGCCTTCCTATGTCAGTTTGTCGCAGCGGGCCGGCCCGCCGCGGTTCAGGACCTGTCGCTGGCGGCGATCTTCGCCCCCCATTCGCGGGCCCTGGCGATCAGGCGCTGTTCGTCGTGACGGAGCAGGCGGCCGTCGTCGAGCAGTTGCCTGCCGCCGACCCAGACATGCCGCACGCAGTCGCGGTCGCTGGCATAGATAAGTTGCGAAACCGGGTCGTAGACCGGTTGCTGGGCCAGGCCGGACAGGTCGAAGGCCACCAGGTCGGCGGCCTTGCCGGCTTCCAGGGAGCCGATCAGGCGCTCCAGGCCAAGCGCGCGGGCGCCGTTCAGGGTGGCCATGCGCAGCGCGCGGTGGGCGTCGAGGGCGGTGGCCTGGCCGTACACGGCCTTGGCCAGCAGCGCCGCGGTGCGGGTCTCGCCGAGCAGGTCGAGATCGTTGTTGCTGGCCGCGCCGTCGGTGCCGATGGCCACGTTGACCCCGGCCTGCCAGAGCTTCTCCACCGGGCAGAAGCCGCTGGCCAGCTTGAGGTTGGATTCCGGGCAGTGGATCACCGAGCTGTTGGTTTCCACCAGCATCGCCAGGTCGTCGTCGTCCACCTGGGTCATGTGCACCGCCTGGAAGCGCGGGCCGAGCAGGCCGAGGCGGTGCAGACGGGCCAGCGGGCGCTCGCCGTTGCGCTCCATGGCCTGCTCCACCTCGAAGGCGGTCTCGTGGACATGCATCTGGATGCTGGCGTCGAGTTCCTCGGTGAGCACCAGGATCTGCTCCAGCTTGTCGTCGCTCACCGTATAAGGTGCGTGCGGGCCGAAGGCGATGCGGATGCGCGGGTGGTGCTTGAGGTCGTCGAACAGCGCCATGCCCTGGCGGATCGCCTCGGCGCTGTCGCGGGCGCCGGGGATCGGGAAGTCCAGCACCGGGATCGCCACCTGGGCGCGTACCCCGCTGTCATGGACCACGCCGCAGATGGCCTGTGGATAGAAGTACATGTCGGAGAAACAGGTGATGCCGCCCTTTACCTGTTCGGCGATGGCCAGCTCCGTGCCGTCGCGGATGAAATCCTCGCTGACCCATTGGCCTTCGGCCGGCCAGATGTGGTCCTGCAGCCAGGTCATCAGCGGCAGGTCGTCGGCGAGACCGCGGAACAGACTCATTGCCGAATGGCCGTGGGCGTTGACCAGGCCGGGGGCGAGCAGCATGCCGGGCAATTCGCGGATTTCCGTGGCGCCATGGCGCATGGCCTGCTCGCGCGGCGCGACCAGGGCGATCTGACCGTCGCGGATGCCCAGCGCGTGATCGCGCAGCACCACCCCGGCGGGCTCCACGGGGACGATCCAGGTCGGCAGCAGGAGGAGGTCGAAGGGGTTACGGACGTTGGGCATGGCGGCGCATCCTGGGCGCAGAGCGGGAAGCCGGAAGTATACCCGAGCGTCCGCGGCTGGGGCTCGTTATAATCCGCAGCTTTTCCGTGATTCAGCGAGAGGTGTGTGCATGCGAGAGCGACTGCTGGCGGCCGAGCGGGTCAAGGCGATCGAGTGGCGGGACGGTACGCTGCGGTTGCTGGATCAGCGCCTGCTGCCCCAGGAGGAGGTCTGGCTCGAACACGAGTCGGCGGCCGAGGTGGCCAAGGCCATTCGCGATATGGTCGTGCGCGGCGCGCCGGCCATCGGCATCAGCGCCGCCTACGGCATCGTCCTTGGCGCCCGCGCGCGCCTGGCGCAGGGCGGCGACTGGCGCGCCGCGCTGGAGGAGGACTTCCGCCTGCTGGCTGACTCGCGACCCACGGCGGTCAACCTGTTCTGGGCGCTGAACCGCATGTGCGACCGTCTGGAGCGAATGAAAGAGGGCGACCAGCCGCTGGCGGTGCTGGAAGCCGAGGCGATCTCCATCCATGAAAGCGACCGCGAGGCCAACCTGACCATGGCCCAGTTGGGCATGGAGCTGATCCGCAAGCAGCAGGGCAGCCCGCAGAACATCCTCACCCACTGCAATACCGGCGCCCTGGCGACCGGCGGGTTCGGCACCGCGCTGGGGGTGATCCGCGCCGCGCACCTGGAAGGCCTGGTCAATCGCATCTACGCCGACGAAACCCGGCCCTGGCTCCAGGGCTCGCGACTGACCGCCTGGGAACTGGCCAACGAAGGCATCCCGGTCAGCCTGAACGTGGATTCGGCCGCCGCGCACCTGATGAAGACCGAGAACATCACCTGGGTCATCGTCGGCGCCGACCGCATCACCGCCAATGGCGATGTCGCCAACAAGATCGGCACCTACCAGTTGGCAGTCAACGCCATGCACCACGGCGTGCGCTTCATGGTGGTGGCGCCGAGTTCGACCATCGACATGAACCTGGAGAGCGGCGAGGACATCCCGATCGAAGAGCGCGACGGTCGCGAACTGCTGGAAATCGGCGGGCGACGGGTGGCGGCCGAGGTCGATGCCTACAATCCGGTATTCGACGTGACCCCGGCGGACCTTATCGATGCCATCGTGACCGAGCGTGGCGTCGTCGAGCGTCCCGACGCCGAGCGCATGGCCGCCCTGATGAGCCGCAAGCGCCTGCATTGAACGAGGCGACTGGAGGTCGTCCCCGCCAGGGCCTTTGCCTTGGGCTGGGGCGTGGGCTGTGGTAAGCTCCGACGGTTATTCGAGCGCCCCGCGGAGGGGCCTCGAGAGTGCGCGAATCCTTGACTCAAGTCGTTGATTTGTAGTGAGTTGGCGCTGCTCGGGCATGCGCCGACCTACTTCGTTTGCCTCAGGATCGAGGCGGCGAAGTTCCACCAGAAAAAGGAACCAGGCTTCTCATGGGCGAACTGGCCAAAGAAATTCTCCCGGTCAATATCGAAGACGAGCTGAAACAGTCCTATCTCGACTACGCGATGAGCGTGATCGTCGGGCGGGCCCTGCCGGATGCACGTGACGGCCTGAAGCCGGTGCACCGCCGTGTGCTTTATGCCATGAGCGAGCTGGGCAACGACTGGAACAAGCCCTACAAGAAATCCGCCCGTGTGGTCGGCGACGTGATCGGTAAGTACCACCCGCACGGCGACACCGCGGTCTACGACACCATCGTGCGCATGGCGCAGCCGTTCTCGCTGCGCTACATGCTGGTAGACGGCCAGGGCAACTTCGGTTCGGTGGACGGCGACAACGCCGCAGCCATGCGATACACCGAAGTGCGCATGGCCAAGCTGGCCCACGAACTGCTGGCGGACCTGGAAAAGGAAACCGTCGACTGGGTGCCCAACTACGATGGCACCGAGCAGATCCCGGCGGTCATGCCGACCAAGATTCCCAACCTGCTGGTCAACGGTTCCAGCGGTATCGCCGTGGGCATGGCGACCAACATCCCGCCGCACAACCTCGGCGAAGTGATCGACGGCTGCCTGGCGCTGATGGACAACCCCGACCTGACCGTCGATGAGCTGATGCAGTACATCCCCGGTCCGGACTTCCCCACCGCCGGCATCATCAACGGCCGCGCCGGGATCATCGAGGCCTACCGCACCGGTCGCGGGCGCATCTACATCCGCGCCCGCGCCGTCGTCGAGGAGATGGAGAAGGGCGGCGGTCGCGAGCAGATCATCATCACCGAGCTACCGTACCAATTGAACAAGGCGCGGTTGATCGAGAAGATCGCCGAGCTGGTGAAAGAGAAGAAGATCGAGGGTATTTCCGAGCTGCGCGACGAGTCCGACAAGGACGGCATGCGCGTGGTCATCGAGCTGCGTCGCGGCGAGGTGGGCGAGGTGGTCCTCAACAACCTCTACGCCCAGACCCAGCTGCAGAGCGTGTTCGGCATCAACGTGGTGGCCCTGGTCGACGGCCAGCCGCGCACGCTGAACCTGAAGGACATGCTCGAAGTGTTCGTCCGCCACCGCCGCGAAGTGGTGACCCGGCGTACCGTCTACGAGCTGCGCAAGGCCCGCGAGCGCGGGCACATCCTGGAAGGCCAGGCGGTCGCCCTGTCGAACATCGATCCGGTGATCGAGCTGATCAAGAGTTCGCCGACCCCGGCCGAGGCCAAGGAACGCCTGATCGCCACTGCCTGGGAGTCCAGCGCGGTGGAAGCGATGGTCGAGCGTGCCGGCGCCGACGCCTGTCGTCCGGAAGATCTGGATCCGCAGTACGGCCTGCGCGACGGCAAGTACTACCTGTCGCCGGAACAGGCCCAGGCGATCCTCGAGCTGCGCCTGCATCGCCTGACCGGCCTGGAGCACGAGAAGCTGCTCTCCGAATACCAGGAAATCCTCAACCTGATCGGCGAGCTGATCCGCATCCTGACCAACCCGGCGCGCCTGATGGAGGTGATCCGTGAGGAACTGGAAGCGGTCAAGGCCGAATTCGGCGATGCTCGCCGCACCGAGATCGTGGCTTCCCAGGTCGACCTGACCATCGCCGACCTGATCACCGAGGAAGACCGCGTGGTGACCATTTCCCACGGCGGCTACGCCAAGTCCCAGCCGCTGGCCGCCTACCAGGCGCAGCGTCGCGGCGGCAAAGGCAAGTCCGCCACCGGGATGAAGGACGAGGACTACATCGAACACCTGCTGGTGGCCAACAGCCATGCAACCCTCCTGCTGTTCTCCAGCAAGGGCAAGGTCTACTGGCTGCGTACCTTCGAGATTCCGGAGGCCTCGCGTACCGCGCGTGGCCGGCCGCTGGTGAACCTGCTGCCGCTGGACGAGGGCGAGCGGATCACCGCGATGTTGCAGATCGACCTGGAGGCGCTGCAGCAGAACGGCGGCGCCGATGACGACCTCGACGAAGCCGAAGGCGCGGTGCTCGAGGGCGAGGTGGTCGAGGCCGCCGAGGTCGAGGAAGTCGAGGGCGAGACCGCCGAGCTGGTGGCCGAGCCGACCGGCGCCTACATCTTCATGGCCACCGCCTTCGGTACCGTGAAGAAGACCCCGCTGGTGCAGTTCAGCCGTCCGCGCAGCAGCGGCCTGATCGCGCTCAAGCTGGAGGAGGGCGACACCCTGATCGCCGCCGCGATCACCGATGGCGCCAAGGAAGTCATGCTGTTCTCCAGCGCCGGCAAGGTGATCCGCTTCGCCGAGAGCGTGGTGCGCATCATGGGCCGCAACGCCCGCGGCGTACGCGGCATGCGCCTGGGCAAGGGGCAGCAGCTGATCTCCATGCTGATTCCGGAGTCCGGGGCGCAGATCCTCACCGCCTCCGAGCGCGGCTTCGGCAAGCGTACCCCGCTGAGCAAGTTCCCGCGTCGCGGCCGTGGCGGCCAGGGGGTGATCGCCATGGTCACCAACGAGCGCAACGGCGCGCTGATCGCCGCGGTACAGGTCCAGGAAGGCGAGGAGATCATGCTGATTTCCGACCAGGGCACCCTGGTGCGGACGCGTGTCGACGAAGTCTCCCTGTCCGGCCGCAATACCCAGGGCGTAACCCTGATCAAGCTCGCCAGCGACGAGGTACTGGTCGGTCTGGAGCGTGTCCAGGAGCCGTCGGGCGGAGATGACGAGGACCTGCCCGAAGGGGAGGAAGCTGCCGAATCTCTGGGCGAGTCGGCCGAGTCCGAGTCCGAGCCCGCGGCGGAAGCGGAAGGCAACGAAGAGTAAGGCTCGGGGCGGGCGCCTGCGCCCGCCCGGCCGATGACCTCGGCGGATAACTCACGGCTATCCGCCCTACCTATAGCGAGAGTGGATGTGAGCAAGCGAGCCTTCAATTTCTGCGCCGGTCCCGCGGCGCTTCCCGACGCAGTTCTGCAACGTGCCCAGGCCGAGCTTCTCGACTGGCGGGGCAAGGGCCTTTCGGTCATGGAAATGAGCCACCGTAGTGATGACTACGTGGCCATCGCCAGCAAGGCCGAGCAGGACCTGCGCGACCTGCTCGACATTCCCTCGGACTACAAGGTGCTGTTCCTGCAGGGCGGCGCCAGCCAGCAGTTCGCCGAGATCCCGCTGAACCTGCTGCCCGAAGATGGCGTCGCCGACTATATCGATACCGGTATCTGGTCGAAGAAGGCCATCGAGGAGGCTCGTCGCTATGGCACCGTGAACGTCGCGGCCAGCGCCAAGGAGTACGACTACTTCGCCATTCCGGGTCAGAACGAGTGGACGCTGACCAAGGACGCGGCCTATGTGCACTACGCCTCCAACGAGACCATCGGCGGCCTCGAGTTCGACTGGATACCCGAGACCGGCGACGTGCCGCTGGTCACCGACATGTCCTCCGATATCCTCTCGCGCCCGCTCGACGTGTCCCGCTTCGGCCTGATCTATGCCGGGGCGCAGAAGAACATCGGCCCGTCCGGCCTGGTGGTGGTGATCGTTCGCGAAGACCTGCTCGGCCGCGCCCGCAGCGTCTGCCCGACCATGCTCAACTACAAGATCGCCGCGGACAACGGTTCCATGTACAACACCCCGGCGACCTACTCCTGGTACCTGTCCGGCCTGGTCTTCGAATGGCTGAAGGAGCAGGGCGGGGTGACCGCGATGGAGCAGCGCAACCGCGCCAAGAAGGACCTGCTGTACAAGACCATCGATGCCAGCGACTTCTACACCAACCCGATCCAGCCGAGCGCCCGCTCCTGGATGAACGTGCCGTTCCGCCTGGCCGACGAGCGTCTCGACAAGCCGTTCCTGGAAGGCGCCGAGGCGCGCGGGCTGCTCAACCTGAAAGGCCACCGCTCGGTCGGCGGCATGCGCGCTTCCATCTACAACGCCCTTGGCCTGGACGCGGTCGAGGCGCTGGTCGCATACATGGCGGAGTTCGAGAAGGAGCACGGCTGATGGCGGACCAGGACCAGCTCAAGGCCTTGCGCCTGCGCATCGACAGCCTCGACGAGAAGTTGCTCGAGCTGATCAGCGAGCGTGCCCGTTGCGCCCAGGACGTGGCGCGAGTGAAGACCCAGACCCTGGGCGAGGGCGAGGCGCCGGTGTTCTACCGTCCCGAGCGCGAAGCCTGGGTGCTCAAGCACATCATGCAATTGAACAAGGGGCCGCTGGACAACGAAGAGGTCGCGCGGCTGTTCCGCGAGATCATGTCGTCCTGCCTGGCGCTCGAGCAGCCGCTGAAAGTGGCCTATCTCGGACCCGAGGGCACCTTTACCCAGGCCGCGGCACTCAAGCATTTCGGCAATGCGGTGATCAGCACGCCGATGGCGGCGATCGACGAGGTGTTCCGCGAGGTCGCCGCCGGCGCAGTGAACTTCGGCGTGGTGCCTGTGGAAAACTCCACCGAGGGGGCGGTCAACCATACCCTCGACAGCTTCCTCGAGCACGACATGGTGATCTGCGGCGAAGTCGAGTTGCGTATCCACCATCACCTGCTGGTCGGCGAAACCACCAAGACCGACAACATCACCCGGATCTATTCCCATGCCCAATCCCTCGCGCAATGTCGCAAGTGGCTGGACTCGCACTACCCGAGCGTCGAGCGGGTGGCGGTGTCGAGCAACGCCGACGCGGCCAAGCGGGTGAAGAGCGAGTGGAATTCGGCGGCGATCGCCGGCGACATGGCGGCCAGCCTGTACGACCTGAGCAAGCTGCACGAGAAGATCGAGGACCGCCCGGACAACTCCACGCGCTTCCTGATCATCGGCAACCAGGAGGTTCCGCCGACCGGCGACGACAAGACCTCGATCATCGTTTCCATGCGCAACAAGCCGGGAGCCCTGCACGAGCTGCTGGTACCGTTCCACAACAACGGTATCGACCTGACCCGCATCGAAACCCGCCCGTCGCGCAGCGGCAAATGGACCTACGTGTTCTTCATCGATTTCGTCGGCCACCATAAAGAACCGCTGATCAAGGACGTCCTGGAGAAGATCGGCCAGGAAGCCGTCGCCCTGAAGGTCCTGGGCTCCTATCCGAAAGCGGTGCTCTGAGCGCGCTGTCATTCCGAAGAGACGGGTCATCGATGAATGCCCCGTCCCGCGTCGAGGCTGAACTATCCATGTCCGATTTCCTTGCCCTGGCCCAGCCGGGGGTGCAAAAGCTGTCGCCCTACGTCCCTGGCAAGCCGGTGGACGAACTGGCCCGCGAGCTGGGCATCGACCCTGCGGCGATCGTCAAGCTCGCCAGCAACGAGAACCCGCTGGGTGCGAGCCCAAAGGCGCTAGAGGCTATCCGCGCCGAACTGGCGGAACTGACCCGTTATCCTGACGGCAACGGTTTCGAACTCAAGCGCAAGCTGGCCGAGCGTTGCGCGGTGGATGCGGCGCAGGTGACCCTGGGCAACGGCTCCAACGACATTCTCGACCTGGTCGCCCGTGCCTACCTCGCGCCTGGTCTGAACGCCGTGTTCAGCGAACATGCCTTCGCCGTCTACCCGATCGCCACCCAGGCCGTGGGCGCCGAGGGGCGGGCGGTCAAGGCGCGCGCCTGGGGGCATGACCTGGAAGCGATGCTCGCCGCCATCGATGGGCAAACTCGCGTGGTGTTCGTCGCCAACCCGAACAACCCGACCGGGACCTGGTTCGGTGCGGACGCCCTGGAGCGGTTCCTCGCCCAGGTGCCGGCGGAGGTGCTGGTGGTGCTGGACGAGGCCTATATCGAATACGCCGAGGGCGACGAGCTGCCCGATGGCCTGGACTACCTGGCGCGCCATCCCAACCTGCTGGTCTCGCGGACCTTCTCCAAGGCCTATGGCCTGGCTTCGCTGCGGGTCGGCTACGCGCTTTCGAGCAAGGCGGTGGCCGATGTGCTCAACCGGGTGCGCCAGCCGTTCAATGTCAATAGCCTGGCCCTGGCGGCTGCCTGCGCGGCGCTGGATGACCATGACTACCTGGCGCAGAGTCGCCGCCTAAACGATTCCGGCATGGCGCAGCTGGAGGATGGCTTTCACGCGTTGGGCCTGTCCTGGATTCCCTCGAAGGGCAACTTCATCGCCGTGGATCTGGCTCGTGATGCCGGTCCGGTCTACCAGGCGCTGCTGCGCGAAGGCGTGATCGTGCGTCCGGTGGCTGGCTACGGGATGCCGACCTTCCTGCGCGTCTCCATCGGGCTGCCGGAAGAGAACGATCGTTTCCTCCAGGCGCTGGGCAAGGTGCTGGCGCATGACTGAGGTCACGCCGCTGCAACAGTCGACCCCTAAGCTGGGCCGCCTGGTGGTGGTGGGGCTGGGCCTGATCGGTGGTTCCTTCGCCAAGGGGTTGCGGAGCAAAGGGTTGTTCCGGGAAGTGGTCGGCGTGGATCGGGATGCCGAGTCTTGCCGCCTGGCGGTGGAGCTCGGCGTGGTTGACCGTTGCGAGGAGGATCTTGGTCGCGCCTGCGTCGGCGCCGACGTGATCCAGCTGGCGGTGCCGATCCTGGCGATGGAGCGGGTGCTGGCCGACCTGGCGAAGCTCGACCTGGGCAAGGCTGTATTGACCGACGTTGGCAGCGCCAAGGGCAATATCGTGCGTGCCGCGCGTGCCGCGTTCGGCGGGATGCCGCGGTACCTGGTACCGGGGCATCCGATCGCGGGTTCCGAGCAGAGCGGAGTGACCGCGGCGAAGGCGACCCTGTTCCGCCGGCACAAGGTGATTCTCACGCCCTCCGCGGAGACCGATGCCGACGCGCTGGCGCTGGTCGACAGCCTGTGGCGCGCGCTGGGCGCGGACGTCGAGCACATGGAGGTCGAGCATCACGACGAGGTTCTGGCGGCCACCAGCCACCTGCCTCACCTGCTGGCCTTCACCCTGGTCGACTCCCTGGCCAAGCGCAGCGAGAACCTGGAGATCTTCCGCTATGCCGCCGGCGGTTTCCGTGATTTCACACGGATCGCCGGCAGCGACCCGGTGATGTGGCACGACATCTTTCTCGCCAATCGCGAGGCGGTGCTGCGTACACTGGATGTTTTTCGTGACGACCTCGACGCGCTGCGCGAGGCCGTCGACACTGGGGACGGGCACCAGTTGTTGGGCGTTTTCACGCGCGCCCGGGTAGCCCGTGAGCATTTCAGCAAAATCCTGGCCCGTCGGGCCTATGTGGACGCCATGCACAACAACGACCTGATTTATCTGGCCCAGCCGGGCGGCAGCCTGTCCGGAACCATCCGGGTACCGGGCGACAAGTCGATCTCCCATCGCTCGATCATGCTCGGCTCCCTGGCCGAAGGCACCACCGAAGTGGAGGGCTTCCTCGAGGGCGAGGACGCACTGGCAACCATCCAGGCGTTCCGCGACATGGGAGTGGTGATCGAGGGGCCGCAGAACGGCCGCGTCACCGTCCATGGCGTTGGCCTGCACGGCCTCAAGGCGCCGCCTGGGCCGATCTACCTGGGTAACTCCGGTACTTCCATGCGTCTGCTCAGCGGTCTGCTGGCGGCCCAGCCGTTCGACAGCACCCTGACCGGCGACGCTTCCCTTTCCAAGCGGCCGATGAATCGCGTAGCCAAGCCGTTGCGCGAGATGGGCGCGGTAATCGAGACGGGGCCGGAAGGCCGTCCGCCGATGACCATTCGCGGCGGCCAGCGCCTCACCGGTATGCATTACGACATGCCGATGGCCAGCGCCCAGGTGAAGTCCTGCCTGTTGCTCGCCGGGCTCTACGCCGCGGGTGAGACCTCGGTCACCGAGCCGGCGCCGACCCGCGACCACACCGAGCGCATGCTGCGCGGCTTCGGCTATCCGGTGGAGGTCGAGGGCAGCACCGCCAAGGTCGAATCCGGGCACAAGTTGAGCGCCACCCATATCGAGGTCCCGGCCGACATTTCCTCGGCAGCCTTCTTCCTGGTTGCCGCCAGTATCGCCGAGGGTTCGGAACTGGTCCTGCAGCACGTCGGCATCAACCCGACGCGCGTCGGCGTCATCGAGATCCTGCGCCTGATGGGTGGTGACCTGAGCCTGGAAAATCAGCGCGAGGTCGGCGGCGAGCCGGTCGCCGACATCCGCGTGCGCTCCGCGCGGCTCAAGGGCATCGACATTCCCGAGGACCTGGTGCCACTGGCCATCGACGAGTTCCCGGTACTCTTCGTGGCTGCCGCCTGCGCCGAGGGGCGCACCGTCCTGCGTGGCGCCGAAGAGCTGCGGGTCAAGGAGTCGGACCGTATCCAGGTCATGGCCGACGGCCTGAAGGCCCTGGGCGTGAAGGCCGAGCCGACCCCGGATGGCATCGTCATCGAGGGTGGTGCGTTCGGTGGCGGCGAAGTCTGGGCGCACGGCGACCACCGTATCGCCATGTCCTTCAGCGTCGCTTCGCTGCGCGCCAGCGGGCCGATCCGCATCCACGATTGCGCCAACGTCGCCACCTCCTTCCCCAACTTCCTCGCCCTGTGTGCCCAGACCGGTATCCGGGTCGCCGTGGAGAACAATTGATGAACGGCGCTGTACCGATGCTCGCCATCGATGGCCCCAGTGGCGCCGGCAAGGGCACGGTCGCCGGGCTGCTCGCCCGGCGCCTGGGCTGGAACCTGCTGGATTCCGGGGCGCTTTATCGGCTGTTGGCGTTCGCCGCGGTCAACCATGGTGTCGACCTGACCAATGAAGAGGCGCTGAAGGTCCTGGCTGCGCACCTCGATGTGCAGTTCGTCGCCGCCGATGGCAGCCATGGGCAGCGCATCATTCTCGAAGGTGAGGAAGTGACCGATGTGATCCGTACCGAGCAGGTCGGTGCCGGCGCTTCCCAGGTCGCGGCGCTGCCGGCCGTGCGCGATGCGCTGCTGCAGCGCCAGCGGGCGTTTCGCGAGGCTCCGGGACTGGTGGCCGACGGCCGCGACATGGGCACCGTGGTATTTCCCGATGCGCCTCTGAAGATCTTCCTCACCGCCTCGGCGGAGGAGCGTGCGCGTCGACGCTACCTGCAGTTGAAGGCGAAGGGCGCGGATGTCGACCAGTCTGCCTTGCTGGAAGAAATCCGCGAGCGCGACGAGCGCGACAGCCAGCGCGCGGTCGCGCCGCTGAAACCGGCCGATGACGCGATCCTGCTGGACTCCACCGAAATGAGCATCGAGGCGGTGGTCGAGACGATCATCCGGCACTGCGAGCGGCAGGGCTGGGACGTCTGAGGTTTCGGCGCGGGAATTGACGATACAGGGCCTGGTTGCTAATATTCCAGACCTTATGTTGTGGCGTTTTGCAGGTGCGGCGAGGGTTGCCTCCCGACTTGCCTGGCGCCATCGCAGAACAACCCAACTGGGCATTCCCATTCGGGAGTGCAATCAGAAGCTAGCAGGAAACCAGCAAATTGTCCTGCGGCTTCATTTAATGACTTGACCGCATTGGCTGGTGATGCGGAATCGGGCCCTTCCGGGCCTTTGACTACAGGTATGAACATGAGCGAAAGCTTCGCAGAACTCTTTGAAGAAAGTCTGAAATCCCTCGACATGCAGCCGGGTGCCATCATCACCGGCATCGTGGTCGACATCGATGGTGACTGGGTCACCGTCCATGCCGGTCTGAAATCCGAGGGCGTCATCCCGGTCGAGCAGTTCTACAACGAACAGGGCGAACTGACCATCAAGGTGGGTGACGAAGTCCACGTCGCACTGGACGCGGTAGAAGACGGCTTTGGCGAGACCAAGCTGTCCCGCGAGAAAGCCAAGCGCGCCGAGAGCTGGATTGTTCTGGAAGCGGCTTTCGCTGCCGACGAAGTGGTCAAGGGCGTCATCAACGGCAAGGTCAAGGGCGGTTTCACCGTCGACGTCAACGGCATCCGCGCGTTCCTGCCGGGTTCGCTGGTCGACGTGCGTCCGGTTCGCGACACCACCCACCTGGAAGGCAAAGAGCTCGAGTTCAAGGTCATCAAGCTCGACCAGAAGCGCAACAACGTTGTCGTTTCCCGCCGCAGCGTCCTGGAAGCCGAGAACAGCGCCGAGCGTGAAGCTCTGCTGGAATCGCTGCAGGAAGGCCAGCAGGTCAAGGGTATCGTCAAGAACCTCACCGACTACGGCGCATTCGTGGACCTGGGCGGCGTAGACGGCCTGCTGCACATCACCGACATGGCCTGGAAGCGCATCAAGCATCCGTCCGAGATCGTCAACGTTGGCGACGAGATCGACGTCAAGGTCCTGAAGTTCGACCGCGAGCGCAACCGTGTATCCCTGGGCCTGAAGCAACTGGGCGAAGACCCGTGGGTTGCCATCAAGGCGCGTTACCCGGAAGGCACCCGCGTCATGGCCCGCGTCACCAACCTCACCGACTACGGCTGCTTCGCCGAGCTGGAAGAGGGCGTGGAAGGCCTGGTACACGTCTCCGAAATGGACTGGACCAACAAGAACATCCATCCGTCGAAAGTCGTCCAGGTTGGCGACGAAGTGGAAGTTCAGGTTCTGGACATCGACGAAGAGCGTCGTCGTATCTCCCTGGGTATCAAGCAGTGCAAATCCAACCCGTGGGAAGACTTCTCCAGCCAGTTCAACAAGGGTGACCGTATCTCCGGTACCATCAAGTCGATCACCGACTTCGGTATCTTCATCGGTCTGGACGGCGGCATCGACGGCCTGGTCCACCTGTCCGACATCTCCTGGAACGAAGTCGGCGAAGAAGCCGTACGTCGCTTCAAGAAGGGCGACGAGCTGGAAACCGTCATCCTGTCGGTCGACCCGGAGCGCGAGCGCATCTCCCTGGGCATCAAGCAGCTGGAAGACGATCCGTTCTCCAACTACGCGTCCCTGCACGAGAAAGGCAGCATCGTCCGCGGTACCGTGAAGGAAGTCGACGCCAAAGGCGCTGTCATCAGCCTGGGCGACGACATCGAAGGTATCCTGAAGGCTTCCGAAATCAGCCGTGACCGCGTCGAAGACGCGCGCAACGTCCTGAAGGAAGGCGAGGAAGTCGAAGCCAAGATCATCAGCATCGACCGCAAGAGCCGCGTCATCAGCCTCTCCGTCAAGTCCAAGGACGTCGACGACGAGAAGGACGCAATGAAAGAACTGCGTAAGCAGGAAGTAGAAAGCGCTGGTCCGACCACCATCGGTGATCTGATCCGTGCTCAGATGGAGAATCAGGGCTAAGTCTCTGATCCATCATGAAAAAGGGCGGCCTAGGCCGCCCTTTTTCGTTTTCCCCTTCTTGGACCTGTTCAAAGACTGATCAGCATGCTAAAAGAGACCTGAGCTGATCTAGCCGCTTGAAAAAGAAGGGAAAACCATGACCAAGTCGGAGTTGATCGAACGGATCGTTACCCATCAGGGGCAACTGTCCGCGAAGGATGTCGAGTTGGCAATCAAGACCATGCTGGAGCAAATGTCCCAGGCCCTGGCGACCGGGGACCGGATCGAGATCCGTGGCTTCGGCAGCTTTTCCTTGCACTACCGCGCCCCGCGCGTCGGTCGCAACCCCAAGACCGGGGAGTCGGTACGCCTCGACGGCAAGTTCGTGCCGCACTTCAAGCCGGGCAAGGAGTTGCGGGATCGGGTCAACGAGCCGGAGTGATATCGGTCCATTCGGATATTGGAGTCTTCATGCTTTGGATAAGGCGCATACTGCTGATGGGTGGAGTGCTGTTTATCGCTCTTCTCGTAGTAGTTATGGTATTGGAAAACCGGCAGGTTACTCATTTCGAACTGTTCGGTTTGCTTACCCCCGAGCTGCCCGTTGTTCTCTATGTTGCCTTGGTGTTCATCTTGGGTGGTTTCATTGGCCTATTGGCCGGTTCGTCACTTTTAGCGCGAGCTAATATACGTATCAAGGCAATCGAGAAGGATCTTGCCAAGGCTCGGAAAGAGAGAGATTCCTTACTTGCTCGGCTTTCTTCATCGAGTGATGGGGATTCTGACAATGGCCTGAGGCGCAAGGACTCATAGCGGATCGACTGGTTAGAGTGGCCTTCCATCTTGATTGCGTTCTGCCATCATTTTACTTGTTACCTCCGGGCTTTTTCTTTGAAGCTGTTCCGCGATTTGAATCGTATGCTCAGCTGTACTGAGCGAGCAATCAGTCTTCAGAAAACTAAAATACTTCTTACGGAACTGAGGCGTGTTCTTGGCTGTCTATCGTAGAATTCCTTGTACAGATAATCTCTGGCACAGGGTGTGCTACTTGAGGAGGCGTCGAGATATGTTCATGTTTTTTATATGCACTCTCTTTGTCTTGGTGATAATGCACATCGGTGGAGTTGTAGCTTCTCGTTTCGAATAGCTTTAGTTCGGGGCTTGCGTGAGCTATAGAAGACAGATTATGGAGTTCCGACAATGGTAGCGTTGAAAGAAGAAAAAAACGGTGGCGGTGAAATTGATCTCGTGAGTCTTTTTCAGACTCTATGGAAGGGAAAGTGGATTATCCTGGTCGTAGCTCTTATATTTGGCATTGTTGCTGCTATATATGCCTATACAAGTAAGCCAGTTTATGAAGCCAGTATCGCCGTGTTGCCGCCCTCGCTGAGCAATGTTGCCGGTTTTAACCAGGGGCGCACCAAGGAGTCGGGTCTTCAGGCATTTAAGGTTCAGGATGTCTATTCCGTGTTCTTGCGCAATCTTCAAGCTGATGAGACTCGGCACCGCTTCTTCGAGAATGTCTACTTGCCGTCGCTAGGAGGTGAGAGGCCGGCGTCGCGCGATAGTCTCTATAGGTTATTTAATGAAAAGATCAGTATTACTCTGCCAGACAAGACCCAGCCGAGTCGCTATCGGCTAACAGTAGAACAGGAAGATCCTGAGCTGGCCGCTGAGTGGATCCGTCGCTATCTTGCCGATACGGCCGAACATTCCGTCCAAGAAATGGTTAAGAATGCGCACCGTGAGATAGAGGTCAAGGCTCGGGATGTCGATCAGCGGATCCAAACGCTACGTGAAACTGCTAAGTTACGCCGTGAAGATAGAATTGTGCAACTTAGAGAGGCTCTAAAAGTCGCGGATGCTGTGGGGTTGGAAAAGCCTCCGATGATAAGTGGGCAGGTATCTGAGCAGCTTTCGGCTATCATGAACGGTAGCTTGATGTACATGCGGGGCAGCAAGGCGCTTAGAGGAGAGATCGAGGCTTTGGAAAGTCGTGTGTCAGATGATCCTTTCATCCCTGCTTTACGAACTCTGCAGGAGCAGGAAAAACTCTATAGTAGTTTACGGGTAAACACCGACGAGGTTGCTGTGTTCCGTCAGGATGGTTCGGTTGAGACGCCCGATTCTCCCGTGAAGCCGAAGAAGCTTTTACTCGTCATGATGGGGTTGTTGCTCGGTGGTGCGGTGGGTGTCGTGACTGTCGTGTTTAATTCGCTCTATCGCAATAAGCGGTAATTATGGTTGGAATGGGCAGGGACGCCCTATCCGGCTGTGCCTCTCATAAAATAAGCCATATCATTCGATATTTTCCCTTTATTTTCTTCGAGCCCATGGCCTTTTCTGGAAAATGTAAGCACTCCTTTTGTTAAGTAGGTGGAGAAGCTGGAACACTTTTCTATTGAAGGGGATGAGCAGTGATCCTGCATTCATTTTCGCTCCGGATAACGTTGTTGAATGGATGGTAGCGCCTCTAGCGTCCAACGGGGAACGCTGCGGTCTAGTCAATTTTTTGACTATTTCTGCGGTCAGTAGCCAGCAAGGCTGGGGCTCGATCATGGGATTCTTCCAGAGTCAAGCAGCTTATCGAAGGAAGAGACTGTATATAATCGAACGGATTGGCGGTATGGCTCGTGTTGCCAGTGATGCTAGCTGTGACAAGGCAGGTAGGTTACCCTTTGCCTAGCGGGGCGAGCCTTGTACTTCAAAGGGCTAGCCTTGGAGTACAAGGCGCAAGCAGATATCTTGCTAGCCAGGTCAAAGATACCTGCATCCTGTCAAATGCGCTGTAAGGGAAACAGGGAGTGTCGGGTGGGTTTGGCTAGCGACTCCCTGTTCTGTAGTCATGATAACAGGTGGTTCATATAGGTCCTGTTACTACTTGCTGAGATGGAAATATGGAAAACCTGAGAGAAAAAGTTACTAGAAAGTTCAAGGATAAAGAGGCTCTTGTCGGGATCGTGGGGTTGGGCTATGTCGGACTCCCGCTTATGTTGCGTTATAATTCGATCGGTTTTAGAGTGCTTGGCATTGATATCGACGCCGAAAAAGTTAGAAGGCTGAATTCCGGTGAAAGCTATATTGAGCATATATCCGCGGAAAGCATTTCTCACGCTTGCTCTTCTGGTTTTGAAGCTACGACCGATTTCTCTCGGGCAAAAGAGTGCGACGCACTTATTCTTTGTGTTCCGACCCCGCTGAATAAATATCGCGAGCCGGATATGAGTTTTGTGGTTAATACGACGGAAGCTATTAAGCCGTATCTGCGTGAAGGACAAGTCGTCTCTCTTGAAAGCACAACCTATCCAGGTACCACTGAGGAGGAGCTGCTACCCAGGGTTCAGTCCGATGGGCTGGTCGTTGGGAAAAGTATATTTCTAGTCTATTCGCCAGAGCGTGAAGATCCAGGTAATCCGAATTTTGAAACCCGCACTATTCCAAAGGTAATTGGGGGGCATACCCCGGAATGCCTGGAAGTTGGAGTCGCTCTTTACGAACAGGCTATAGATAAAGTAGTTCCAGTGAGCTCTACCAAAGCTGCGGAAATGACCAAATTGCTGGAAAATATTCATCGCGCGGTGAATATCGGCCTGGTCAATGAGATGAAAGTAGTCGCGGACCGAATGGGTATCGATATTTTTGAAGTGGTAGATGCTGCAGCGACCAAACCTTTTGGATTTACCCCTTATTATCCAGGGCCTGGTTTGGGAGGGCACTGTATTCCCATCGATCCTTTCTACCTGACCTGGAAAGCACGCGAATATGGCCTGCATACTCGCTTCATCGAACTTTCTGGTGAAGTCAACAAGGCTATGCCGGAGTATGTAGTCAGTAAGCTAATGGATGGGCTGAATGAAAGAGGCAAGGCTCTTAAAGGCAGTCGCGTCTTGGTGCTGGGTATTGCCTATAAGAAAAACGTAGATGATATGCGTGAGTCTCCTTCGGTTGAGATCATGGAACTGATTCAGGCCAAAGGAGGCATTGTCTCTTATAGCGATCCCCATGTTCCCAGTTTCCCCAAAATGCGTGAGCATCACTTTGATCTTGCTAGTGAGCCTCTGACTGCCGAAAGGCTTTCTCGTTTCGATGCGGTTGTGTTAGCAACTGATCATGATCGGTTTGATTACGATCTTATCCATGCTCACGCCAGCCTGGTTGTAGATAGTCGTGGAAAATATCGGGCGCCATCGCAGAAGGTAATCAAAGCCTGATCCCACAGTAGTCAAGTAGCTACTTGGCTGCGGACATTGACTTCGTCAGAGATATTTCATGAAACGTTTTGCTCTCATTGGTGCTGCTGGTTACATTGCCCCCAGGCATATGCGCGCTATCAAAGATACCGGAAATGTATTGACATGTGCCTATGATATCAATGATTCCGTTGGGATAATCGATAGTATCTCTCCGCAAAGTGAGTTCTTTACGGAGTTTGAGCGATTTTATGACTATGCTTGGCGATTAAAGCGTAGGCCTGAGCAAGCTTTAGACTTTGTCTCTGTCTGCTCGCCTAATTACTTGCATCATTCCCATATCACAGCAGGTCTCCGTTTGGGTTGCGACGTGATCTGTGAAAAGCCTTTGGTTCCTAGTTCTGAATTGCTCGATGATCTTGCCATTGTCGAGCATGAAACCGGTCGTCGGCTTTGGAATATTCTCCAATTACGTCATCATACAGCAATTCTTGATCTGAAGAAGAAGGTGGAAAATGGCACCAAAACCCACAAGCATGAGGTTGACCTGACCTATATAACTAGCCGCGGCAAGTGGTATATGGAAAGCTGGAAAGGCGATCCCAGAAAATCCTTTGGAGTGGCCACGAATATTGGTGTGCATTTCTACGATATGTTGCATTTCATATTCGGTAGGTTGCAAAGAAATGTTGTTCACTACTCAAATGAATCTAAGGCAACAGGTTACCTTGAGTATGAAAATGCGCGAGTGCGCTGGTTCCTTTCCATCGATGCCAATGATCTTCCCGCCTCTGTGAAGGGTAAAAAACCTACTTATCGCTCGATTACTTGTGATGGCGTAGAAGTCGAGTTTTCAGAAGGTTTTACCGATCTGCATACGCTCAGTTATGAGTCGATTCTTGTTGGGGGAGGCTTCGGAATCGAGGAGGCACGTCATTGCGTAGAGACAGTGGAAACCATTCGCTCCCTCAAAGCAGTAAAAGCTGAAAATGAAGAAGGTCACCCATTCTTGGCTAAATTGGTGTGATGTTATGGGGTTTTATCAGCACGATAGCGCAATTGTTGACGAAGGGGCTCAAATTGGAGACGGTTCTCGAATTTGGCACTTCGTGCATGTGTGTGCAGGGGCTAGAATTGGCAAGGAAGTTTCTCTAGGCCAAAATGTGTTTGTTGGAAATAAAGTATCCATTGGTGATCGATGTAAAATTCAGAACAACGTATCTGTCTATGACAATGTTACTCTAGAGGAAGGGGTCTTTTGTGGACCGAGTATGGTATTTACAAATGTCCATAATCCACGTTCGCTAATTGAGCGAAAAAGTGAGTACCTGAATACACTGGTGAAACGTGGCGCTACCTTGGGAGCCAACTGCACCATTGTCTGTGGGGTAACTATCGGTTCCTTTGCTTTTATTGGGGCTGGAGCTGTAGTCACGTCAGATGTGCCATCATATGCGTTGATGGTAGGTGTTCCCGCACGACAAGTTGGTTGGATGAGCGAGTACGGTGAAAGACTTGATTTGCCGGTGAATGGAAAAGGTAAGGCTACTTGTCCACATACTGGGGATACGTATCGACTGTCTGCAGATGGACTGGTGAAGGAGTTGGTGGCGTGATTGACTTTATTGACCTGCGGGCGCAGCAGGCACGTATTAAAGATAAGCTCGACCTCGCAATTGCCCGGGTACTTGAGCATGGACAATATATACTTGGTCCCGAGGTGGCTGAGTTAGAGCAAAAGCTGGCCGATTATGTCGGGGTTCGGCACTGTATCAGTGTAGCTAACGGGACAGATGCCCTGCAGATTGCGCTGATGGCATTGAATGTAGGGGCTGGCGATGAAGTTATTACCCCGGGATTCAATTATATAGCCACTGCGGAAACAGCTGCATTACTAGGGGCAACACCGGTTTATGTCGATGTTGACCCTCGCTCATATAATCTAGATCCAAAGCTGCTGAAAGCAGCTATCACAGCAAGAACTAAAGCGATTATTCCTGTATCGTTGTATGGGCAGTGTGCCGATTTTGACGAGATTAATGAGATTGCAGCGGAGTATGGTATCCCTGTTATTGAGGATGCTGCTCAGAGTTTTGGTGCAATCTATAAAGGAAGGCGCTCCTGTAGTTTGACTAAAATTGCATGCACCAGCTTTTTCCCTAGTAAACCATTGGGTTGTTACGGTGATGGTGGAGCAATTTTCACGGAAGATGACGGCTTGGCCGAGGTCATGCGCCAAATAGCTCGACATGGCCAAGACCGTCGCTATCATCATATCCGGGTGGGAGTAAATAGCCGCCTTGATACCTTGCAGGCAGCTATCCTTCTTTCAAAGATGGAAGTTTTTGATGAGGAAATGCAGTTACGCCAAAGAGTAGCACAACGTTACAGTTCTTTATTGCAGGCTGCAGGGCTTGACTCTATGCCCTACATTGAGCCGTATAATGTTAGTGCTTGGGCTCAATATACTATTCGTGTGAATGAACGGTATAATGTTCAGAGCTATCTTAAAGATGCAGGTATCCCAACTGCTGTTCATTATCCTATCCCCCTGAATAAACAGCCGGCGGTTTCTAACGACAAAGCATATCTGCCAGTTGGGGATATGGTTGCAGAAGAGGTATTGAGTCTTCCAATGCACCCTTATCTCACTGACGAAGCAATTGAGACTATTGTTAAGGCTCTCGTCAAATGAGCAGTATTCTCATACTTACAAATGCTTTCCCTTATTATCCTGGGGAGCAATTTATTGAAGATGAGATAGCATTTTGGGCTGAGAGCTCATTTTCCGAGGTGTATATTTTGCCCGCCACTTGCGGAAAAGATAGAAGATGGCTGCCTGAGAATATAACGCTCTCAACCCCGATTCAAGAAAAATCGAGATTGAATTTGATTTTTAGAGCGCTTATTTCCGCTGTCTTCATAAAAGAGATTCGATGTTTGATAAAAGCAAGGGAGTTCAGCTTTTTAAAATTATATTATGCATTAAAAGCGTCGGCATTGACCAAGTCATCTGAGTTGGCGTTGCGCCAATTCGTATCCAATAATGGAAAAATCGATGTCGTTTATTGTTATTGGAATGATGTACAAGCTTACGCTTCTTGTTTGCTGAAGCAGGAAGGGTTAATCGGTAAAGTAATCTCTAGAGCTCATGGGTTCGATCTTTACGAAGAGCGACGCGCGCATGGCTATATGCCTCTGAAGCGACAGTTTGTTGATTGTTTTGATGCCGTATTTCTTCTTTCCGAACAAGGCAGAAATTATTATCAAGAGCGCTATTCTGCAGCCGATGAAAAACTCAAGATTTCTAAGTTAGGTGTACCCATTCCCAAAGGTGGTTCAAAAGTAAGTGAGGAGGGACTCCATCTGGTCTCTCTTTCTTCATGTATTCCTATAAAAAGAATTGACAAAATCATTTCCACTGTGAGGCTTCTTGCCCTTGAACACCGCTCCATTAAAATAAAGTGGACCCACTTGGGAGGAGGAGCTTTGAAGCTTGATCTCGAGTCTCTAGCCAGGACGGAACTAGGAGAGCTTGAGAATGTAAGTTTTCACTTTATGGGAGAAGTCGAAAATAAAGAAGCGAAAGCTTTTTTCCTAAATAATGCTGTTGATTTCTTTATTAATGCAAGCGAGTCGGAAGGTGTGCCGGTTTCCATTATGGAAGCGATGAGTGCTGGCGTTCCTGCAATTGCTCCTTGTGTAGGTGGAATCAGATCTCTGATAGATAATAGTTGTGGGCGGTTGCTTTCTGAAAACCCTACTCCCGAAGAGTACTGTAGCTCAATTTCCAAACTCTATCTGGGAGGAGACAGGAAAACAATGCGGGAAACGGCACGTAAAAAAATAGAGAAAGATTTTAGTTCTGAGCAGAACTATAGGTCTTTTATAAAAGAAGTAGAATATTTAGTAGAAGAAAAATAATGGTTTCTCGGAAGATAGCGGTTTTTGCTATAGGCTCTATCGGGTCGGCTGTTCTTGGTCTGATAACGCTCCCTATAATTACTTGGTTTTATTCCGCTGAAGATGTTGGCCGGATTGCAATGCTTCAAGTTGCCTCAAACTTCTGTGTTCTCCTTTTTTGTCTAGGGTTGGATCAAGCCTATGTGCGTGAATATCACGAAGAAAAAAATCGCTCGGCATTATTGAAATCTTGTCTTTTCCCCGGGTTGTTTTTTTTGCTTTTGTCTTGTTCTTTTTTGTTTTTTTATGATGCATCGATACTTTCTGATTTTATGTACGAGAAAAGCGATGGTCTACTTGCCTATCTGACAATGCTTTGTTTTGTTTTTGCATTGGTTTCTCGCTTCCTCTCCCTGATTCTGAGAATGCAGGAAAGAGCTCTTGCGTTCTCTTTGACTCAGATATCGCCTAAAATTCTTTTTTTGATCGTCATTGCGTCATTTTTTGTTTTTTCCATACCGGCCTCTTTTGTAAGTTTATTAGTGGCGCAAGCAATATCTATGTTTACGATCATGTCTATTTTTGCTTGGAATACCCGTGGTGAATGGAGACCATGGAATGCCTATACGTTGTACAAGACACAGTTTCATGAGTTGTTGCGTTTCGGTCTACCATTAGTTGTGGGCGGAGTGGCGGCATGGGGACTGTATGTCATGGATAGACTCTTTTTGCGTGCCTTCTCTACCTTTTCAGAGTTGGGGATATATTCAGTAGCGGTGAGTATCGCAGCAGGTGCTGGTATTCTTGGAAACATTTTTACGACCATATGGTCTCCAACGGTCTTCAAATGGGCTGCCGAGGGGGTTGATGAAAAGAAAATTGATGAAATATCGGAGCATGTACTGGCGTGCGTTTTCTATATATTTATAATAAGTGGGCTGTTCTCTTGGATGGTTCCACTTTTTTTACCTGAAGCATATGCGCCCATACAGTACATGATAACAGTATGTGTGGCCTCTCCCTTACTTTATGCTCTCTCAGAGGCAACGGCGATCGGCATCAGCATTTCTCGCCGAACCGGTCTTTCTATGCTGTCTTCTATTTTAGCTGCGTTAACTAGCTTCGGTGGTAATTATCTGTTGGTTCCTCTCTATGGAGCAGCTGGTGCAGCGGTAGCTACTGCTGTTGCGTTTTGGGTTTTTCTATTCTGCCGAACTGAGTTTTCGTGTTCGGTGTGGCGTAAGATACCTAGGCTTAAGCTTTATATGGTTACCTCTTTCTGCACTTTGACAAGCTCATTGATTTTGCTCTCCGAAGAAAAAAATCAGGCTCTTATCTTGGTTTTCTGGGCATTACTTGGATTGAAAGGAGCTTTCCTTTTCCGAAAATCTATTGGGCTTCTTCTTTCGGTGCTTATTTCTCACTATAGGAAAAGAAAAACATGTTGAGCAGAGGGCTGGTGATTTTATTCTGCTCTATGATGTTTAAAGAGGGTTCACTTTATGGTTAATCAAGGGGGCGTTGTGATCAAGAGCTCTAAAACTTTGCTCTTTGGCTTCTTGATTCTTGTTTTCCTTTTTGTCTGTTACTTTTTTAGTTTTGATGTAAGCTCCTATGTTGATGAGCTTTCGATAGCTTTTATAGTGCTTGCGCTTTTTGTTTATATTTTTCTCTCATTCCTTTCTTTAGGGTTTAAGCCCACCTCTTTGACAGTTCTTTTTTTTGTATCGACGGCTGTGTTCATTTTTGGGCGGTTTTTTTCAAAAATATTGAATCCCGATGTTGATATTTTTGCAATAGACTTTTTTGCTACATATAAACTAGCTCCTTATGATGGGGTGAGGCTTGGCTTTTTATCGATGATATTCCTGTTTTCAATGTATATGGGAGCTGTGCTGGGGCGGGATATCAAGTTTAAGCTAGGTAGTTCTGGCGGTGTAGAGGAAGGAGGGGGGCATTTCTCTCCCATGCTTCGCATGGTTATCTTTTTCTTGGTTGTCATTATCTGCTCGATAAATCTGTATGTAGAATACAGGAATTATGTGATTTCGTCATCTGATGGTTATCTGTCCCTATATTCTTTTCAGGGCGAGGCTTATGCCGGTGGTAAGTTTTTTAAAAGCCTCTTCTATATTGCACTTGGTTTGAGCTACTCATTTTGTCTAGAGCGTGAGAAGAAAATAATAATACTCTCGTTGTTTGTCATGGGGCTTTTGTCTTTGCTCGCAGGACAGCGAGGAGGGTTTGTTATTTCTCTATTCATGCTGCTCTGGGCATATGGAATAAACCATAAGGTCAGTTGGTTTGGCGTACTGGCTGCCTTTTCTTTGTTTTTTCTCAGCCTGGTTTTGTTTGGCTCTTTAAGTGCAAGGAGTTTGGCCGTTAATTTAGATAGTGGTTGGTTAGGGTTTGTCTCCAAGTTTCTATATGATCAGGGGATATCCTTGATGGTCTTTGATGTTTCTACTAAGGTTTCTGACTATCCTCTGGTGGCTACGATTCAGAATTTTGTCCCTGGTGCGTCTAGGCTTGCATCAATCTTCTATGACTTGCGCATGCAAGACGTGAGTTATGCAGACTATCTTGCATATCACCTCGATCCTGTTACATATCTCGGAGGGCTAGGTTTGGGATGGAGCCTACCTAGTACGTTTTATATATGGTCGTTCGAGCAGGTTTTTCTATTTTCTGCCTTTTCAGCATGCTTTGGTTTCTTGTTGAAAACCCTAGATAACAAGACCCTTTCCAGTTCATTTTTTCTGGGCCTGGCGGCTTGCCTGGTTTCGGTGATTATCATTCTTCCTAGAAGCCAGTTCTCTAATGTTATTCCTCTGGCGATATATTTTTGTGTATTTTTTCCCGTTTTTTCGGCTTTCGCAAAAAAGTCAAAATATATTATGAGTAGCCCGGTTAGCGATAGAGGATAAAGGACATGGGTGTAGATGTTTCAATTTTGATGCCGGTCTATAATGAAGTTTTGCATCTTGAAGAGGCTCTCCAAAGTATTTCTGAGCAGGGTGAAAAGCTTTCTATTGAGGTCGTCTGTGTTGATGATTTTTCTACGGATGGGACGTGGCAGTTGATGGAGCAGCTGCGGAATAAATATAGTTTTCTCAAGTGCTATAAGAATGAAAAAAAAGGTAAGAACAATGCCTTCAATTTTGCCTATGAGAGGTCTAGTGGAGGTGTTGTGGTGTTGTTGGCTGGTGACGATAAACTTGTACCTAACACCTTGAGAGCGCGAGTAGATCCAGTACTGGATCAAGATGAGAACTTTATTACTCTCTGTAAATATAGAACTTTTTCAAAAACTAAGTACCTAGATGGAATGGTTTTTCCTAAGGATAGAGAGTTAGGTTCTCTTTCGGGGGGGACAATAGCTTTCAATAGAAGATTTGCTGAGAGAGTCTTTCCTATTCCGCCTGTTCTTGGAAATGAGGATATGTGGATTAAGTGTCACGCCACCTATGCTGAAGACGTGAATGTTATCCATGTTCCAGTTGTTTCTCTGTTATATCGTTTGCATGATAATAATTCTTTAAAGAGAGATGTTGGGTTTTCTAAAAAAAACGAAATGATTTCGAAGAGATCCATTGTTTATAGTGTTTATCTAGAGAGATACAGGGGAGAGCTCTCGGTAGCGGTCTCCGCTTCGTTGGCTAAGCTCGCTGCTTTAGAAACTCTTCGTGCAAATCGATCCATTCTCAGCATTCTCTTCTTCAAGAATATTCCTCTTGTCGATAAGCTTCGAGCTATTGTTTATGCTTCGCCGTTGCTCCATTGGATTCATATTAGGCTGTTAAGATGGACCTCAAGAACTTGATTTGATTAAGTTAAAATCATACATCTGAGGCTTTTGTAGGAGCTTGCGATATAACAAGGATGGAGTGATTTTGAAGATCACATATATCTTGAATCGTTCGGACTTCATGGGAGATGCCAATGTACACTTGCTTGACCTCGCTCATGGGGCTCGGCGGGCTGGCCATGACGTTACAATTCTTGTAGGCAGGGATGGGGTCTTCTTTAAAAGTTTGAGAGAAAGAGGGATTTCTTGCTTTCCTTTGAAACATATAAAGAGAGACATTGAACTAGTATCTGATCCATTCGAGACTTGGCTGCCCAAGGGTTATTGGGATAGTTGGGGCCGAGGCGAGTTGAGATAGTCATTGGGATATAACATGAACATTTTGGTTACTGGTGGTGCCGGCTTCATTGGAAGCAAGGTGGTTTCGGAGCTGCGGAAGCGGGGTATGAATGTCCGAATCTCCTCAAGGAAGATGCAATCCATCGTTGGGGTTGATTGTGTGAAAGTCGACCTCCTCAACAGTGAGGTCGATCTCGACTTCCTGGTGTCCGACTGTACGGTTATTCTCAACTGCCTCGGAGAGCTTCAGGATGAGAGCAAGATGCATGCTCTTCACGTCGAGGCAACAGAACGGCTGATCATTGCTGCGAAAAGAAGTGCTCGCCAATCTGGTATGCCAGTGCATTGGGTCCAACTAAGCAGTGTGGGTGCATACGGTCCTGTTCTGGAAAAGGCCAACTCCGAGCGTATTGTCACGGAGGAAACCGCTTCTGCTCCGGTAGGAGTTTATGAATGCACCAAGACGATTGCCGATGAACTGGTGATGTCTTCCGTCGAAAATGGTGTTTTCAGCTATTCTATTTTGCGGCCGTCCAATGTATATGGTTCAGGAATGCCAAACGGGTCGTTGCGTCAATGGGCGCGATTGATCAAGGCGCACTGTTTTTTCTATGTGGGGCCCCCAGGATCAGTTTCTACCTATGTACATGTTGACGATGTTGTCGAGGCACTTCTGCTCTGCGCATTTGAGGAAAGAGCGAAGAATCAGATATTCAATATTTCCAATGATTGCACACAAGAGAGCCTAGTGGAGGCGATGGCAGGATTGCAGGGAGTCTCTCCACCTTTTTTGCGCTTCCCAGAAGCGTTGGCGAGAATGATCGCCTTCGTTTTTTCGGGGATAAAGATGTTTCCTCTGACATCATCTCGTATAGATTCCTTGGTGGCGCGCACTCATTACTCATGCAATAAGTTGAACCATATATTAGGTTATGTGCCTAGTCGTGATATAACAAAAGAAATATCTGAAGTTATTCTCGATAAGGAAGGCCGGCGTTGAGCTATTTCAATTCAAAGGGGGTTGAGGGCGTGCGCATTGCCAGGGTCTCTACTGTGACTTTTTTTGTTGAGACCCAATTGAGAGCTCAAATTTCCGCACTTGCCCATGCGGGGGCCGAGATCACGATTGTTGCTAGTGAAAAAGAGCTTTCTAAAAATATTGATAATTGCCGTTATGCTTCTATTGTAATTCCAAGAAAAATTTCTCCGCTTAGCGATCTCCTGGCTTTGTATAAACTCTGGCGATTTTTTCGAAAAGAGCGGTTTGACATCGTTCACTCTACCACTCCAAAGGCAGGTTTGTTATGTGCGCTAGCAGGAAAGCTTGCCTTCGTGCCCATCCGTTTGCATACTTTTACGGGGCAGCCTTGGGTGGGTTTAAAAGGTTTGAAATATCTTCTTTCCAAGGGCAGTGACAAGCTTATAGCGCTTCTCAATACTCATTGCTATGCGGATAGTATTTCGCAGCGCAAATTCATCATCGATAGCGGTGTTGCAGATGATGACGATATCTCGGTTATTGGTGAAGGGTCGCTTGCCGGAATTGATCTGAAACGTTTCGCGGCTTCGCGTTATAGCTTGAATGAAAGAGTTTCTCTGAAAGCTTCCCTGGGTATCGGAAGAGCCTCGAAGACTCTGCTTTTTGTTGGCCGTCTTACTCAAGACAAGGGTGTTTTGGAGTTATTGGCGGCTTTTGAGAGCTTAGTCGGAAATCATGATGTTTTTCTTATGCTCCTTGGGCCGCATGAGATGAGCGAAGAAGAGCTTTTGGCCGGTTTTTCTAGTGATCTCAAGGAGCGACTTATTCTTTTGGGGTTTTCTGATGAGCCGGAAAAGTTCATGGCTATAGCGGATATGCTGCTCCTGCCTAGCTACAGGGAGGGTTTCGGTACTGTGGTGATCGAGGCCGCGGCCATGGGGGTGCCGACTATCGGTTCGGATATCTATGGTCTGAGCGATGCCATTGTCAATGGTGAGACAGGCCTGCTTGTGCCAGTGAAAAACTCTCAAGCGTTGGCTGCGGCAATCGATCAGCTATTAGGTGATGAGCGACTCTGCAAGGAACTGGGGGAAAAGGCTCGGATTCGAGTGGAGAAAGAATTTTCCAGTCAACGTATTAGCAATCTTTTGATTGGAGAATATACACGGTTGCTGGAGAAAGACAGGGGAGACTCATGAGCAGAATCCTGGTGACAGGGGCCTCAGGTTTTGTTGGAAGGGCTTTGTCGGAGCAGTTGCAGCGTCTGGGGCATGGAGTCGTTGCCGCTGCACGAAGCACATCCTCTCGCATTCCTTCTTCTGTACGGTCTGTATTGACTGGTGACCTGTGTCCCGATACTGACTGGTCCGAGGCCTTGCAGGCGGTAGATATCGTTATTCATGCCGCGGCGCGCGTCCATGTGATGAATGAAACGCTTGCCGATCCACTTCAGGAGTTCCGCAAGGTGAATGTGGAGGCAACCTTGAACTTGGCGCGACAGGCTGCGAGCAAGGGGGTACGGCGCTTCATATTTATCAGTTCAATAAAGGTCAATGGAGAAGCTACAGAGGATGGGCGTCCATACAGAGCCGATGACGAACCCCGGCCGATTGACCCCTATGGCCTGTCTAAGCTAGAGGCGGAGAGAGGTCTTCTGGATCTGGCAGCAAGAACTGGAATCGAGGTGGTTATAATTCGCCCGGTCTTGGTTTATGGTCCAGGCGTCAAAGCCAATTTTCTCAACATGATGAAGGTTATTAAGGGTATCCGGAATTTCTGGTTGATAAAATGCC
>NZ_KV812614.1:0-5559 GCF_001813485.1 Pseudomonas sp. HMSC067G02
CGCAAAAGCAAAACCCCTGGTCATCGCTGACCAGGGGTTTTGGGATAGGAGCTTGACGATGACCTACTCTCACATGGGGAGACCCCACACTACCATCGGCGATGCGTCGTTTCACTTCTGAGTTCGGGAAGGGATCAGGTGGTTCCAACGCTCTATGATCGTCAAGCAATTCGGTTGGATATCCGTTCGCTTGGGCTTACGTCTATCCGGATTCAGGTATGTGATTTCAAGGTGTTTGCGGTTCATGCGAACTTTCGGTTCGTCGACTTCACCTTACAACACACAATCGTCAGATTGTTTGGGTGTTATATGGTCAAGCCTCACGGGCAATTAGTACTGGTTAGCTCAACGCCTCACAACGCTTACACACCCAGCCTATCAACGTCGTAGTCTTCGACGGCCCTTCAGGGGAATCAAGTTCCCAGTGAGATCTCATCTTGAGGCAAGTTTCCCGCTTAGATGCTTTCAGCGGTTATCTTTTCCGAACATAGCTACCCGGCAATGCCACTGGCGTGACAACCGGAACACCAGAGGTTCGTCCACTCCGGTCCTCTCGTACTAGGAGCAGCCCCTCTCAAATCTCAAACGTCCACGGCAGATAGGGACCGAACTGTCTCACGACGTTCTAAACCCAGCTCGCGTACCACTTTAAATGGCGAACAGCCATACCCTTGGGACCGGCTTCAGCCCCAGGATGTGATGAGCCGACATCGAGGTGCCAAACACCGCCGTCGATATGAACTCTTGGGCGGTATCAGCCTGTTATCCCCGGAGTACCTTTTATCCGTTGAGCGATGGCCCTTCCATACAGAACCACCGGATCACTAAGACCTACTTTCGTACCTGCTCGACGTGTCTGTCTCGCAGTCAAGCGCGCTTTTGCCTTTATACTCTACGACCGATTTCCGACCGGTCTGAGCGCACCTTCGTACTCCTCCGTTACTCTTTAGGAGGAGACCGCCCCAGTCAAACTGCCCACCATACACTGTCCTCGATCCGGATCACGGACCAGAGTTAGAACCTCAAGCATGCCAGGGTGGTATTTCAAGGATGGCTCCACGCGAACTGGCGTCCACGCTTCAAAGCCTCCCACCTATCCTACACAAGCAGGCTCAAAGTCCAGTGCAAAGCTACAGTAAAGGTTCACGGGGTCTTTCCGTCTAGCCGCGGATACACTGCATCTTCACAGCGATTTCAATTTCACTGAGTCTCGGGTGGAGACAGCGCCGCCATCGTTACGCCATTCGTGCAGGTCGGAACTTACCCGACAAGGAATTTCGCTACCTTAGGACCGTTATAGTTACGGCCGCCGTTTACCGGGGCTTCGATCAAGAGCTTCGCTTGCGCTAACCCCATCAATTAACCTTCCGGCACCGGGCAGGCGTCACACCCTATACGTCCACTTTCGTGTTTGCAGAGTGCTGTGTTTTTAATAAACAGTCGCAGCGGCCTGGTATCTTCGACCAGCCAGGGCTTACGGAGTAAATCCTTCACCCTAGCCGGCGCACCTTCTCCCGAAGTTACGGTGCCATTTTGCCTAGTTCCTTCACCCGAGTTCTCTCAAGCGCCTTGGTATTCTCTACCCGACCACCTGTGTCGGTTTGGGGTACGGTTCCTGGTTACCTGAAGCTTAGAAGCTTTTCTTGGAAGCATGGCATCAACCACTTCGTCATCTAAAAGACGACTCGTCATCAGCTCTCGGCCTTGAAACCCCGGATTTACCTAAGATTTCAGCCTACCACCTTAAACTTGGACAACCAACGCCAAGCTGGCCTAGCCTTCTCCGTCCCTCCATCGCAGTAACCAGAAGTACAGGAATATTAACCTGTTTCCCATCGACTACGCTTTTCAGCCTCGCCTTAGGAACCGACTAACCCTGCGTCGATTAACGTTGCGCAGGAACCCTTGGTCTTTCGGCGTGGGTGTTTTTCACACCCATTGTCGTTACTCATGTCAGCATTCGCACTTCTGATACCTCCAGCAAGCTTCTCAACTCACCTTCACAGGCTTACAGAACGCTCCTCTACCGCGTCACTTACGTGACACCCGCAGCTTCGGTGTGTGGTTTGAGCCCCGTTACATCTTCCGCGCAGGCCGACTCGACTAGTGAGCTATTACGCTTTCTTTAAAGGGTGGCTGCTTCTAAGCCAACCTCCTAGCTGTCTAAGCCTTCCCACATCGTTTACCACTTAACCACAACTTTGGGACCTTAGCTGGCGGTCTGGGTTGTTTCCCTTTTCACGACGGACGTTAGCACCCGCCGTGTGTCTCCCATGCTCGGCACTTCTGGGTATTCGGAGTTTGCATCGGTTTGGTAAGTCGGGATGACCCCCTAGCCGAAACAGTGCTCTACCCCCCAGAGTGATACATGAGGCGCTACCTAAATAGCTTTCGAGGAGAACCAGCTATCTCCGAGCTTGATTAGCCTTTCACTCCGATCCACAAGTCATCCCCTACCTTTTCAACGGGAGTGGGTTCGGTCCTCCAGTCAGTGTTACCTAACCTTCAACCTGCTCATGGATAGATCGCCCGGTTTCGGGTCTATACCCAGCGACTAAACGCCCTATTAAGACTCGCTTTCGCTACGCCTACCCTATACGGTTAAGCTTGCCACTGAATATAAGTCGCTGACCCATTATACAAAAGGTACGCAGTCACCTAACAAGTAGGCTCCCACTGCTTGTACGCATACGGTTTCAGGTTCTATTTCACTCCCCTCTCCGGGGTTCTTTTCGCCTTTCCCTCACGGTACTGGTTCACTATCGGTCAGTCAGTAGTATTTAGCCTTGGAGGATGGTCCCCCCATGTTCAGACAAAGTTTCTCGTGCTCCGTCCTACTCGATTTCACTTCAAAGATCCTTTCGCGTACGGGGCTATCACCCACTATGGCCGCACTTTCCAGAGCGTTCCGCTAAAATCAATGAAGCTTAAGGGCTAATCCCCGTTCGCTCGCCACTACTAAGGGAATCTCGGTTGATTTCTTTTCCTCAGGGTACTTAGATGTTTCAGTTCCCCTGGTTCGCCTCTTGCACCTATGGATTCAGTACAAGATACCTAGGTTATCCTAGGTGGGTTCCCCCATTCAGAGATCTCCGGATCAAAGTCTGTTTGCCGACTCCCCGAAGCTTTTCGCAGGCTACCACGTCTTTCATCGCCTCTGACTGCCAAGGCATCCACCGTATGCGCTTCTTCACTTGACCATATAACCCCAAGCAATCTGGTTATACTGTGAAGACGACATTCGCCGAAAATTCGCGCTTGAACTCGCAAATTTTACCTTGACTTGAATGATCACCAGTGAAAGAGATCATTCAGTCTTACTTCTATCACATACCCGAATTTTTAAAGAACAGTTCTGGTGCAAAGACCAGAAATCAATGTTCATTCACGAACATTCATTTCTGAGCTTTCGACGATTGTTTGGATGGTGGAGCCAAGGAGGATCGAACTCCTGACCTCCTGCGTGCAAAGCAGGCGCTCTCCCAGCTGAGCTATGGCCCCGTATCGGATCACGCAGCACACCAACAATTGGTGGGTCTGGGCAGATTCGAACTGCCGACCTCACCCTTATCAGGGGTGCGCTCTAACCAACTGAGCTACAGACCCAATCGTCTAACCAGTGAATCAAGCAATTCGTGTGGGAGCTTATGAAGAAGCTGAGATCTTCGATTAAGGAGGTGATCCAGCCGCAGGTTCCCCTACGGCTACCTTGTTACGACTTCACCCCAGTCATGAATCACTCCGTGGTAACCGTCCCCCTTGCGGTTAGACTAGCTACTTCTGGAGCAACCCACTCCCATGGTGTGACGGGCGGTGTGTACAAGGCCCGGGAACGTATTCACCGTGACATTCTGATTCACGATTACTAGCGATTCCGACTTCACGCAGTCGAGTTGCAGACTGCGATCCGGACTACGATCGGTTTTATGGGATTAGCTCCACCTCGCGGCTTGGCAACCCTTTGTACCGACCATTGTAGCACGTGTGTAGCCCTGGCCGTAAGGGCCATGATGACTTGACGTCATCCCCACCTTCCTCCGGTTTGTCACCGGCAGTCTCCTTAGAGTGCCCACCCGAGGTGCTGGTAACTAAGGACAAGGGTTGCGCTCGTTACGGGACTTAACCCAACATCTCACGACACGAGCTGACGACAGCCATGCAGCACCTGTGTCTGAGCTCCCGAAGGCACCAATCCATCTCTGGAAAGTTCTCAGCATGTCAAGGCCAGGTAAGGTTCTTCGCGTTGCTTCGAATTAAACCACATGCTCCACCGCTTGTGCGGGCCCCCGTCAATTCATTTGAGTTTTAACCTTGCGGCCGTACTCCCCAGGCGGTCGACTTATCGCGTTAGCTGCGCCACTAAGATCTCAAGGATCCCAACGGCTAGTCGACATCGTTTACGGCGTGGACTACCAGGGTATCTAATCCTGTTTGCTCCCCACGCTTTCGCACCTCAGTGTCAGTATCAGTCCAGGTGGTCGCCTTCGCCACTGGTGTTCCTTCCTATATCTACGCATTTCACCGCTACACAGGAAATTCCACCACCCTCTACCGTACTCTAGCTCAGTAGTTTTGGATGCAGTTCCCAGGTTGAGCCCGGGGATTTCACATCCAACTTGCTGAACCACCTACGCGCGCTTTACGCCCAGTAATTCCGATTAACGCTTGCACCCTTCGTATTACCGCGGCTGCTGGCACGAAGTTAGCCGGTGCTTATTCTGTTGGTAACGTCAAAACAGCAAGGTATTAACTTACTGCCCTTCCTCCCAACTTAAAGTGCTTTACAATCCGAAGACCTTCTTCACACACGCGGCATGGCTGGATCAGGCTTTCGCCCATTGTCCAATATTCCCCACTGCTGCCTCCCGTAGGAGTCTGGACCGTGTCTCAGTTCCAGTGTGACTGATCATCCTCTCAGACCAGTTACGGATCGTCGCCTTGGTAGGCCTTTACCCCACCAACTAGCTAATCCGACCTAGGCTCATCTGATAGCGTGAGGTCCGAAGATCCCCCACTTTCTCCCTCAGGACGTATGCGGTATTAGCGCCCGTTTCCGGACGTTATCCCCCACTACCAGGCAGATTCCTAGGCATTACTCACCCGTCCGCCGCTGAATCCAGGAGCAAGCTCCCTTCATCCGCTCGACTTGCATGTGTTAGGCCTGCCGCCAGCGTTCAATCTGAGCCATGATCAAACTCTTCAGTTCAATACTGCTTGGGTTTTGAGAAAACCCTAAACTTGGCTCAGCAATCGCATTCTCTTAAAAAGAGATAAAACTCTCGAATTCACGAGTGTTACTTGCGTTGCTGATAATCTTGCGATCACCAGTCTTACATCACAAGCACCCACACGAATTGCTTGATTCGACTTGTTAAAGAGCAGTTGGTCAAGGCTTTCGTCTCAACCGAGGCCGCGCATTCTACAGCAACCTCTCTTTCCGTCAAGCGTTATTTTCGAAAATTTTCTTTTCTACTCAACCGCTTGCGCCGACCTTCAAACCATCTTCCGATCAGCGGGAGGCGCATTCTACAGCGTTCAAATTCGCTGTCAAGCACCTCG
>NZ_KV812615.1:0-9232 GCF_001813485.1 Pseudomonas sp. HMSC067G02
CGAACAGGAAGAAGCCCACCACCAGCAGCGCCATAGCCGCGGCTAGCAGGGTGAGAAAAGAGAAGGAGACCGGGCGGATCAGCACGATCTCGCCCAGGCCGCCGGCATGCTGGGCGTCGAGGGCTTCCTGGCGAAACATGGTGGCTGGATCCTGGATTCGAATAATACTTGCATGACACTCCGACACCCTTGCGAAAGTTCAAACGCATGAAGTGCCGGAGTGCGACTTTTCTAATTAGATGGTGGTGCGGCCTACATCACCGGGACCGAAGTTTTCCCGGTATTGGCCCAAGTAACCGACAGCCGTCTCTGCATTGGTGAAGAGACCGACCGTGCCCCCGGCAATAGCGCCCATCGCGGTTGGCACGACCAGGCCGACCAACTGGGAAAGTGCGCCGAAGCCGAAGCCGCCGGCACCGCCCCATTTCCCGCCGATTGCCATGCCCGTCGCGGCGCCGTCGACGGCGCCTACGATCATGCCGGAAAGAGTTCCACCCGAAACGCAGGTGACTTCAATGTCATTGAGTTCTTTCATTTCATATATCTCCTTTAGGCTTCCCGTGAGTCTGGAAAGCCATTCGATGGTACTAATCCGAAAGAGTGGGATGAACTGCCAGGATTAGCGGTTTTTCATGGGCTCGATAGTTCGTTTGACAATGAGTTTCAATATTCGGCGGATGAAGGTTTGCCACTCCGGGTAAACTTTGCGAATGATTAAGGCCGGTTCGTGCGACACCTCGATAAGACCTGTTGAACAAGTCAACGCCGTATCGAGGGCTCATTCATATCGGCTCCGGCGAACCGCTCTTCGTCCGAGTCAGTACGGCCTCGCATAGCGGCATTTCATGGCATCAGCCGGTCGAGCAGCGGCGAGCTGAACAGCCGATGCGGATCGGCTTCGTTCAACTGGCGCGCCGCGGCGTCCCAATCGTTGTCTGCGACCAGGCCCTGGCGTAGCGACTGCGCCACCAACTGGTCGACCACCGTCGGCTCGTCCCAGGCGGCGGCGGGGCTGTAGCCCCAGCCCTTGCTCCACTCCACCCGCAGCGAGGCGTAGTCGCCGCTGAAGTGGTCGAACAGCCAGGCCTCGAACTCGTGGTAGAAGGCGTTGGCCTGCGGAGTGCCGGGCAGGCTGAGGATGTCCAGCCAGATCGCCGTGTCCCACTCCGGCTGGTCGGGGCGCGGACGGATCGCCGACAGGCTGGGCACCTGGGCGCCGGGAACGATCGACTCGCCGGGCTGGTCGAGCCCGCTGACGCGAATCTCCACCGGGCCGTTCATGGGGTAGTGGCCGTTGGCGCGGTAGGCGGCGACCATCGTCTGGTACTGCAGGTAGAACTCGTTGATCACCCGCTGCACGTCGCGACGCCGGGTCAGCACCGCGTAGCCGTTGGCGGTGACGCGCAGGGTGCTGGGCTTGATGTACAGCAGCAGGTCCTTGCTCCAGCCCCAAAGGTCGTAGCCCAGGGTCAGCGCCATGCCGCCCACTACCAGGTCGTACTGCAGCTTGCCGAGCAGCGGGGTGAGTTCCGGGTGGCCGGTATTGATCGCCGCCAGCAGGTCGGACAGCGCCTTGGGAATGTTGTCGGAGAAGGGGTAGTTGAACGGGCCGTTGACCGCGCGGGCACCGAACGGGCAGCGCGGGGTCGGCGTCCAGACCTTCAGCCAGGGCTTGTCGGTGAAGGGGAACCAGATGGCCTCGGCGCGTCCGCTCTTTTGCAGGAAGCTGTCGAAGGTCCTTCCGCCGCTGCCGGCCGCGGCGAACATCTCGCTCGCCGGGATGTTCACGTAGCTCTGGCAGCGCATGCGCTTGTTGACCCCGGCCTGGAGGGTCGCCTCGACGATGAAGGCGCGTCCGAGGTGGACGAGGAACGGCGCGCAGGCCGGATCGTCGCGGCGGAAGGTCTTCAGCACGTATTGTCCGGCGGCGCCGTCCCAGACCACCGCGGTCAGCGCCACGATGCTGTTGCTCAGGGAGCCGTAGCTCTGCCCCGGCAGGCGGCTTTCGCCCTGCGCCGGGATGCCGGTGCCGTGGCCGTCGATGGCGAGCACCCCGCCGAGGGTCAGGTCGCCCGGCGCCGGCGTGGCGACGAAGCCGAGCTTGACCCGCTCCAGCTGTTTCAGCAGGGCTTCCATGGTGACGCCGGTCTGCGCGCTGAACAGGCCGAACTCGCCCTGGGCGTCGATCCGTACGCGGGTCAGGTAACGGCTGGTTTCCACCAGCATGATGCGGCTCTCGCAGTTCTCGCCGCCTTTCAGCAGCAGCGGGGACCAGTTGTGACCCATGCCGCGCGGGCGCACCTTGAAGCCGTTCTGCCAGGCCCAGTTGACCACCGCGAGAACCTCTTCGTTGGTGCGCGGGGCGCAGCTCCAGAGGTCGTCGGCGGCGATTTCCCCCGACCAGTTGCGGAACGCCCGCCGATAAAGTTCGAGGCCGGCCGGAAAGCCTGCCGGCGCCGGACAGCTGCTGGCGGCGGCTTCGGCGGGCTGGATGACGAAGGCCGGGGTCCAGCCGGCCACCAGGCCGACCGCGCCGAGCGTGGCACTCTTGCCGAGGAAGCTGCGGCGCGACAGACCGCCGGACTCCTGGTCGGGATCGTCGACGAAGGCGTCGGCTTGCTGGATGGGGTCGTGCATGGCGGTTCTCCTGATCGGGGCGCTGGTCGCCCCTTCCCGGTTGCCGGGTCCTTGGTCGCCGCCGGGGGCGCCCAGGCCTCCGGCGACTGGGGAGGCCCGCTCCGCGACGGGAGCGGGCCGAGGTCCTGGGATCAGGTCCACTCGGTGTCGTAGTGGTAATCGATACGGCTGGTATCGCCGCCGAGCAGGCCGCCGACCGCGGCGACGCCCTTGAACACGCCGTAGCCGAGGGTGTCGGCCAGTTGATGGATGGGGGTCAGGCCGACGGCGTTGAACACCTTGCCGACCGAAGAGATGACCGACGTGTTGAGCAGGTCGTTGGACACCTTGACCACATCGACGATGGCATCGCCGACGAAGCTGAAGAGTCCGGCGCCCGATACCTGGTCGATTTCATCGAAGCTCAGTTCCTGAAGTGTGGCGAGTTGCATGGCGCTATTCCTTCATCAATCAAGTTTTGAGCGATAGCCGGCCCTCTCGCATAAACATCGGTTTGCGAAGATAGACTGACTATCGGTTGCCAGCCGCTCTGGAAAAGTACTTTGCCGGCTGGTCGCTGAAAATTACTGATCTGCCGGCGAGAGTGTCAATCTGGGAAGTTGATAGGGTGAACTTGGAATATCCATGTTAGGCAAATGACGCCGATATTTTGTCAGTGGAATTGGTCGATGTTTTTTCGAATGCCGCGATAAGCATATGGATATTGCTGATCCATTGATATTCGTGGGTGCTGGGAAGCGGTTCGCTATTTTTACGAGATGATGCGCCAATCCAGAAAAGTATCGAATTATTGCTTTCGGAAAAAATTCAACTGCCTTGCTGATAGGTTTCTTCCGGTCGAGTTATTGAAGTACACGTCCGGTCGGGCGTTGTTTTTCAAAGTAGAGAAACCGGCGTCATAAATTTGTGCGGATAACTGGCGGGTAAACTTTCCCAGGCTGCGCTTCTGTTGCGAGGAAGTGCCTCGGTTCCTGTCGAGGCGCTTTCCAGCCTTGACAGCCCGGCACAGGCGCGTAGAGTGCCGCGCATGAATCGTGCAGCCCTGACCTTCAAGCGCTATTACGCCTATCTGCTCCCTCATTGAGGCGGTAGATGCGTCGCTGCATTCCCGAACCGCCCGAGGCGGCGGTCCGGTGAACTCCCTCCTAACCTGTCTCCTCGGGCATCCACCGTGCCAAAGGAGATACCCGTGTCCGTCCCGACCCATCAGCAAGACCTGATCGCCCTGCTCGAAGAGCGTGGCTTCGTCCACCAGTGCACCGACCGCGACGGCCTCGCCGCGCACCTGGCCGCCGGTCCGGCAACCGCCTACCTGGGCTTTGACGCCACCGCCGACAGCCTGCACGTCGGCCACCTGCAGGGCCTGATGCTGATGCGCTGGCTACAGAAGGCCGGGCACCGCCCGTTGCTGCTGATCGGTGGCGCGACCACCCGGATCGGCGATCCGAGCTTCCGCGATTCGAGCCGGCCGATCCTCACCGAGGCGCAGATCCAGGCCAACATCGACGGCATCGCCCGGGTTTTCTCGCGCTACGTCGAACTGCACGACGACAGCCTGGTGAACAACGCCGAATGGCTGGACGGCGTCGGCTACCTGGAGTTCCTCGACCGGGTCGGCCGGCACTTCTCGATCAACCGCCTGCTGACCTTCGACGCCATCAGGCAGCGCCTGGACCGCGAGCATTCGCTGTCGTTCCTCGAGTTCGGCTACACCCTGCTGCAGGCCTACGATTTCGTCGAACTGTCGCGCCGGCGCGGCTGCACCCTGCAACTCGGCGGCGCCGACCAGTGGGCGAACATCATCAACGGCGTGGAGCTGTCGCGACGCCAGGGCGGCGCCCAACTGTTCGGCCTGACCATGCCGCTGCTGGCCACCAGCGACGGGCGCAAGATGGGCAAGTCGGCGCAGGGTGCGGTATGGCTCAACGCCGAGCGCCTGGCGCCGTTCGACTTCTGGCAGTTCTGGCGCAACTGCGACGATCGCGACGTCGGTCGCTTCCTCGCCCTGTTCAGCGAACTGCCGATGGATGAGGTGCGCCGCCTGGGCGCCTTGCAGGGCGCCGAACTGAACGAAGCGAAGGTGGTCCTGGCCAATGCCGCCACCGCCCTGGCGCACGGCGAGCACGCCGCGCGATCCGCCGCCGATGCCGCGCGCGGGGTGTTCGCCGACGGTACGCGGGACAGCGGCCTGCCGATGATGAAGCTATCCCGCGCGCGCCTGGCGCAGGGACTGTCGCTGACCGACCTGCTGCTGGAGCACGCGATCCAGCCCTCCCGCAGCGCGGTCCGCCGCCTCGCCGCCGGCGGCGGCCTGCGCCTGGACGGCACGCCGGTCAGCGATCCGGACGCGCCGCTGGCGGGCGAGGTCGACGGGCTGCGCCTGAGCCTGGGCAAGAAGCAGCATTTGCAACTGCGACTCGAGGATTGAGGTGCCTGCGGCCCCAAGGGGCCGCGCTTCACCAGAGCTTCAGCGTGTAATTGACGATGAAGCGGTTCTCGTCCAGGTCCGCACCGTAGCGGCTGCGGTAGGTGATGTTGCGCCATTTCAAGGCGACGCTCTTCAGCGGTCCGCTCTGGATCACGTAGGACAGGTCGGTGTTGCGCTCCCATTCGCTGTCGTCGGCGCGGCCGGCGCCGCGGTCGATGTCGCGGCCCTGTACATAGCGGGTCATGAGGTTCAGGCCGGGCAGGCCGAGGCCGGCGAAGTCGTAGTCGTAGCGCAGTTGCCAGGATTTCTCCTGCGGTCGGGTGAAGGTCTGGTAGGCCATGAGGTTGGCCACGTAGGGCGTGGTGTAGCCGTTGAGCACCGGAAAGGCGTCGTTGCCGATCATCTTCTGGACACCGATGCCGAAGGCGTGGGCGCCGGCGCGCAGGGTGAGCATGGCGTTGAGGTTGCGATTGTCCACCGGCCCGGAGATCGCCGCGCCGTCTTCGCCGCTGTCGAAGTAGCGTAGGTCGCTGCGCAGCGACAGCCCTTCGCCCAGCGGCAGGGTGTGCAGCAGGCCGAGATAGTGCTGCTGGTAGATGTCCTTGAGCTGGCCGTAGTAATAGCTGGCGCTGAGCCGAGGGGTGAAGGCGTAGGTCGCGCCGGCGAGATTGAACTCGTCGCTGGCGTGGGCCTTGTCGCGGCCCATGATGTACATGTCGTCGCTGCCGGCCGACTCGCGGGTGCGCGACTTCCACAATTGCCCCGCGGTGAGGGTGAGACCCTCGATCTCGCTGGAGGTCAGCAGCGCGCCGTCGAAGGTCTGCGGCAACAGGCGCACGTCGTCGCGGAACGCCACCGGCAGTTGCGGCATGAGGATGCCGACCTGTAGCTGGGTCTGCGAATAGCGCAGCTTGGCGGTCAGGCCGAGGTGACTGTAGTCGTCCACCGGCTCCTTCGAATTCGCTCCGAACGGCAGCGTGCCATCGTTGCTACGCCCGCGTCCCGAGTCGAGCTTGACGCCGAGCAGCCCGGTAGCGTCCAGGCCGAAGCCGAGCGGGCCGTCGGTGAAACCGGATTGCAGGCGCAGGACGAAGCCCTGCGACCAGTTGCCGGCCTGCGATTGGGGCGCATCGTGCTGGCGGTAGTCGCGCAACTGGTAGAAGTTGCGGAGGTCGAGGTGGGCGCTGCTGTCCGCGAGGAATTCCGCTTGCGCGGCGAGGGGCAGGAGGCCGAGGCCAAGCGCATAGCTGCGCCAGGCGCACGGGCGGGGGCATGCCGTGATCATCGATTCTTCCCTTGGTTGTTGTTCTTGTAGGTATGGGTGACGCCGATTGCACGGTGAGTTTTAGCATATTGTTAACTTGTTAATGAAGTATTGGCGATCCTCCCGGAAGCTTCGCTAGCTTCTGTCCCTTTCCATGCTTGCCGATCATGGAGGGTACGGCGCTGGAGAGCGAAACCGACCTGGAATCTTTCGCCTTCTGCGCATTTTGTTAATCTGTTAACGTTGTCGGCCCGCGAAAGGAGCCAGGCCCGCGCGCTGCCAGGGTGAACGAGGTCGCGTCGTGGGGATTTCCCGGACGGCGAACTTGCATCCGCGTGCACGGCGGTGTCGTCTGGACCGAAAGGCGAAGAAGAGGAGGGCGAACGTGCCTGCGAGTGCATCGAGGATTCAGCTCGGAAGCGGCGAACGACGCCTGTTGCTGCTGTTGTCGGCGCTGGTGGCGTTCGGCCCGCTGTCGATCGACATGTATTTGCCGAGCCTGCCGGCGATCGCCGCCGATCTCGGCGCCAGCGATGCCCAGGTGCAGCGGAGCATCAGCGGCTTCCTGGTCGGCTTCTGCGTCGGCATGCTGTTCTACGGCCCCTTGTCCGACCGTTTCGGCCGGCGCCCGGTGCTGCTGGCCGGTATTGCCTTGTACCTGTTCAGCAGCCTGGCCTGCGCGCTGGCCGACAGCGCGGGGCAACTGGTCCTGCTGAGGGTGCTCCAGGCCCTCGGCGGCGGCGCCGCGTCGGTGCTGGCGCGGGCCATGGTGCGCGACCTCTATCCGTTGGGCGAGGCCGCCCGGATGCTGGCATTGATGCACATGGTGACCATGCTGGCACCGCTGGCCGCGCCGCTGCTCGGCGGCTACCTGATGCTCTGGGCCGGCTGGCGCGCGTTGTTCGTGGTCCTGGCGCTGTTCGCCGGGCTCTGCCTGCTGGCGGTCTGGCGGGTCGCCGAAAGCCACCCGCCGGAGCGCCGCGGCGGCAGCCTGGCCCAGGCCTTTCTCGCCTATGGGCGGCTGCTCGGCGACCGTCGCGCGCTGGGCTACGTGCTGTGCATGGGGCTGGCGTTCGCCGGGATGTTCGCCTACATCAGCGCCGCGCCCTTCGTGTTCATCGAGCATTTCGGCGTGCGCGCGGAGCGCTTCGGCTGGTTCTTCGGCCTGAACATCCTCGGCGTGATGCTCGCCACCTGGTGCAGCGCGCGCCTGGTGCGCCGCCACGGTCCGCGGCCGCTGCTGCGGGCCGGCAGCCTGCTGGCCTGCGTGTCCGGGCTGTTCCTCCTCGGCTATGCGGCGCTCGGCGAGCGGGGCGGGTTGTGGGCGCTGGTGCCGGGGTTGCTGTGCTTCGTCAGCGTCACCGGCCTGCTCGGCGCCAACTGCATCGCCAGCCTGCTGGCGTTGTATCCCGGACAGGCCGGGGCGGCTTCGGCGGTGGCGGTGTCCGGGCAGTTCGGCCTCGGCTGCCTGGCCAGCCTGGCGGTCGGCTGGCTGGCGTTGCCCGGCGTGCTGCCGATGGCGCTGGTGATGGCCGTCTGCGGCGTCGGCAGCCTGCTCGCGCTGGGCTTGGCCCTGCACGGCGGAAACCGTTGATTTCCTTCTGCATACCCGCATGCAGCCTGTGTTTTTTCCGCTACTCTTCTGCACTTTCGAAACCAGTCATCCAAGCTCGGACCCTATGTCAACGCCAAGACCCTCCCTGACCCTGACCCTGTTGCAGGCTCGCGAAGCCGCGATGAGTTTCTTCCGTCCCTCCCTCAACCAGCACGGCCTCACCGAGCAGCAGTGGCGGGTGATCCGCATCCTGCGCCAGCAGGGCGAGATGGAGAGCTACCAGTTGGCCAACCAGGCCTGCATCCTGCGTCCGAGCATGACCGGCGTGCTGGCGCGCCTGGAGCGCGACGGCATCGTCCGGCGCTGGAAGGCGCCAAAGGACCAGCGGCGGGTCTACGTGAACCTGACGGAGAAGGGCCAGCAGTGCTTCGTCTCCATGAGCGGCGACATGGAGAAGAACTACCAGCGCATCCAGGAGCGGTTCGGCGAGGAAAAGCTCGCGCAGTTGCTGGAACTGCTCAACGAGCTGAAGAAGATAAAGCCCTGAAGCGACTGGCCGGCGTCATGCCGGCCAATTCTTGTCCCAGTGCCGGCAGTCGCCCTGGCAGCGACCGGGACAGCCGCAGCCGGTGCGGCTCCTGCCGGTTTCCCGCTCGACCCGGCGGGCCACCTCCTCGTCGTCGGCGAACGGCAGCATGCTCGCCTGGTCCAGGGTCTTGGCGTGGCGCAGGCTCCAATGCACGCCGAAGAACAGCACGGCGACCGCCAGCAGCTCCAGCAGGATCTCGCTCCAGCTGAATTCCATGATGATTCTCCTCGTCGGCTGTCGAGCCTTGCCCGCAGCGTGGCGGGCGAGGCTCGGGAAGGGAAGGGAAGGGACGCGCTGTCGCGGCTCAGGCCATGCGGGCCGCCGCGAGGATTCCTTCCGGGCGCGCCTGGCGTACCGTGCGCCAGGTGTTGTAGCTCATCAGCAGCATGCCGGTGAGGAAGAACCCGCCACCGACCAGGCGCACGATGAAGCCCGGATGGCTGGCCACCAGCGACTCGACGAAGGAGTAGGTCAGCGTGCCGTCCTCGTTGACCGCGCGCCACATCAGGCCCTGGGTGATGCCGTTGACCCACATCGAGGCGATGTACAGCACGGTGCCGATGGTGGCCAGCCAGAAGTGCGCGTTGATCAGGCCGACGCTGTGCATCTTCTCGACCCCGTAGACCTTGGGAATCAGGTGGTAGAGCGAGCCGATGGTGATCATCGCGACCCAGCCGAGGGCGCCGGCGTGGACGTGGCCGATGGTCCAGTCGGTGTAGTGGGAAAGGGCGTTGACGGTCTTGATCGCCATCATCGGGC
>NZ_KV812616.1:0-21951 GCF_001813485.1 Pseudomonas sp. HMSC067G02
GGTGATGGACATATAGGCGGGTGTTGCCATGGATGCATTCCTTGTCAGTGGTAGCCGGGACGACATGTCCTGGTGCGGCAGCTACCCAACAAGCTTCGTGCCAATAAAATATTTACCTTTTAAATCAATTTGTTGAAGACTTTCCCGGCCCGCACGAACGTTTTTCCCCGGGTTTATCCCGAAAAAGTGAGCAAGTTGTTGCACAGTGCTATGCAAGAACTTGCTCACTTCATCGAAGACCCCGCCAGACCTTGGCCCCGGCGTTGTATCCACAGCTTTTCCCGAAGTTATCCAGCAAAAAGTTGCACACCTGCCGAGTGCCTCAGAGCCAGTTCTTGAACTTGAACCAGAGGTACGGAAGGATCGCCGATACCACCATCATCCCCAGCGCCATCGGATAGCCGATGGACCAGTCCAGCTCGGGCATGTCCTTGAAGTTCATGCCGTAGACGGTGCCCACCAGGGTCGGCGGCAGGAACAGTACGGCAGCGATGGAGAACACCTTGATGATGCTGTTCTGCTCGATGTTGATCAGGCCAAGGGTCGCGTCGAGGAGGAAGTTGATCTCGGTGGACATCTTCGCCAGGTACTCGTCCAGCGAGCGCACGTCGCGCTCCACGGTCTTCGCCAGCACCTTGGCCGGCTCAGAAAGCCAGCCGTTGCAACCCTGGCGGAAATAGCTGTTCATCCGATTGATGCTGAGCAGGCTGTCGTTGAGCTTGGACAGCAGCGAGCTGCTGCGCCCGAGGTGCTTGATGATCTGCTGCAGGTCGGTCTTCGGCTTGCGGGTCTGGGCGGTGGACTCGGCGAAGATCTCCCGCGACATGCTGCTCAGTTGCCCCTGTACGGCCTCCAACACGTCGGCGATGCGGTCCACCAGGCTGTCCATCATCAGGGCGAACAACTGGGTGCTGCTGCGGTTGGCGTCGAGCTGGCGGATGCAACGGTTCTCGAACTCGCGGAACGAACGCAGGTCGGCGTAGCGCACGGTAATCAGCCATTTCTCGCTGAGTACGAAGGTCACTTCCTCTGTGCTCGGCCGGTGCTCGGTGATCCCGCCGACCACCGAAGTGGTCATGTAGAGGACGTTGCCGTCCTCGTAGAAGCGCGACGAATCCTCGATCTCGGCCATCTCCTCGCGGGTCGGGATGTTCACCTGCAGGTGGGATTCGAGCAGGCGCTCCTCTTCGGGGGTCGGGTGATGCAGGTCGATCCACAGGGTGCCCGGCGGCAACCCCCGCTGGGCATCGTCGTGCTGGCGTCGCTCCAGGCGGTCGCCGGAAAGGATGTAATAGGTGATCATGTCGGGTATCGCTACCTTCGCGGCCATCCGTTGGCCAAGCAGGGTGGACAACTTCCCGCCGCCGCACAAGCGGTACTTTGCGCCAGAACGAGGAACGCCCGATGAGCGAACAGGACGACAACCAGGAAGACGGCTTCGCCGAGGAAAAACTGATCCAGGCCATCGAGAACCAGATCGAAAGCGAGAATCCGCCGGCGGCGCGCGCCGTGTTCAACAAGCTGACCCTGGTCGGCTACGAGCGCGACGAGGCACTGGGCATGATGGCCTACGTGCTGGCCCACGAGATCAACGCCATGCTCGCCGCCGACCGCGCTTTCGACAGCGCCGGCTACGAGCATGCGCTGCGTGCCCTGCCGACGTTGCCGGACGACGAATGAGCGGAGCCGGGCCGACTGGTGCCGGCGAATGCCCCTCGTATCCATACGGTTTTGTTTCGCCAAACGCCTGCCGCTCTGGTAGAAAGGTGGCGCCCACTCTCCGTGCCACCTGCTTTCGCGGAGCGATACCGGATGCGATCCTGGTTCCACTTCCTGCCCATCTGCCTGCTGCTGGCCCTTTCCGGCCCGGCAGCGGCCGTCCCGACAGAACCCCTGGTGCTCGGCGCCGAAGACGACTGGTATCCCTATACCGCCTACAAGGACGGCCGCATCCAGGGCATGAGCGCGGACATCGTGCGGGCCGCCTTCAGGGCTGCGGACACGCCGGTCCAGCTCAATCCCTACCCCTACTCCCGCTGCATGAAGCTGGCCCTGAAAGGCTTGATCGCCGGCTGCTTCAACACCTCGCCGAACCCGCACATCCTCGCCGACTACCGTCTGCCCCGGCATCCGTTGTTTCGCGCGGAGATCCAGCTCTGGGCGCGACGCGACGAAGCGCGGCCGGTGAATGCGGAGCAGGCGCTGAGCGGACGGAAAGTCGCGGTGACCCTCGGCTATGAATACGGCGACGGCTTCGATCGCCGCCACGACCTGGTGCGCATCCCGGTGCGCAAGGACTACTACGGTTTCCTCATGCTCCAGCGAGGCCGCGTCGACTACGCCCTGGCCTACCGCAATACGGCTCGCCAGTTGTTCAGCGAACATCCCGAACTGGAAGGCCAGTTCCAGCCGGTGGCCACGGTCCACCGCCCGGAGCTGTACCTGTCGTTCTCGCGCCGCCACCCGCAGGCCGAGCATCTGCTCGAACGCTTCGACCTCGGCATGCAGCGCATCCTCGCCAGCGGCGAGTACCAGAAGATCCTCGACGGCTGGAGCCAGGCCGCCGACGCTACGCCCTAGTCCAACTACACTCACCGGTGCTCAACACCGCAAGGAGCCGACATGGCCTTCACTCCCGAGCTGATCGACGAACTGGAACTGCTGGCGCTCTTCAACCTGAACAACACCCAGGAAGGACTCAAGGTCCATCACACCGCCGACGGCAAGGCCGTCGCCGCCGCCCGACGCCTGCACGACAAGGGGCTGATCGACCAGCCCGACGGCGGCTACCTGACCAGTCTCGGGCTGGACGCCGCGGAGCAGGCACAGGGCCTGCTGACCATCCTCAAGGGTTGACGGAAGCGGCCATCGCGACCTGCTCCCGACAGGCCGCGACGGTTGCCCCGGTTCGCGGTGCGGCGCTCAAGCCGCCGCGCTTCCGGGCGATACAATGGCATGACCGGAGCCAGGCACGGCGCCTGGCCTTGCCTGTGCCCGGACGCCCATGAACCGACACCCCGCACTCAGCCTCGATCTCGACGATGGCATCGACCGCAAGGTCCTCGGCCAGTTGCGCCAACGCTTCCTGGCGGTCAACGCCGGTCGCCTGCAACGCGCCCGACAGGCGTTGTCCAGCCGCCAGGAGCGGGTCCTGCGCCTGCTACCGCTGCTGTTCCACATCAACCATCCGCTGCTGCCGGGCTACCTGTCGGCCAGCACGCCGGCGGGCCTGAGCGGTTTCGAGGCGGACGACGAAGTACTCGCCGAAGCCCAGCGCCTGGCCCGTTCGTTTGTCTACAAGCCACGCAGGCAGGAACCCGCACAACAGCCGATCCACGGCCTGTTCCTGATGGGCAGCCTGGGGAGCCTGGCCCAGGAGGAACAGAGCGATCTCGACCTCTGGGTCTGCCATGCCCCAGAACTGGAGCCCGGCGCGCGCCAGGAGCTGCGCCGCAAGTGCGCGTTGATCGAGGACTGGGCGCGCAGCCAGGGCAGCGAGGTGCACTGTTTCCTGATCGACGTCGCCCGCTTCGGCCAGGACGAACGCGAAGACCGGAAGGAGCCCGGCGGCGACGGCAATACCCAGCACTTCCTGCTGCTCGACGAGTTCTACCGCAGCGCGATCTGGCTCGGCGGACGCACCCCTCTGTGGTGGCTGGTGCCGCCGGCCCATGAACGGCGCTACGACGAATACTGTCGGACCCTGCTCGGCAAACGCTTCATCCGCGCCGAAGAGGTGCTCGACCTCGGCCACCTGGCGCACATCCCCGCTCGGGAGTTCATCGGCGCCGGCCTCTGGCAGTTGTCCAAGGCCATCGATTCGCCCTACAAGTCGCTGCTCAAGCTGCTGCTCACCGAGGCCTACGCCAGCGAGCACCCGCGGGTCCGCTGCGTCGCCCTGCGCTTCAAGGAGCAGGTATTCGCCGGCCAGCTCGATCTCGACGAACTGGACCCCTACGTCCTGGTCTATCGCCATCTCGAACGCTACCTGCGGGAACAGCAGGCGCCGGAACGCCTGGAACTCGTGCGGCGCTGCCTGTACCTCAAGGTCGGGCGCAAGCTCGGCGGTCGCCAGCGCCAGGCGCAGAAGGGCTGGCAGCACCTGTCGATGGAGCAGCTCGTCGCGGAATGGCAATGGGAGCCTCGCCGCTTGGCCCTGCTCGACAGCCGCAGCCAGTGGAAAATGCGCCAGGTGATGGAAGAGCGTCGCACGGTGGTCAACGAACTGACCTACAGCTACCGCCTGCTGTTCCAGATCGCCCGCCAGCAAGGCGCTGACAGCGGCATCGACAGCCGCGACCTGGGCCTGCTCGGCCGCCGCCTGTATGCAGCCTTCGAGCGCAAGGCAGGCAAGGTGGAGAACATCAACCCGGGGATCGCCCCGGATCTCGGCGAAGACGTCCTGACCCTGGTCCAGCTGCCCGCCGACGACGACCGCGAGCAGGCGCAGTGGGCGATCTTCCCCGGTGCCCTGGGCGCTCACCAGTGGCCTGACTACGCGCCGCTGAAACGCAGCCTCAGGCTGGTCGAGCTGCTCGCCTGGTGCCATCGCAACGGCGTCATCGACAGCGCCACCCGGCTGTCCCTGCATCCCGGCCAGAGCGACCTCGGCGATGCCGAACTGGACAATCTCCTGGGCAGCCTGCGGCAGTTCCTGCCGGTCCCCCTGGCGACCGTGGACGACGCCGACCTGCTGCAACCGCGTCGGCTCAAGAGCGTCCTGCTGCTGGTCAACGTCGGTGTCGACCCGCTGCGCCACCACAGCCAGATGAACCTGCACATGGCTACCGGGCGTACCGACGTGCTCGGTTATGCCGGGGTGCGCGACAACCTGGTGCTGACCCTCGACCAGCTCAGCCTCAACAGCTGGAACGAACTGACGGTGCGCCATTACGCAGGCCCCCAGGCGCTGCCCGAGTGCCTTGCCGAGTTCCTCGACGCCGTCCGCGAAAAGCCCGGAAGCCCGCCGCAGCCACCCGAACTGATGGTGCGCTGCTTCTGTCGCAACCGGGCCGCCGCCATCGCCGTGCGGGTCGAAGAGCTGTTCCGCGAAACCTACGGGCAACTGCTTGGCGGCCAGCCGAGCCGCTACCTACTGCAGATCCGCCAGCGGTACCACCTGCTGGAAATGTCGCCGGAGGCGGTCAGCCACGAGAGCCTGCCCGACCTGCCGAGCCTGCTCCAGCACCTGGGCCGCGAGCGCGATGGCTACAGCGCCCTGAAGCTGGATCGCCACGCCCTGGAAGGCGAGGACCTCGGGCTGATCCTGTCCATGGGGCGGCCGGACTGCATCCAGGTGTTCTACCGGCGCGACTTCGACAGCGCCGAGATCAGCCTGCTCGACGAACGCAACGCGCTCTGGCGCCAGCGCCAGGCGTTGCGTGACGAACGCAGCCTGCTCGCACCGCTGCAGCGCTTCCTGCAATCGCTGCTGTACCGGCGCAACGCCCTGTCGCTGGCGGAACAGGTGCCGGCCTCGCTGGATATCCGCTACTACGAGTTGCTCTCCAACGACGGCAGATTGCACGTCGAGCCTCGCGAAGCGCCGGAGGCCCTGGCCGGACCCGCGTTGTACGAGCTACAGGCGCTACTCGAACGCGACGAACGCAAGCGCGTGCAGGTCACCCTGTACTGCGACCACCAGGAGTTTTCCGAACTGGAGTACGGCGCCGGCCTGTTCAAGGCGGTCGCCCGGCATATCCTGGCGCATCGCGCGGAAAGCGAACCCTACCCCTGCTACCTGACCGACCTCGACCTGTCGCGGCTGTTCGCCGACGAACAGCCGCAAACGCTGCACTATCTGCGTTATAAAAGCGTCCTGGAAACGGCGCTGAGCCAGGCGCTGCTGGAACAATGACCCAGCGCCGCACCGCGCGGGGCTCGACAAGGACGTACGGATGGCACTCCTCGGTATTACCCTGCTCGCTGGCGCCGCATTCGTGGGCGGCTATCTCTACCGCCGCGGCCTGGATCGCCGGCGCTACCGCTTCATCCAGCAATTCCGCCTGCCGCCGCGGGTCGCCCAGGCGGTCCGCGAGCGCTATCCGCAGCTCAGCGAGGAACAGGTCCAACGAGTGCTCGGCGGCCTGCGCGAATACTTGCTGCTATGCCGCGCCGCCGGCAAGCGGATGGTCGCGATGCCGTCCCAGGTGGTGGATGTCGCCTGGCACGAGTTGATCCTGCATACCCGGCTCTACCAGCACGTCTGCCGCAAGGGACTCGGGCGCTTCCTCCACCATACGCCGGCGCAGGCGATGCGCAGCCCCCGACAGGCCCAGGAAGGCATTCGGCGCGCCTGGAAGCTGGCTTGTCGCCGCGAAGGCATCGACCCCCAGAACCCCACGCGCCTACCGCTGCTGTTCGCTCTCGACACGGAACTGGCGATCGCCGACGGCTTCCGCTACACCCTGAACTGCGCGCAGCGGCAAGACGGCGGCGCAGCGGTGTATTGCGCCAGCCATATCGGTTGCAGCAGCGGCTGCGCCAGCGATAGCGGCAGTACCTTCGGTTCGGACGGACAGGATTCGCGCCACGGCTGCGGCGGCGATAGCGGTGGGGACGGCGGCAGCGGTTGCGGGGGCGGTGGGGGCGACTGAGGGTCGCGAAGCCCGTCGCCGGGAGGCGACGGGCGAAAACCGATCAGCGCGCGTAGTCGCCGGCGGCTTCCGGCTGGTATTCGATTTCCAGCAGGGTCAGCTTCAGCGTCTTGCCGCTCGGCGCCGGCCAGTCGATGGTCTGGCCGATGGTCAGACCCAGCAGCGCGGTGCCCACCGGCGCGAGGATCGAGACCTTGCCTTCGCCGGCCACGTCTTCGGGATAGACCAGGGTCAGGGTGTACTCCTTGCCGCTGCTTTCCTCACGGCAACGCACGGTGGAGTTCATGGTCACGACGCCCGGCGGAATCTCGTCATGCCCCACCACCTGGGCGCGCGACAGTTCGGCCTCCAGCGCCTCGGCGGCGGGTCCGAATTCGTCCAGGCCATCCAGCAGGCGCTCCAGGCGCTGCAGGTCCAGACGAGTGATGGTGATCGGCGGCGTGCTCATGATCGCAGGCGTGCTCCTTGGTCCGGTTCGGTTGATCGATGAAAAGCAGGAATCGCAAAAAAGCAAAAACCCCGCCCGAAGGCGGGGTTTTCCCGGACACTAACACAGTCGCAGGAATTAGCAACATCCCCCCTATCAGGAGAGACGGCCCGCCAGCGACTGGCGTCGAGCGGCCTGTGACCTGATCTGCAAGCGGCGGGAATCGTCGGCCTTGCCCCACTCGCGGATTTCCGCCAGGGAACGTCCGCAGCCGACGCAAACGTCCGCATCGTCGAGGCAGCACAGGCGCCGGCAAGGCGAGGCCACCGCCGGCGGCGAAGCCTCAGAGGCCGGGGAACTCGACATCCTCGCCCCCCTGCTCCAGGGTCGCCCGGTTGAGTAGCGCGCCCAGCGGTTCCTGGCTGCCATCGTGGCGCCAGAGACCGCTGGCCTCGTCGTAATCGAAGTGGAAGCCGCCCGACTTCGCCGCCACCCACAGCTGGCGCAACGGCGCCTGGCGGCTGAGGATCAGCTGCGAGCCGTTCTCGAAGCGTACGGTGAGCACGCCGCCGGCGTTCTCCAGGTCGAGATCCAGGTCGCTGTCATCGAAGGCGTCTTCCACCTGCTGCTGGAGCGCATCGACCAGGTCGTGGAAACGCGCTTCATTCATCGTACTCATGCATTGCCTCGGCATTCGCTAACGGGAAAAAAGGCGGGCGACTACCTTCGTCTTGCCCTATTCCGACAATTCTACGCTGGTATTGCCGTAGTCCGCGCTGTTTTGCCGCGACGCTCGCGGAAAACGCCGGCGCCCCCTCTGCCTCAGGCCATTCCCCTGCAAGCCCCGGCACACCTGATCCGGCTCGCATAGGCAAGGCGCCGGGGGGTCGGTATACTCCGGAACAATTCACGTTTTCTACAAGGATTCCGTCATGAAGCGGCTGTTCCTGTCCTTCGTCGCGCTCGCCCTCCTCGCCGGCTCCATCGCCGCCTGCGGCCAGAAAGGCCCGCTGTACCTGCCGGACGACGAAAAAGCCAAGAAAGAACACAGCAAAGACCGCTACGGTTTCTGAGAGAGCGCCCATGGACACATTCAGTTACCGCGACGGTGAGCTGTTCGCGGAAGGGGTGGCGCTTTCCCGCATCGCCGAGCGTTTCGGCACGCCCACCTACGTCTACTCCCGCGCGCACATCGAGGCCCAGTACCGCGCCTATGCCGACGCCCTCGCCGGCATGCCGCACCTGGTCTGCTTCGCGGTCAAGGCCAACTCCAACCTCGGGGTGCTGAATGTGCTGGCGCGCCTCGGCGCCGGTTTCGACATCGTTTCCCGCGGTGAGCTGGAGCGTGTCCTGGCCGCCGGCGGCGATCCGGCCAAGGTGGTGTTCTCCGGCGTCGGCAAGACCCGCGACGACATGCGCCGCGCCCTGGAAGTCGGTGTGCACTGCTTCAACGTCGAGTCCGGCGAAGAGCTGGAGCGCCTGCAACGGGTGGCCGCGGAACTCGGCGTGAAAGCGCCGGTGTCGCTGCGGGTCAACCCGGACGTGGATGCCCAGACCCACCCCTATATCTCCACCGGCCTGAAAGAGAACAAGTTCGGCATCGCCATCGACGAGGCCGAGGCGGTCTACGCCCGCGCCGCCGAGCTTGACCACCTGGAGGTGATCGGCGTCGACTGCCACATCGGCTCGCAATTGACCCAGCTGGAGCCCTTCCTCGACGCCCTCGAGCGCCTGCTCGGGCTGGTCGACCGCCTGGCCGGCAAAGGCATCGGCATTCGCCACCTGGACCTCGGCGGCGGCCTCGGGGTGCGCTACCGCGACGAACAGCCGCCGCTGGCCGGCGACTACATCCGCGCCATCCGCGAGCGCCTGCATGGCCGCGACCTGATCCTGGTGTTCGAGCCGGGCCGGTCCATCGTCGCTAACGCCGGCGTGCTGCTGACCCGCGTCGAGTACCTCAAGCACACCGAGCACAAGGATTTCGCCATCGTCGACGCGGCGATGAACGACCTGATCCGCCCGGCTCTCTACCAGGCCTGGATGGACGTGCAGGCGGTACGCCCGCGCGATGCCGTGCCGCGCCGCTACGACCTGGTCGGGCCGATCTGCGAGACCGGCGACTTCCTCGCCAAGGATCGCGACCTGGCGCTCGTCGAAGGCGACCTCCTGGCGGTGCGCTCGGCCGGCGCCTACGGCTTCGTCATGAGCTCGAACTACAACACCCGCGGTCGCGCCGCCGAGGTGCTGGTGGATGGCGAGCAGACCCACGAGGTCCGTCGCCGCGAGACCGTCCAAGAGCTCTACGCCGGCGAAAGCCTGCTGCCGCAGTGAGGCCCAGACCATGCTTTTGCGCTTCACCAAGATGCATGGCCTGGGCAACGACTTCATGGTCCTCGACCTGGTCAGCCAGCACGCCCATGTGCAGCCCAAGCACGTCAAGCTCTGGGGCGACCGCAACACCGGGGTCGGCTTCGACCAGTTGCTGATCGTCGAAGCCCCGAGCAGCCCCGACGTCGACTTCCGCTACCGGATCTTCAACGCCGACGGCTCCGAGGTCGAGCAGTGCGGCAACGGCGCCCGCTGCTTCGCCCGCTTCGTTCAGGACAAGCGCCTGACGGTGAAGAAGAGCATCCGCGTAGAAACCAAGGGCGGCATCATCGAGCTGAATATCCGCCCGGACGGCCAGGTCACGGTGGACATGGGTCCGCCGCGCCTGGCCCCGGCCGAGATACCGTTCCAGGCCGAGCGCGAAGCCTTGTCCTATGAGATAGAGGTGAATGGCCAGCGCGTCGAACTGGCCGCGGTATCCATGGGCAATCCCCATGGCGTGCTGCGCGTCGAGAACGTCGACAGCGCACCGGTACACAGCCTCGGTCCGCAACTGGAAGTCCATCCGCGCTTCCCGAAGAAGGCCAACATCGGCTTCCTCCAGGTGCTCGATCCGCACCATGCGCGCCTGCGCGTCTGGGAGCGCGGCGTCGGCGAGACCCAGGCCTGCGGCACCGGCGCCTGCGCCGCAGCGGTTGCCGGGATTCGCCAGGGCTGGCTGCAATCGCCGGTGCAGATCGACCTCCCCGGCGGCCGCCTGCACATCGAGTGGGCAGGTCCCGGCCAGCCCGTTATGATGACCGGGCCTGCCGTCCGCGTGTATGAAGGCCAGGTCCGCCTGTAAGGGCCGTCGCCCGCGAGAACCGAGACGCTTATGACCGAGAAAAGCCAGGAACCGACAGCAGCGCTGGACGCCGAGCAGGTGGCCGCCTATCTGAGCCAGCACCCGGAGTTCTTCGTCGAGCATGACGAGCTGATCCCCGAGCTGCGCATCCCGCACCAGCCCGGCGACGCCGTGTCGCTGGTGGAGCGCCAGGTACGCCTGCTGCGCGAGCGCAACATCGAGATGCGCCACCGGCTCTCGCAACTGATGGACGTGGCCCGCGAGAACGACCGCCTGTTCGACAAGACCCGCCGCCTGGTCCTCGACCTGCTCGACGCCACCAGCCTGGAAGACGTGGTCAGTACCGTCGAGGACAGCCTGCGCCACGAGTTCCAGGTGCCCTACGTGAGCCTGATCCTGTTCAGCGACAGTAGCGTCTCGGTGGGCCGCTCGGTGAGCAGCGCGGAGGCGCACCAGGCCATCGGCGGCCTGCTCTCCGGCGGCAAGACCGTCTGCGGCGTGCTGCGTCCACACGAACTGGCGTTCCTCTTCGGCGAGAGCGACCGCGACGAGATCGGCTCCGCAGCGGTGGTCTCCCTGAGTTTCCAGGGCCTGCACGGCGTGCTCGCCATCGGCAGTCCCGATCCGCAGCATTACAAGAGTTCCCTCGGCACCCTGTTCCTCGGCTACGTCGCCGAGGTCCTGGCCCGCGTGCTGCCGCGCTTCTCCTCGCCGCTGCGCTCGGTCCGCTGAGCGCGGCGGGCGGTCCGAGATGCGCGCCGACTTGGATGCCTTCCTCGAACATCTGCGCAGCGAGCGCCAGGTCTCCGCGCACACCCTCGACGGCTACCGCCGCGACCTGCTGAAGATCCTCGCCCTCGCCGAAAAGGCCGGGCTCTCCGACTGGAACGCCCTCGACACCCGCAGCCTGCGCACCTTCGTCGCCCGCCTGCACCAGCAGGGCCAATCCAGCCGCAGCCTGGCACGGCTGCTCTCGGCGACGCGCGGCCTCTACCAGTACCTGCTACGCGAAGGGCGCTGCCGGCACGACCCTGCCAACGGCCTGAGCGCGCCGAAGAGTCCGCGCAAGCTGCCCAGGACCCTCGACGCCGACCGCGCCCTGCAATTGCTCGACGGTGCCGTGGAGGATGACTTCATCGCCCGCCGCGACCAGGCCCTGCTGGAGCTGTTCTATTCCTCCGGGCTGCGCCTCTCGGAACTGGTCGGCCTCGATCTCGAATGGCTGGACCTCAAGGAAGGCCTGGTGCGAGTGCGCGGCAAGGGCAACAAGGTCCGCGAGCTGCCGGTCGGCAAGGCCGCGCGCCAGGCGCTCGAAGCCTGGCTGCCGCTGCGCGCCCAGGCCGCTCCGGAAGACGGAGCGGTGTTCATCGGCCGCGGCGGCAAGCGCCTGACGCCACGGGCGATCCAACTGCGAGTGCGCCAGGCCGGCGTCCGCGAGCTGGGCCAGCACCTGCACCCGCACATGCTGCGGCACTCCTTCGCCAGCCATCTGCTGGAGTCGTCCGGCGACCTGCGCGCCGTGCAGGAACTGCTCGGCCACGCCGACATCGCCACGACCCAGATCTATACCCACCTGGACTTCCAGCACCTGGCCTCGGTCTACGACCGCGCCCATCCCCGCGCCAAGCGCAAGGGCAACGCCGATGGAGGCAACGACCCATGAGCAGCCTGCGACTGATCACCTTCGACCTCGACGACACCCTGTGGGACGTCGCCCCGGTGATGAACAACGCCGAGGCCCTGCTCCGCGAATGGCTGGCGAGCAACGCGGCGCGCCTGGGTCCGGTGCCCATCGAGCACCTGTGGGCGATCCGCACCCGCCTGCTGGATCGCGAACCGATGCTGCGCCACCGTCTCAGCGAGCTGCGCCGGCGCATCCTGTTCCATGCCCTGCTCGACGCCGGTTATCCACAGGCGGAGGCGGAAAGCCTGGCCGAGGCCGGTTTCCAGGTATTCCTCGAAGCGCGCCACCGGGTCACCCTGTTTCCCGAAGTTCACCCGACCCTGGAGATCCTCGCCGACCGCTTCACCCTCGGCGTGCTCACCAACGGTAACGCCGACGTGCGCCGCCTGGGCCTGGCCGACTACTTCCGGTTCGCCCTCTGCGCCGAGGAACTGGGCGTCGGCAAGCCCGACCCGACGCCATTCCGCGAAGCCCTGAAGCGCGCCGGCGTCGAGGCCTCGGCAGCGGTACACATCGGCGACCACCCCAACGACGACATCGCCGGAGCGCGCCGCGCCGGCATGCGTGCCATCTGGTTCAACCCAAACGGCAAGCCCTGGGCCGGGGAGGAAGAGCCGAGCGCGGAGATCCGCAGCCTCGCCGAGCTGCCGGCCCTGCTCGCCCGCCTGCAATGACCAACCGGGCCCCCGGTCGCGGGTAGCGCCCTAGGCACGCGAAGCGCAGGCCTTGAAGCGCCCTACCCCGCGCAAGATGGAAAGCGCCACCGCAACGGCAGCCAACGTCAGCGACACGCCGAAAAGCAGCAACGCCGTCGACGCACCGAAGCGATCCGCGATCAGTCCGGTGAAGATCACCGGCAGGCTGAAGCCGAGGTAGGCCAACAGGAAGTAGCCCGCGCTGGCCCGCGGCTTTTCCGCACCGGCCAGGACATTCACCGCCGACAGCCCGCCCAGGTAGGTAAAGCCGTAGCAGGAACTGCTCGCGCCCAGCGCGCCGAACAGCACCGCAGCCAGCGAGCCGTGGATCGCGCCCCAGGCCAGCAGGGCATAGCTCGGCGGCAGGATCACCAGCCCCAGGCAGGTCGCCGAGGCCGGCGCCATCCGCCGCGCCAGCGGCTGGAACAGCAGGCCGCAGCTGATCACGGTGAAGGTCGAGAAGCCCGACCAGCGCGCCAGCCCGTGGGCCGCCAGCAGCGAAGGCAGGACCGCGATGACCAGGCCCACAGTGGCCCATGCCAGCAGGATCGAGAAGCCGTACGGCAGGCTGCCGGCGGGAAAGAACGGCAGCCGCAGCATCGGCGTATCGCGCCCGCGCGGCGCCTCGTCCGGCAGGCCCGCCACCGCCGCCAGGGCCACGCAGGCCAGTCCCAGCTGGACCCAGAAGCTGCCGGGAACCAGGCTCTCCCGGAACAGCAGGAACAGACTGGTCAGTGCCGCGCCGAGGCCGAAGCCGAGCGAGGTGCTGGCGGTCACCCAGTTGGCCGAGGTGCGGGAATCCCCGCCCGCCATCAGTTCGCTCATGTAGGCCGTCCCGGTGGCCGATGCCAGGGCCGTGCCGACGCCGAGCAACAGGCGCGCCACGCCGAGCGCCTCCAGGCGCGGCCAGAGCGCCATCACCAGGGTGGCCACCATCGACAGCAGCAACGCGACGACGATCGGCGGCTTGCGCCCGATCCGATCGGACAACCCGCCGAGTACCAGCAGCACCGGCAGTACGCCAAGCACATAGCCGGAGAAAGCGCTGGCGGTGGCTGCCGCGCCGTAGCCGGAAAGCTCCGCGTAGGCGGTGTACAGCGGCGCCTGGAGGTTCACCGCCAAGGTGATCAGGCACAGGCCGAAGGCCAGGCATGCGGCGTGGCGACGGGTATTGCTCATGCGTTTCTCCGTACAAGGGCCTGCCGCGGCAGAGCGGTGGGCATTGGCTAGCCCGCGAGAAGAGGCGTCGACTATCCGGCGCGGCGGCGCTACGGAACAAGTAACAGCTGTTCGGATTTATGCTTAACTGTTCGCCTGAAAAGACCGAACAGTGAGTCAGGCATGCACCTCCGGATCGACCGCAATGCCAGCGAGCCGCTGGTGCAGCAGATCGTCGCAGGGGTCAGCGGCTGGATCCGCGGCAATCGCGTCCGCGCCGGCACGCGGATTCCGTCGATACGCCAGTTGGCCAGGGAAAACCAGCTCAGCCAGTCCAGCGTGATCGAGGCCTACGACCGCCTGGTCGCCCTGGGGATGCTGGAATCGCGGCACGGCTCGGGGTTCTTCGTCGCCGAGGCACCCACCGCCGCTACCGAACTCGACAGCGAGTGGCACGAAGGCGCGGAAAACGCATGGGGCCAGTTCAGCGGCAGCTCGACGAAACTCAAGCTCGGCTGCGGCTGGATCCCGGACAACTGGCGGGAAGTCGAGGAACTCAGCTACGCGATCCGCCAGGTCGCCCGCAGCGAACTCGCTGGGCTGTTCGACTACAGCACTCCGCTGGGCCTGCCGGCGCTGCGCCAGCACATCCAGAAACGCCTGCGGCTGATCGATATCCATGTCGACCCGGAGCAGATCCTCACCACCACCGGCGCCAGCCATGCCCTCGACCTGTTGGTACGCACGCTGCTCAAGCCGGGCGACGTGGTGGTGGTGGAGAACCCCGGCTACTACAACCTGTTCAACCTGCTGAAATTCCACGGGGTGAAGATGCTCGGCGTGCCGCGCACCCGCCACGGCCCGGACACCGCCGCGCTGGAGGCGATCCTCCTCGCGCACAAGCCGAAGTTCCTCTTCACCAACAGCATGTACCACAACCCCACCGGCACCAGCCTCAGCCCCTCGGTGGCCCACCGCGTGCTGCAACTGGCCGAGCAGCATGACTTCCACATCGTCGAGGATGACATCTACGCCGACTTCCAGAACGGCCCCAGCACCCGCCTGGCGACCCTCGATTCGCTGCGCCGGGTGATCTACCTGGCGAGCTTTTCGAAGACCCTCAGTTGCTCGCTACGGGTCGGCTACCTGATCGCCGGCCCCGAGCTGATCCGGCGCCTGGCGGATGTGAAGATGTACACCAGCATCGGCAGCCAGCGCTTCGCCGAATGCGTGGTCTCGACCATGCTCGCCAACGGCAGTTACCGCAAGCTGGTGCAACGCCTGCGCCAGCGCCTGACCCGGCAGATGGCGGCGACCCTGCGGGTGCTTGGGGACAACGGCTGGGAGGTGTTCGCCGAACCGGTCGGCGGGATGTTCGTCTGGGCCCGTATCGGCGACTACCCGTTCGCCGAATTGCAGGCCGTGGCGACACGCCTGGACGTGCTGCTGTCGCCGGGCAGCGGCTTCAGCCCGGAAGGCGAGGAGAGCGACTGGCTGCGTATCAACATCGCCTATGCCAGCGACCCGCGGGCCCTGGCGTTCTTCGAGGCGTTCGGGTGAGGCGCGCTCTTGCCCTCCCCTGCCTCACTGGTAGTCGAGCAGGATCACCATCGCGGCCAGGACCGAGCCGGGCGTGATTTTCTCGGCGGTCTGCACATAGGACGCTTTCATCGGGATCCAGTACGCCCCGCCGGTGTTCTTGTCGTACGCGGTCACCGGCAACGAGAGTCCCATCCGTAGCGGCACGCCGGCCTCGTCGGTGACCCGGATCGATACGCCGGTCGCGGTGCTGCCCGCCAGGCGCGGCAGCACACCCGAGCCTTCGGCCACCGCCCCCCCCACCGCTTGAAGGCTGTAGCCGACGCGGTTGTACCCGCGAGGACAGCCGGCCACTACGAGATTGAACGGGGTAACGGCCGCGTAGGTGCCGACGCCGTTCAGCCGGGCGGCAGCGATCGACTGCAGCTTCACGGTCTGGTCGGCGACCTGGCAGGTCGCATTGATCGTGGTGACGCTCCCGGTCAACCTGACGGAAGAGGTGCCAGACGCGACAAGCCCGTCCTTGTAGGTAATGAGGAAGTACGAGTTGAACGCTCCGCTCGCGAACTGGCCGTCGGAGAGCGGCGTCGAGTTGCGGAACAACTGGACCTCCGCGATTTGCGAGAAAGTGCCCTTGAAACGGCTGCTCGCCGGTATGCCATCCAGCAGCAGGCGCACCGAAAGGCCCGGCACGTTGGTATTCAGGTCCGGACCATCGACCGGGTCCCAGACACTTCCCTTGTTGTACAGAGAGACGCCGATGAGATCGCAGCTGGGCTTGCCGCACAGTTGCATGGGAGTGAACGTGTAGCGCGACGTGACGTTTCCCTCGGGAAGGATCGAGGGGACGGCGATATCGCGGCCGCCGAAAGCGTACAGATTGGCAGCCATGCTGGTGCCGGCGGGAACGAACAGGACTGCCGCGATCAGCAGGGTTCGACGGAACGTCTTGAACTCCATGGGATGACAACCGATGTGTCCGGCATGTCCGGGAAAATCCGGCGGAACCGGCGCGAACTTGATGGGTGGCGAATCTTTTCAGAACGCCTGGAAAAGAGCCATAAGACAGGACCTACACGGCTCCGCGAATCCACCTAAGAATCGCTAGGAAAATTCTTAAGCAAGCTCTACAGCTCGCTCTCCGGCAAGTGCAGGATCGGCCCCGGACGCCGCTTGGAGCGCCTGGATGGCAAGCAGCTTCGGTTGACGATGTGGAACGGTAGCGCTGCCACCGGAAAGGAAAAGGCCTTGGCCCGTCGCCAGCCGTGCCTGAACAGGCGAAAGATCGGCTCGCCAACCGGGATGCGGCGGGGCGAGATGCCCGCCAAGATAGCAGGCGCCATAGCACAAGGCCCGCCACTCCCTCACGGGTGGCGGGCCTTGGGATGACGCGAAATCAGATGGGGCGGCTACCGTACTTGCTGTCCGGCTTCTTCGGCGGATCGGCCACCACGTTGGGTTCGATCTCCTGCACCTTTCCACCGCGGGAAAGGAATTCCTCCATCGCCTTGGCGAGGGCGTCACGCTCTTTCTGCTTGGCTTCGACCGAGGGCAGTTCCTCTTCCACCACGGCGGCTTTTGCCTTCTTGCCGGGGGCGGGGGCCTCGTCGCCGTCACTGCTGTCCGCTTCGCCGTCGTCGGCCGCGGCCAGCTCTTCGCCGTCGTCCTCGTCAGCGCCGTCCAGCTCGTCCTGTTCCAGTTCTTCTTCGCTCATGGTCAACCTCTCGGTGCTGCAAAAGCAGGTTAGTTATAGCCCAGCCGCGCGTTTTGATGAGCGCCGCCGGAAAAAATTCATACTGACTCGCCCTGCCAGGTGGCGAGCACGCGCCGTGCCCCGCCCCTGTCCCGGTGTTCACCGAGATAGATCCCCTGCCAGGTGCCCAGTGCCAACCCTCCCGACTGTATCGGCAGGGTCAGTTGGCAGCCCAGCAGGCTGGCCTTGAAATGCGCCGGAAGGTCGTCCGGACCTTCGTCGTTGTGTTCATAGCCGACTTCGCCGCGTGGCGCCAGCCGCTCGAAAAAACGCTCGAAATCCCGGCGTACGGCAGGATCGGCATTTTCATTCAGGGTCAGTGAAGCCGACGTATGTTGCAAAAGCAGGTGCAGCAGGCCGACCCGGCACCGCCGAAGCTCCGGCAAGGCGTCGAGTATCTCCTCGGTGACGAGGTGAAAGCCCCGCGGACGCGGGCGCAAGGTGATCAGGGTCTGCTGCCACATGCTGCTGTTCCAAATCGGCTCCGATCCGTCGCGCCGCGCATTCTAGCGCGGCATTTGAAAAAGCAAAGAGCGTAAGAGACAGACCTGTGAAAGCTGAGGGTTGCGCAGTCCGCCGGCAGTCGCTGAAAGACCGGTTGCGGAGAGGTCGTGGCAGTCGCGGGAAACGCCCAGGACTTTCGACGCGCAAGGGCATGGCGTTCGGCGAAGGCGAGCGCGGGAGGCAAGCCGACGCCCGGCGGAAAGCCGGGCGCCGGCAGGTATTACAGGTTGTAGCCGCGCTCGTTGTGCAGCGCCAGGTCGAGGCCGACCGCTTCCTCTTCCTCGGTGACCCGCAGGCCCATGACCAGGTCCAGCACCTTGAGGATCACGAAGGTCACCACGGCGGTGTAGACCACGGTGAAGGCCACGCCCTTGAACTGCACGAAGAACTGCGCGCCGATGTCCTCCACGCTGCCGAAGCCGCCCAGCGACGGCGCCGCGAAGATCCCGGTGAGCAGCGCGCCGACGATACCGCCGACCGCATGTACGCCGAAGGCGTCGAGGGAATCGTCGTATTTCAGCGCGCGCTTGAGACTGGTGGCGGCGAAGAAGCAGATCACCCCGGAGGCCAGGCCGATCACCAGCGCGCCCATCGGACCGGCGGTGCCGGCGGCCGGGGTGATCGCCACCAGACCGGCGACCACGCCGGACGCGATGCCCAGGGCGCTCGGCTTGCCGTGGGTGATCCACTCGGCGAACATCCAGGCCAGGGCCGCGGCGGCGGTAGCGATCTGGGTCACCAGCATGGCCATCCCGGCGGTGCCGTTGGCGGCGGCGGCGGAACCGGCGTTGAAACCGAACCAGCCGATCCACAGCATGGCCGCCCCGACCAGGGTGTAGCCGAGGTTGTGCGGTGCCATCGGCGTGGTCGGGTAGCCCTTGCGCTTGCCCAGCACCAGGCAGGCGACCAGGCCGGCGATACCGGCGTTGATGTGCACCACGGTGCCGCCGGCGAAGTCCAGCACGCCCCAGTCCCACATCAGGGCGCCGTCACCGCTCCAGACCATGTGCGCGATCGGCGCGTAGACCACGGTGAACCAGACCGCCATGAAGATCAGCATCGCCGAGAACTTCATGCGCTCGGCGAAGGCGCCGACGATCAGCGCCGGAGTGATGATCGCGAAGGTCATCTGGAAGGTGATGAACACGCTTTCCGGGAACAGCGCGGTGGCGGAAGTCAGGCCGTCGGCGGTGAGACCGCTGAGGAAGGCCTTGTCCAGCCCGCCGACGAAGGAATTGAAGTTGAGGACGCCCTTCTCCATCCCGGCGGTATCGAACGCCAGGCTGTAGCCATAGACCACCCAGAGAATGGTGATCAGGCCGGTGATGGCGAAGCACTGCATCATGATCGACAGCACGTTCTTCGCTCGCACCATGCCGCCGTAGAACAGCGCCAGACCGGGGATGGTCATGAGCAGGACGAGCGCAGTGGAGATCAGCATCCAGGCGGTGTCGCCGCTGTTCAGGACGGGTTCCTCGGCGGCCAGGGCGAGGCCCGGCAAAGCGAGGGACAATAGGGCTCCTAGCCCTGCGATCTTACGCAGAGTCATGTTGGTATTCTCCTGGGGCTTTTGGGGGTTCGGTTGGGCTTAGATCGCGTCGGTATCGGTTTCGCCGGTACGGATGCGGATGGCCTGTTCCAGGTTCACCACGAAGATCTTGCCGTCACCGATCTTGCCGGTATTGGCCGCCTTGGTGATCGCCTCGATGACGCGGTCCAGCTGGTCGTCGGCGATCGCCACGTCGATCTTCACCTTGGGCAGGAAGTCGACGACGTACTCGGCGCCGCGATACAGCTCGGTGTGGCCCTTTTGCCGGCCGAAACCCTTGACCTCGGTCACCGTGATGCCCTGCACACCGATCTCGGACAACGACTCGCGGACGTCGTCCAACTTGAACGGCTTGATGATGGCAGTGACTAGCTTCATGAAACTCTCTCCCGTGTTTGGTGGACTCGCCCCAGGAAAACGAACCCGAGGACAGTCTAAGCGCAGTGTCTGGCTTTGTAACGCGCCGGTCCCTCTGGGAAGCATGATCGGGACCCTCCGCCCCGACCTGGCCCTGCTGCGGCCGTTCGATGCCGCAACCTGCCGGCCTCCCGCAACCGCCTCATCTGCCGCACCGGTACTGCTTCAGTGCACGCCTCACCCCGGCCAAAGCAGAAAGCTTGCCAGCTCCGGCAAATCCGCCGGATTTCAAGCCCTTAGCCGCCAACCCGGGGATAGTGCGGAACGCCGGCCTCCGGGCGGCGCACCAAATAGGCGCAGACGCGCTCCGACAGTTGCGCAAAAAGTGTGCAATGGCCCTCCCGCGAGCGCCGCCGACATCGTGCTAGACTGCCGCCCACTCGTTACCGGAACCCTCGCCATGCTGCCGCCCAAAGCCGTCTTCGAAGCCCTCAGCCAACAAGCCAGCCGCCTGTTCGCCGGCGAATCGCCGTTGCCCAAGGCCGAGCTGGAGTCGCAGTTCCGCGCCCTGATGCAGAGCGCTTTCAGCAAGCTCGACCTAGTCAGCCGCGAGGAATTCGACAGCCAGATGCTGGTCCTCGCCCGCACCCGCGCACGGCTGGAAGCCCTGGAGGCCAAGGTGGCGGAACTCGAAAGCAAGCTGACGCCGCCCGCCGACTGATCCTTCCCCCTGCGAGCGGCGTGAGATCAAGGAGCGATCCATGTCCCTGGCGATTGTCCACAGCCGAGCCCAGGTCGGCGTCGAAGCCCCCTGCGTCAGCGTCGAGGCGCACCTGGCCAACGGCCTGCCTTCGCTGACCCTGGTCGGCCTGCCGGAAACCGCGGTGCGCGAGAGCAAGGACCGCGTGCGCAGCGCCCTGCTCAATGCCGGTTTCGACTTCCCCGCGCGGCGCATCACCCTCAACCTCGCCCCCGCCGACCTGCCCAAGGACGGCGGTCGCTTCGACCTGGCCATCGCACTCGGCATCCTCGCCGCCAGCGGCCAGTTGCCCGGCACCGCCCTCGACGGCCTGGAGTGCCTTGGCGAACTGGCCCTGTCCGGGGCGATCCGGCCAGTGCGAGGCGTATTGCCGGCCGCGCTGGCGGCGCGCGACGCAAGGCGCGTTCTGGTGGTACCGAAGGAAAATGCCGAAGAGGCCAGCCTGGCCAGCGGGCTGACGGTGTTCGCCGTGGACCACCTGCTGGAGATCGCCGGACACCTCTCCGGCCAGGCCCCGCTGCTGCCCTACCAGGCCCGCGGCCTGCTCCGCGCGCCCTTCCCTTATCCAGACCTGGCCGAGGTCCAGGGCCAGGCCGCCGCCAAGCGCGCCCTGCTGGTGGCCGCCGCCGGCGCGCACAACCTGTTGCTCAGCGGCCCGCCGGGCACCGGCAAGACCCTCCTGGCCAGCCGCCTGCCCGGCCTGCTGCCGGCGCTCGACGAGGACGAGGCCCTGGAGGTCGCAGCGATCCATTCGGTGGCCAGCCACGTCCCCCTCAGGCACTGGCCGCAGCGACCGTTCCGCCAGCCGCACCACTCCGCCTCCGCGCCGGCCCTGGTCGGCGGCGGCAGCCGCCCGCAGCCGGGCGAGATCACCCTGGCGCACCAGGGCGTGCTTTTCCTCGACGAACTGCCGGAGTTCGAGCGCAAGGTCCTGGAGGTCCTGCGCGAGCCGCTGGAAAGCGGCGAGATCGTCATTGCCCGGGCCAACGGCCGGGTACGTTTCCCGGCGCGCTTCCAACTGGTGGCGGCGATGAATCCCTGTCCCTGTGGCTACCTCGGCGATCCCAGCGGCCGCTGCCGCTGCACCCCGGAACAGGTCCAGCGCTACCGGGGCAAGCTGTCCGGACCGCTGCTCGATCGCATCGACCTGCACGTCAGCGTGCTCCGCGAAAGCACCAGCCTGCAGCCAGGACACGGCGAAACCGCTACCGCCGAGATCAGCGAACGGGTTGGCGCCGCACGGCAACGGCAACTGGCCCGCCAGGGCTGCGCCAATGCCCATCTCGACCTCCAGGCGATGCACCGCAATTGTGCACTCGCCGAAGCGGACCGCCGCTGGCTGGAGGCTGCCGGAGAGCGCCTGGAACTTTCCTTGCGCGCCTTGCATCGCATACTCAAGGTGGCCCGGACGCTGGCCGACCTGGAGCGCATCGATGCCATCGAACGCCGGCACCTGGCGGAAGCCCTGCAGTATCGGGCAACGACCTCCACGTGAAGCGTAATAATTCAGCAAAGCTATCGATTAAGGCTTTCCGAATCAAATTAGCTATCACGATGTGTTAGGCTGTTTCGTCTTCCGCCTTCGGCGGGCAATCCGATCACAAGGAGAGCTAGCTTACATGGAGACACCCACTACCCCCCGGAGCACCCTGAATCCTCCGGTCTTCTATACCTCCGCCGCCCTGATCCTGGCCCTGGTGCTGTTCACCGTGCTCCTCCAGGAAGGGTATACGGATTTAATGGTTGATGGGGCACCT
>NZ_KV812617.1:0-252 GCF_001813485.1 Pseudomonas sp. HMSC067G02
AGATTTTGACGATGAAGTGCGTCAGTTTTTAGAGAGGTGAGGGATCGTCTGTGGCGGCGGTGATTTCCGGGCTCGCCACTCCTACCCTTTACATGTACCAATTTTTGTACCAAGCCCCTGGGGTTAGGCGGGGTTGTATGGGGATTTGTACAGTATCAACGGGGCTGAAAGCCCCGTTATATAGTCAGTGAAGCCCCATGTGCCCCCTAAACAACCTCATAAGGAAATGTCGCGGAAACACAAGGAGGGGCT
>NZ_KV812618.1:0-905 GCF_001813485.1 Pseudomonas sp. HMSC067G02
GTGAAAGCGGCCTGCTCGACCTCGGCGAAGTAGTTGTCCGGGTTACGGTTCAGCTCGAAGAAGCCCACTTCGATCAACGGGTAGTCACCGTGGGGCCAGACCTTGGTCAGGTCGAACGGGTTGTAGCGATAGGTGGCCGCTTCCTTCTCGGGCATGATCTGCACGTACATCTTCCAGCGCGGGAAGTCGCCTTTCTCGATGCTCTCGTACAAGTCGCGCTGCGAACTCTCGCGGTCCTGGGCGATCACTTCGGCGGCCTCGGCGTTGGTCAGGTTCTCGATGCCCTGTTGGGTCTTGAAGTGGAACTTGACCCAGAAGCGCTCGTTGTTCGCATTGATGAAACTGAAGGTATGGCTGCCGAAACCATGGATGTGCCGATAGCTCTTCGGCAGGCCGCGGTCGCTGAAGTCGATGGTCAACTGATGCAGCGACTCGGGGAGGTGAGAGAAAAAGTCCCACTTGAAGGTCGCATTGCGCAGGTTGGTGCGCGGGTCACGCTTCACCACGTGGTTGAGATCGGGGAACTTGAGCGGGTCGCGCAGATAGAACACCGGGGTGTTGTTGCCGACCAGGTCCCAGTTGCCCTGCTCGGTGTAGAAACGCATGGAGAAGCCGCGGATGTCGCGCTCGGCATCCGCCGCGCCGCGCTCACCGGCGACGGTGGAGAAGCGCAGGAACATATCGGTCTTCTTGCCGACCTGGGAGAAGATCTTCGCCCGGGTGTAGGGGGTGATGTCATGGGTGACGGTGAAGGTGCCATAGGCCGCGGAGCCTTTCGCATGCATGCGGCGCTCGGGGATCACTTCGCGATCGAAGTGGGCGAGCTTCTCGAGGAACCACACGTCCTGCAGCAACATCGGGCCACGCGGACCGGCGGTCTGCACGTTCTGGTTATCGACCACCGG
>NZ_KV812619.1:0-2072 GCF_001813485.1 Pseudomonas sp. HMSC067G02
CGGCATCTTGATCGCGATCCCCGAGCCGCTTCCCGGCGCGCCGCCTGCATTGATCCGTGCCAGCGGGCCGCTGATGGCGATGCCGCTTGCGTCAAGCCGGATGAAGCTGCCGCCGGCCTTCACCGTCAGTTCGCTGTCAGCCTCGATCACCATCTTCTGCCCGGCCTTCAGGTGGATCTCGCGCCCGGCCCTGGCCAGGTAGGCACGACCGAGCTTCACGTGCTGGCTGTCGCCGACCGTCAGGTGGTCATCGGCCTTCAGCTCGACCTTGCGCTCTCCGTGCACGGTGTGATGCTCCTCGGCCTTGAACTCGCTGTAGCTGTTCGCCTCCACGGTGTCGTGGCGTTCGTGGCCGACGCGGATCTTCTGGTCGTGCTCGATGTTCTCGTCCCAGTCGCGCTGGGCATGGACGAAGATCTGTTCCTGGCCCTTGCGATCCTCGATGCGCAGCTCGTTGTAGCCGCCGCCGCCAGGGCTGCTGAGGCTCTTGAAGACGCTGCGGGTCTGGTTCGCCGGCAACTCGTAGGGCACCGGGTGGGCGGCGTGGTGGACGCAGCCGCTGACCAGCGGCTGGTCGGGATCGCCTTCGAGGAAGTCCACCAGCACTTCCATGCCGACCCGCGGAATGACGATGCCGCCATAGCCGTTTCCGGCCCAACCGCTGGCTACGCGCAGCCAGCAACTGCTCTTGTCGTCGCCCTGGCCCTCGCGGTCCCAGTGGAACTGCACCCTGACCCGGCCGTAGCGGTCGCAGTGGATTTCCTCGCCTGGCGGGCCGGTCACCACCGCGGTCTGGCTGCCCAGCACGCGCGGCTTCGGGTGCTCCAGCGGCGGGCGGAAGAACACCTCCCAGGGCGTGGCGAGGAAGCGGTTGCGGTAGCCCTGCTGGAAGTCGTCCGTGCTGGCCGACGTGTCGGAGGTAACGTTCTCTTCCAGCACCTGCGGCTGCTTGCCTTCGTGGAAGACTTCGCTGAGCAGCCACAGGTCGTTCCACTCCGCGCGCGGGTGCTCGGCGATCTCCAGGAAATGCCCGCTGACCAGCAGCGGCTGGTCGCTGACCCCTTCGCCCAGGCGCCGGTCGGCGCGGTGCCGCTCCAGGGCGCGCTGGCTGAGCAGCTTGCCGCGCTGGCGATCGACGAAGCGACCGGGGTAGTCGTAGTCCTCCAGGTCCGGCTCGGCCGGGGCGTCGGCAGCGGGGCGATTGCCGGCCTCCAGCAGCAGCCGCGGCTTCTCGAAGTCGTAGTCGCGGCGAGTGGTGCGCGTGGTGCGGCTGGCCAGGCGCAGGCTGAAGCGCTTGATCACCGGTTCGTCGGCGACCAGCCCGCTGTCGTGCACGTAGGCGGTGGGACGGCCCAGGCGGGGGAACACCGTCTGGTCGTCGCCGAACACCAGCAGGTGCGCCTCGGCGCTGTGCCGGAAATGGAAATGGATGCCCTCTTCGGCACAGAGGCGCTGGACGAAATGCAGGTCGCTTTCGTCGTACTGCACGCAGTATTCGCGCTCGGGATACCGGGTGCCGAGCTGGAAGCGGTAGGCGTCGGCGAGGATGCCGTGCTCCTCGAGGACCAGGGCGACGATCTGCGGCACCGTGAGGTGCTGGAAGATCCGCTGGTTGCTGCGCTGCGCGAGGTAGGCCAGTTGCGGCACGAGGGTGAGGCGATAGCGGGTCAGGCGCTTGCCCGCGTCGGCCTGGGCGGCGCCGTAGACCAGCCCGTGGACGCCCTGGCCCTGCGGGGTGAAGGCGAGGAAGGCGGGTCGGTGCATGAGCGCTTCGAGGTCGAGGCCGGCGCGCTCGCTGACCAGTTCGAGTTCGAAGCGGTAGGGCCGGCTGATGCCTTCGTGGCCGCTGAATTCGAGAACCTGCAGGTCGTGACGGAGGCCGTCGAGGCTGAGGCTGAAGTGGGTCTGGTTGGCCGGGTTGAACATCCGCTGTCCCCTGTTTCTCGAAAAACCTGCACGGCTGGCGTCCCTGTTCGCCGTGCTTGATCCGAAGTGCGTGATCGCGCGGATGCTACGTCAAAAAAACTGTGCAAATTGTTGCGCACATCGCCGGAAAACCGCGGCGCGCCTGA
>NZ_KV812620.1:0-49908 GCF_001813485.1 Pseudomonas sp. HMSC067G02
AGCCCCTCCTTGTGTTTCCGCGACATTTCCTTATAAGATCGCGCCTTCCCCTATTTTCCCGCACGTTGCGGTCCCGCCGCAGGTCCAGTCCCGTTTTCTCTCGCGAAAGCCGGCCAGTGCCTCGGCCAGCAGTAAAAATAAAAGGTAGTCAGCGATGAGCGTACGGCACTTTCTCTCGTTTATGGATTACAGCCCCGAAGAGCTGATCGGTCTGATCCGCCGCGGCAGCGAGCTGAAGGACCTGCGCAACCGAGGCGTGCTCTACGAGCCGCTGAAGAGCCGGGTCCTGGGCATGGTCTTCGAGAAGGCTTCGACCCGTACCCGCCTGTCCTTCGAAGCCGGGATGATCCAGCTCGGCGGCCAGGCGATCTTCCTCTCCCCGCGCGACACCCAGCTCGGCCGCGGCGAGCCGATCGGCGACAGCGCCCGGGTCATGTCGCGGATGCTCGACGGCGTGATGATCCGCACCTTCGCCCACGCCACCCTGACGGAATTCGCCGCGCACTCGAAGGTGCCGGTGATCAACGGCCTGTCCGACGACCTGCACCCCTGCCAGTTGCTCGCCGACATGCAGACCTTCCACGAGCACCGCGGCAGCATCCAGGGCAAGACCGTGGCCTGGATCGGCGACGGCAACAACATGTGCAACAGCTATATAGAAGCGGCGCTGAAGTTCGACTTCCAGCTGCGCGTGGCCTGCCCCGAGGGCTACGAGCCGAAGGCCGAGTTCGTCGCCCTTGCCGGCGACCGCCTGCGCGTCGTCCGCGACCCGCGCGAGGCGGTGGCCGGCGCGCACCTGGTGAGCACCGACGTGTGGGCCTCGATGGGCCAGGAAGACGAAGCCGCCGCGCGCATCGCCCTGTTCCGTCCCTACCAGGTGAACGCCGCATTGCTCGATGGGGCCGCCGACGATGTACTATTCATGCACTGCCTGCCGGCCCACCGCGGCGAGGAAATCAGCGAAGAGTTGCTGGACGACCCGCGCTCGGTAGCCTGGGACCAGGCAGAGAACCGTCTGCACGCGCAGAAGGCCCTCCTCGAATTGCTGATCGAACACGCCCATTACGCCTGAGCCCATGAGCCACGACCTGCTGCTGAACCTGAAAGATCTCGCCTGCGGCTACGCCTCGCAGAAAGTGGTGCAGGACCTCGACCTGCACCTCAATGCCGGAGACATCGGCTGCCTGCTGGGTCCTTCGGGATGCGGCAAGACCACCACCCTGCGCGCCATCGCCGGCTTCGAGCCGGTGCTGGCCGGGCAGATCGAACTGGGCGGCGAAGTCATCTCGCGTCCCGGCTTCACCCTGGCGCCGGAGAAACGCCGGATCGGCATGGTGTTCCAGGACTACGCGCTGTTCCCGCATCTCAGCGTGGCCGACAATGTCGGCTTCGGCATCCGCAAGCATCCACAACGCGAGCGCCTGGTGCGCGAGCTTCTGGAGCTGGTCAAGCTCGACCACCTCGCCGCGCGCCACCCCCACGAACTCTCCGGCGGCCAGCAACAACGGGTGGCCCTGGCCCGCGCGCTGGCGCCCGAACCGCTGTTGCTGCTGCTCGACGAACCCTTCTCCAACCTCGACGTGGAACTGCGCCGCAGCCTCAGCCAGGAGGTTCGCGAGATCCTCAAGGCACGCGGCACCAGCGCGATCCTGGTGACCCACGACCAGGAAGAAGCCTTCGCCGTCTGCGACCACATCGGCGTGTTCAAGGAAGGTCACCTGGAACAGTGGGACACCCCCTACAACCTCTACCACGAGCCGCTGACGCCCTTCGTCGCCAGCTTCGTCGGCCAGGGCTACTTCATTCGCGGCCAGTTGCTCAGCCCCGATACGGTGCAGACCGAACTCGGCGTGATCCGCGGCAATCGCGCCTACAGCCTGCCTTCCGGCAGCGCGGTAGACGTCCTGCTGCGCCCGGACGACCTGGTGCACGCGCCGCAGGGCGAGCTGAAGGCGCGGATCGTCGGCAAGACCTTCCTCGGCGCCGCCACCCTGTACCGCCTGCAATTACCCACCGGTACCCAGCTGGAATCGATCTTCCCCAGCCATGCCGACCACCAGCCGGGCGATGACGTCGGTATCCGCGTCGCCGCCGACCACCTGGTGGTGTTCGCCGCCCGGGGCAGCGTCGCCGCGCACCTCGCTCCCGTCCAGGCCTGATACCTCGGCGCCGTTCGGTCGGCGGCGCCTTTCCCTATCGACCGCATAGGTGGAGCCGGACGTCTCCAGCCCCTACAATCGCCCGACGATTCGAGGAGCCTGAACGATGCTGATGGTGATTTCCCCCGCCAAGACCCTGGACTACGAGACCCCGCCGGTCACCCACCGCTTCACCCAGCCGCAATACCTGGACCACGCCCAGGAACTGATCCAGCAACTGCGCCAGCTCACGCCGCTGCAGATCAGCGAACTGATGAAGCTTTCCGACAAGCTCGCCGGCCTGAATGCCGCTCGCTACGCCAGCTGGCATCCGGAGTTCACCCCGGAGAACGCCAAGCAGGCGTTGCTCGCCTTCAAGGGCGATGTCTACACCGGCCTCAACGCGGAAGACTTCGGCGAGGACGATTTCGCCTTCGCCCAGGATCACCTGCGCATGCTCTCCGGTCTCTACGGCGTGCTGCGCCCGCTCGACCTCATGCAGCCCTATCGACTGGAAATGGGCACCCGCCTGGCCAACGCCCGTGGCAAGGATCTCTACGCCTTCTGGGGCGAGCGTATCAGCCAGTGGCTGAACGAAGCGCTGGCCGCCCAGGGCGACGACGTGCTGCTCAACCTGGCCTCCAACGAGTACTTCGGCGCGGTGAAGCGCAAGGCGCTGCAAGCGCGGGTCATCGACACCGAGTTCAAGGACCTGAAGAACGGCCAGTACAAGATCATCAGCTTCTACGCCAAGAAGGCTCGCGGCATGATGGCTCGCTACGTGATCCGCGAGCGCCTGCGCGACCCGGCCGGGCTGAAGGACTTCAACGCCCACGGCTATTACTTCAGCGCCGAGCAGTCCGGCCCGGATCAGCTGGTATTCCTCAGGGACGCCCCGCAAGACTGACCTCCCCCGGCCCGCCGCCCTGGCGGGCCGCTCCTCTTTCGGCACGCCGACGCCTCCTGGCGCTACCGTTAGTCCCTCCGACACCCCTGCTGCGTCGCCTTTCTCCCCGGAAAAGCCCTTGTGGCGAATAGGCCTACTCAACCGTTCGTCTGCAAGTCATGCGGAACTGCATCACATTTTTTCACGCCCAGCCCACAGACTTTTCCCCAATTCAAGGCGGAAATGCCATCTCCGGCGTAATCCATTGGCCATTACCAGCCTCCCGCCATTACATGCAAATTACGATTGCAAAGTGCATGGATCGAAGATTAAGGAATCCTTAAGGTTTGCTTAAGGCGGTAAAAGCGGCTTCTGTTTCATTCCGGTGACGCGGAACTTTCAGCCGCCATGCATTCTGCAACTAGTGGCCATTGGCAGGCATTTAACGGAAAGGCCATCAAGTTGGTATCAAGTGATATCAAACGGATATTTCCAAATATTTCGCGAGCGGGACAAACGGCCGGAACTTCCCTCGCAGAGAAAACATCCTATCACCGCGATGCCTATCGATAGTTATGGGCAGAGCAACTTGAAACCGTCTCGAATAATCGGACTCCGCTCCGAGGGACAAACTCAACCTGTTGAAATTAAAGGCCTTTAGAAACTTGAATTCTATGGACCGAACTAAAACGAAGCATCCAAGGTCGGGTTATGCACCGTTATTGAAACCCACCTGAAACATTAAAGGGCATGAACTTATAACTTGCCCTATTAGAGTGCCGAACAACTAAGCACTCTATTCGAAACTGCCTGAAGGCGGATCAAGGGCTCTGGATCGGGGCTCGTAGTAACGGCTCGCCAGATAGGGAAGTGGCCATACGGCCACCTCATTAACGGCGCGACAAACAATCGAGGTGAATGCGATGCGAATCAGCATCTTTGGTTTGGGCTATGTCGGTGCAGTATGTGCTGGCTGCCTGTCGGCACGCGGTCATGAAGTCATTGGTGTGGATGTCTCCAGCACCAAGATCGACCTGATCAACCAGGGCAAGTCGCCCATCGTCGAACCGGGCCTGGAAGCGTTGTTGCAGCAAGGCCGGCAGACCGGACGGCTGTCGGGCACCACCGACTTCAAGAAGGCCGTGCTGGACTCCGACGTATCGTTCATCTGCGTCGGCACGCCGAGCAAGAAGAACGGCGACCTGGACCTGGGCTACATCGAGACCGTCTGCCGCGAGATCGGCTTCGCCATCCGCGAGAAGTCCGAACGCCACACCGTGGTGGTGCGCAGCACCGTACTGCCGGGCACCGTCAACAACGTGGTGATCCCGCTGATCGAGGACTGCTCGGGCAAGAAGGCCGGGGTCGACTTCGGCGTCGGCACCAACCCCGAATTCCTCCGCGAGAGCACCGCGATCAAGGACTACGACTTCCCGCCGATGACCGTGATCGGCGAACTGGACAAGCAGACCGGCGACCTTCTCGAGGAAATCTACCGCGAGCTGGACGCGCCGATCATCCGCAAGACCGTCGAGGTCGCCGAGATGATCAAGTACACCTGCAACGTCTGGCACGCCGCCAAGGTCACCTTCGCCAACGAGATCGGCAACATCGCCAAGGCGGTCGGCGTCGACGGCCGCGAGGTGATGGACGTGATCTGCCAGGACCACAAGCTCAACCTGTCGCGCTACTACATGCGTCCCGGCTTCGCCTTCGGCGGCTCCTGCCTGCCCAAGGATGTACGCGCCCTCACCTATCGCGCCAGCCAGTTGGACGTCGAGCACCCGATGCTCGGTTCGCTGATGCGCAGCAACTCCAACCAGGTGCAGAAGGCCTTCGACCTCATCACCAGCCACGACACCCGCAAGGTCGGCCTGCTCGGCCTGTCGTTCAAGGCCGGCACCGACGACCTGCGCGAAAGCCCGCTGGTGGAGCTGGCCGAGATGCTCATCGGCAAGGGCTACGAGCTGCGCATCTTCGACCGCAACGTCGAATACGCGCGTGTCCACGGGGCCAACAAGGAATACATCGAGTCGAAGATCCCGCACGTCTCCTCGCTGCTGGTCTCCGACCTCGACGAAGTGGTGGCGAGTTCCGATGTGCTGGTGCTGGGCAATGGCGACGAGCTGTTCGTCGACCTGGTGAACAAGACCCCGAGCGGCAAGAAGCTGGTCGACCTGGTGGGCTTCATGCCGCACACCACCACTGCCCAGGCCGAGGGCATCTGCTGGTAGCGGGCCGCCCCTGGCCCCGTGAGCCGGTAAAGAACCTCTTTATCGCCCTCGGACCGAAGGCCGTCTCCGCGGCGTGCGCCATAACAACAACAAGCGCACGCCGGCGTCGAGGCCAAGGTCCCCAGCCCGATGGAACTGATGATGGAAACTTACAAACGTGGCCTCGCCGAAGCCACCGGCTGGCTGGTGTTCCTCAGCCTGCTGATGGTGCTCGCGCTGGCAGTGCCGAAGACCGTGTTCGACGCCGACTCCAAGGATTTCATCCTGCTTATCGGCGCCGTCGGCATCTGGCGCTACTCCATGGGCGGCGTGCACTTCCTGCGCGGCATGCTGTTCCTCCACGTGGTCTACCCGTACTACCGCCGGCGCGTGCGCCAGTTGGCCAGCGCGGCCGACCCGTCGCACGTGTTCCTGATGGTCACCAGTTTCCGCATCGACGCCCTGACCACTGCCATGGTCTATCGCTCGGTGATCCGCGAAGCCATCGACAGCGGCTACCCGACCACCGTGGTCTGCTCCATCGTCGAGATGTCCGACGAGGTCCTGGTCCGTTCTCTGTGGGAGAAGATGAACCCGCCGGACCGGGTCAGCCTCGACTTCGTGCGGATTCCCGGCACCGGCAAGCGCGACGGCCTGGCCTATGGCTTCCGCGCGATTTCCCGGCACCTGCCGGACGACGACGCGGTGGTCGCGGTGATCGACGGCGACACCGTGCTCGACCACGGCGTGGTGAAGAAGACCGTGCCCTGGTTCAAGCTCTTCCCCAACGTCGGCGGCCTCACCACCAATGAATTCTGCGAAGTGCAGGGCGGCTACGTGATGAGCGAGTGGCACAAGCTGCGCTTCGCCCAGCGCCACATCAACATGTGCTCGATGGCCCTGTCCAAGCGCGTACTGACCATGACCGGACGGATGTCGGTGTTCCGCGCCCGGGTGGTGACCAACCCCGAGTTCATCACCGACGTCGAGAACGACCACCTGGAGCACTGGCGCCTGGGTCGCTTCAAGTTCCTCACCGGCGACGACAAGTCCAGCTGGTTCAGCCTGATGCGCCTGGGCTACGACACCTTCTACGTGCCCGACGCGGCGATCAACACGGTCGAGCACCCGCCGGAGAAGAGCTTCATCAAGGCCAGCCGCAAGCTGATGTACCGCTGGTACGGCAACAACCTGCGGCAGAACTCGCGCGCGCTCAAGCTCGGCGCGCGGCGCCTGGGCTGGTTCACCATGCTGGTGCTGTTCGACCAGCGCGTCTCGATGTGGACCAGCCTGCTCGGCCTGGTGGTGGCGATCCTCGCCAGCCTCAAGTACAGCATCGCCTTCCTGCTGGTGTACCTGCTCTGGATCGGCCTCACCCGCCTGGTGCTGACCCTGCTCCTCTCGCTCTCCGGGCACCGCATCGGCCCGGCCTATCCGCTGATCCTCTATTACAACCAGATCGTCGGCGCGCTGGTGAAGATCTACGTGTTCTTCCGCCTCGACCGGCAGTCCTGGACCCGCCAGCCGACCAAGCTGGAGCGCGGCCTGGCCAGCTTCCAGCGCTGGTTCAACGCCTGGTCGTCGCGGGCCATGACCTTCTCTGCCGCCAGCATCTTCGTCGCCGTGCTGCTGACCATCGTATGACCACCGAATCGACTACGGACAACGCCAGGGCCGCGGCCCGCGCGCAAATCGACCCAGATTGGACCGAACAGGACCCGACACCATGAATACAGCCGTCAACGTCAACGTCGTGCACGAATCCGAAGCCCAGCGCCAGTTCGCCCGGGTCAAGCTGCCGGCGCGCATCCGCTACATCGGCGCCAACCGCGAAGGCGTCGACGCACGCCTGCTGGATCTCTCCGCCGGCGGCTTCGCCTTCACCGCGAGCGGCGCGCCGATCCAGCCCGGTGACCTGTACAAGGGCAAGCTGCTGTTCCAGGTCGACAGCATCAGCTTTTCCCTCGAAGTGGAGTTCCAGGTGCGCTCGGTGGACCCCGCCAGCCGCCGGGTCGGCTGCGAGTTCCAGAACCTCAAGCCGCGCGAGGTGGCGGCCCTGCGCTACCTGATCACCTCCTACCTGGCCGGCGAGGTGATCGGCGTCGGCGACATGCTCAATACCCTCCAGCGCGAGAACTTCACCAAGGCCCGCAAGCAGGGCGGCGGCAACGGCGGGATGGGTTTCTTCGGCCGGGTCCGGGCGGTGACCCTGAGCACCGCGATCTTCGTCGTCGGAGTCGGCGCCTTCGCCTTCATCCTCAACCAGATGTACAACCTGTACTTCGTCACCCATGCCGATTCCGGCGTGGTCAGCGTCCCCAACCAGCAGATCACCATGCCCCGCGAGGGCACCGTGCAGAGCCTTCTCGGGCCCAACGCGGAAGTCGCCAAAGGCGCGCCGATCGCCACCTTCTCGGCCAACCTGCTGGACATGCTCAAGGGCAACCTGACCGAGGAGCAGCTCAACCCGGGCAACATCGAGAAGCTCTTCGGCCACCAGATGAAAGGGACCCTGACCAGCCCCTGCGACTGCCGCGTGGTCCAGCAACTGGTAGCCGACGGGCAATACGCCAACAAGGGCCAGGTGATCTTCACCCTCGCGCCGCGCGACAGCGTGGCCAGCATCGAGGCGCGCTTCCCCTACCGCAACGCCGCCGAGCTGGCGCCGGGCACCCGGGTGAACTTCCAGGTCGCCGGCGACGGCGTCAACCGCAGCGGCCGCATCGTCAACACCGCGCCGGTGGACGGCGACCTGTCCTCGGAAATCCGCGTGCAGATCCAGCCCGACCAGCCGCTCGACGCCCAGTACGCCGGCCGCCCGGCCGAGGTCAGCATCGGCGGCCTGCCCGGCCGCACCCTGCTGAACAAGGCCGTGACCCTGGCCACCGCTCGCTGACCGGTACCCGACCATGAAGATGCCCATCCTCCCTCCCCTGCCCCTGGCGTCCCGGCACCTGCTGCTGGCCTCGGCCATCGCCCTGGCCGCCGGCTGCGCCGGGCTGCCCGACCAGCGCCTGGCCCAGGAGGCCCTGGAGCGCGGCGACCTCGCCACCGCCCAGAGCAACTACCAGGCCCTGGCCGCGATGGGTTACGCAGACGCCCAGGTCGGCCTCGCCGACATGCAGGTCGCCAGCGGCGACAGCGCCCAGCAGGCCAAGGCCGAAAAGCTCTACCGCGAGGCCGCGCAGACCTCGCCGCGGGCCCGCGCGCGCCTTGGCAAGTGGCTGGCGGCCAAGCCCGGCGCCAGCGACGCCGAGCACCGCGAGGCCGAGCGCCTGCTCAGCCAGGCCTTCGAACAGGGCGAGGACAGTGCCCTGGTGCCGCTCATCGTGCTCTACCTGCAATACCCGCAGTCCTGGCCGGAAATCGACCCGCAGCAGCGCATCGACCAGTGGCGCGCGCGCGGACTGCCACAGGCCGACCTGGCGCAGATCATCCTCTACCGCACCCAGGGCACCTACGCCCAGCACCTGGGCGAGATCGAGCAGGTCTGCCAGCGCTGGCTGCGGCGCATGGACGTGTGCTGGTACGAACTGGCCACGGTCTACCAGATGCAGGGCAACGCGGAAAAGCAGAAGGCCCTGCTCGAACAGCTGCGCGCCGCCTACAAGGGCGGCGGGGTGCCCGGCGAGCGAGTCGACTCGGTGGCCGGGGTGCTCGCCGACGGCGAACTCGGCCAACCCGACCCGCAGACCGCCCAGGCGCTGCTGGAAGAGATCGCGCCGAGCTACCCCGCGGCCTGGGTCAGCCTGGCCAAGCTGCTCTACGACTATCCCGACCAGGGCGACCTGGAAAAGATGCTCGGCTACCTGAAGAACGCCCAGGACGCCGCCCAGCCACGCGCCGAATTGCTCCTCGGGCGCCTCTACTACGACGGCAAGTGGGCGCCGCAGGACCCGCGCAAGGCCGAGCGGCACCTGCTCAAGGCCGCCGCCAGCGAACCCCAGGCCAACTACTACCTGGGGCAGATCTACCGCCGCGGCTTCCTCGGCAAGGTCTATCCGCAGAAGGCCGTCGACCACCTGATCCTCGCCGCCCGCGCCGGCCAGGCCAGCGCCGACATGGCCCTGGCCCAGCTCTGGTCGCAGGGCCGCGGCATCCAGCCGAACCGGGTCAACGCCTACGTCTTCGGCCAGCTCGCCGTGCAGCAGCAGGTACCGCAGGCCAGCGACCTGCTCGGGCAGATCGAAGCGCAACTGCCGCCGGCCGAACGCAGCCAGGCGCAGCAATTGCTCAAGCGCGAACAACAGAGCCGCGGCAACAACTGGCAGGCCACCGTCAGCCTGCTGCAGAGCCAGGACTCGCCGATCAACGAAGAAGAGCCAGAAAGCCTATGAACAGCTCCCGTTCCGTCAACCCGCGGCCGTCCTTCGCGCCGCGCGCCCTGTCCCTGGCCATCGCCCTGCTGCTCGGCGCGCCGGCGTTCGCCGCCAACAGCGGCGAGGCGCCGAAGAACTTCGGCCTGGACGTGAAGATCACCGGCGAATCGGAAAACGATCGCGACCTCGGCACCGCTCCCGGCGGCACCCTCAACGACATCGGTATCGACCTGCGGCCCTGGGCCTTCGGCCAGTGGGGCGACTGGAGCGCCTACTTCATGGGCCAGGCGGTGGCCGCCACCGACACCATCGAGACCGACACCCTGCAATCGGACACCGACGACGGCAACAACAGCCGCAACGACGGTCGCGAGCCGGACAAGAGCTACCTCGCCGCACGCGAGTTCTGGGTCGACTACGCCGGCCTCACCGCCTACCCCGGCGAGCACCTGCGCTTCGGCCGCCAGCGCCTGCGGGAAGACAGCGGCCAGTGGCAGGACACCAACATCGAGGCGCTGAACTGGAGCTTCGAGACCACCCTGCTCAACGCCCATGCCGGGGTCGCCCAGCGTTTCAGCGAATACCGCACCGACCTCGACGAACTGGCCCCGGAGGACAAGGACCGCACCCATGTGTTCGGCGACATCTCCACCCAGTGGGCGCCGCACCACCGCATCGGCGTGCGCATCCACCACGCCGACGACAGCGGCCACCTGCGCCGCCCCGGCGAGGAAGTCGACAACCTCGACAAGACCTATACCGGCCAGCTCACCTGGCTCGGCATCGAGGCTACCGGCGATGCCTACAACTATCGTTCGAGCATGCCGCTGAACTACTGGGCCAGCGCCACCTGGCTGACCGGCGACCGCGACAACCTGACCACCACCACGGTCGACGACCGGCGCATCGCCACCGGCAAGCAGAGCGGCGACGTCAATGCCTTCGGCGTCGACCTCGGCCTGCGCTGGAACATCGACGAGCAATGGAAGGCCGGCGTCGGCTACGCCCGCGGCAGCGGCGGTGGCAAGGACGGCGAGGAGCAGTTCCAGCAGACCGGGCTGGAGAGCAATCGCTCCAACTTCACCGGCACCCGCTCGCGCGTGCACCGCTTCGGCGAAGCCTTCCGCGGCGAACTGAGCAACCTCCAGGCAGCCACCCTGTTCGGCTCCTGGCAACTGCGCGAGGACTACGACGCGAGCCTGGTCTACCACAAGTTCTGGCGCGTCGACGACGACTCCGACATCGGCACCAGCGGCATCAACGCCGCCCTGCAACCGGGCGAGAAGGACATCGGCCAGGAACTCGACCTGGTGGTGACCAAGTACTTCAAGCAAGGCCTGCTGCCGGCCTCGATGAGCCAGTACGTCGACGAGCCCTCGGCGCTGATCCGCTTCCGCGGCGGCCTGTTCAAGCCGGGCGACGCCTACGGGCCGGGCACCGACTCGACCATGCACCGCGCCTTCGTCGACTTCATCTGGCGCTTCTGAGCCCCGCGAGGAAACCGGACATGCCCGACATTTCCCTTTCGATCCCCCGCCGCCGGCTCCCGCGCCTGCGCCCGCTGGCCGCGGCAGTGCTCGGCGCGGTGCTGCTGCACGGCCAGGCGTGGGCGGCGCAGCCGGTGGAGAAACCGCAGCCGGTCCCGGCGCAGGCCGGCAACGAGCCGGGCCTGACTCAGGGCCTGAAGGAAACCGGCAACTACACGGTGACCACCGCGCCGGCCGAACCGTTGCACCTGGACCCGCCGAAACTGCCCGACCTCTCCGGCTACACCGCCGCCGCGGTGGAAGCCAAGATCGTGCGCAAGCCGGGTGGCCGCGCCAGCGTGCAGCGCATGGTCCAGCAGCAGCCGCTGAAGGAGTTCACCGGTGGCAGCAACCGCCTCGCCGAATGGGTCAAGCGCCAGCGCCAGATGCCCCAGGCGATCTTCATCGAAGGCGGCTACGTGAACCTCGCCCAGCTCGCCGGCAAGCTTCCCGCCAGCGCGCTGGAACAGGTCGAGCCGGGGGTGTTCGTCGCCCGCCTGCCTATCGTGGTCAGCCAGGGCGCGACCCTCGACATCGACAAGCAGGTCAAGGAACTGCGCCTGTCCCAGGAGCGCGGCGCGTTCCTGGTCAACGACGGCATGCTGTTCGTCCGCGACAGCAAGGTCACCGGCTGGAGCGAATCGAAGAAGGAGCCGGCCTGGTTCAAGACGCCCAACGAGTTCCGTCCGTTCCTGATCTCCTGGGGCGGCGCCGAGGTGTACCTGAGCAACAGCACCTTCACCAGCTTCGGCTACAACGCCTCCAAGGCCTACGGCATCTCCATCTCGCAGTACAGCCCGGGCATGGACAAGCAGATGAAGCGCCCGCGCCCCAAGGGCTGGGTGATCGACTCGACCATCGTCGACAGCTGGTACGGCTTCTATTGCTACGAGGCCGACGACCTGGTGGTGAAGGGCAACACCTACCGCGACAACATCGTCTACGGCATCGACCCGCACGACCGTTCGCACCGCCTGATCATCGCCGACAACACCGTCCACGGGACCAGGAAGAAGCACGGCATCATCGTCTCGCGGGAAGTCAACGACAGCTTCATCTTCAACAACCGCAGCTACGAGAACAAGCTTTCCGGGATCGTCCTCGACCGTAACAGCGAGGGCAACCTGGTGGCCTACAACGAGGTCTACCGCAACCATTCCGACGGCATCACCCTCTACGAGAGCGGCGACAACCTGCTCTGGGGCAACCAGGTCCTGGCCAACCGCCGCCACGGCATCCGCGTGCGCAACAGCGTGAACATCCGCCTCTACGAGAACCTCGCGGCGGGCAACCAGCTGATCGGCGTGTACGGCCACATCAAGGACCTCACCAACACCGACCGCAACATCGCCCTCGACCCGTTCGACACCAAGGTCTCGCTGATCGTGGTCGGCGGCAAGCTCGCCGGCAACGGCTCCGGCCCGCTCTCGGTGGATTCGCCGCTGAGCCTCGAACTGTACCGGGTGGCGATGCTCGCCCCGACCAAATCCTCCGGCATCAGCCTGCCCGGCGTTCTCGGCGAGAAGCAGGACCAGATCCTCGACCTGCTGGTGCGCCAGGACAAGGCGGTGCTGATCGACCCCGTGGAAAGCCAGGCCGAACTCCAGGACTGAGGACCCAGACGCATGAAAACCCGCACTTCCCGACTGTTCCGCCTGAGCGCCCTGGCCGCCGGCCTCTGCCTGGCCCAGGCAGCCCTCGCCGCCGACCCCGGCGCGGCGCCGAGCTACCAGGCGCTGCCGGCCGGCAACCTGTGCCCGGCCGCCGCCGACGACTCGCGCTACAACACCAAGTACCTGGGCTTCTTCACCCACCTGGTGCAGGCCCAGGACGACTGGCTGTTCCGCACCACCTACGACCTGCGTACCGACTTCGGCACCAGCGCCGAAGGCTGGCGCGAACTCCGCGCACTGCGCGACGAACTCAAGCGCAAGGGCATCGAGCTGGTGGTGGTCTACCAGCCGACCCGCGGCCTGGTGAACCGCGAGAAGCTCAGTCCGGCGGAAAAGGCCGGCTTCGACTACGAGCTGGCGAAGAAGAACTACCTGGCGACCATCGCCCGCTTCCGCCAGGACGGCATCTGGACCCCGGACTTCTCGCCGCTGTTCGACGAGAAGGAGGAGCACGCCTACTACTTCAAGGGCGACCACCACTGGACTCCCCATGGCGCCCGGCGCAGCGCGAAGATCGTGGCCGAGACGCTGAAGCAGGTGCCCGGCTTCGAGGCGATCCCCAAGAAGCAGTTCGAAAGCAAGCGCGTCGGTCTGCTGTCCAAGCTCGGCACCTTCCACAAGGCCGCCGCGCAGCTCTGCGGCAACAGCTACGCCACCCAGTACGTCGACCGTTTCGAGACCGAGCCGGTGGGCGCCAGCGACAGCGGCGACCTGTTCGGCGACGGCGGCAACCCGCAGATCGCCCTGGTCGGCACCTCCAACAGCGGCCCGGCCTACAACTTCGCCGGCTTCCTGGAGGAGTTCAGCGGCGCCGACATCCTCAACAACGCGGTGTCCGGCGGCGGCTTCGACAGTTCGCTGCTGGCGTACATGACCAGCGAGGAATTCCACAAGAACCCGCCGAAGATCCTCATCTGGGAATTCGCCACCCACTACGACATGGCGCAGAAGAGCTTCTACCGCCAGGCCATGCCGCTGGTGGACAACGGCTGCTCCGGCCGGAAGACCGTGCTCAGCCGCAAGGTCAAGCTGCGCCAGGGCCGCAACGAGGTGCTGCTGAACAGCGCCGCGCTACCGATCCGCAGCGGCAGCTACGTCGCCGACGTGACCTACAGCGACCCTTCGGTACACGAGTTGAAGAACACCATCTGGTACATGAACGGCCGCCGCGAGCAGTTGAAGATCGAGCAGTCGAAAGCCGTCGATACCGGCGGCCGCTACGTCTTCCAGCTACGCAACGACAGCGACTGGGCCGACCAGCAGTTCCTTTCCCTGGAAATCGAAGCGCCGGAGGACATGCCCCAGGGCCTGGAGGTCCAGGCCAGCATCTGCCAGGCGGCGCCCGCCAAGGCCAGCCAGTCGGTGGCCGGGAGGTAAACGATGAAAACGTCCCACCTGATCCGTATCGCCCTGCCCGGCGCCCTCGCCGCGGCATTGCTCGCCAGCCAGGTCAGCCAGGCCGCCGACCTGGTACCCCCGCCCGGCTACTACGCGGCGGTCGGCGAGCGCAAGGGCAGCGCCGGCAGTTGCCCCGCGGTGCCGCCGCCGTATACCGGCAGCCTGGTCTTCACCAGCAAGTACGAAGGCTCCGATTCGGCGCGGGCGACCCTCAACGTCAAGGCGGAGAAGACCTTCCGCTCGCAGATCAAGGACATCACCGACATGGAGCGCGGCGCCACCAAGCTGGTCACCCAGTACATGCGCAGCGGCCGCGACGGCGACCTGGCCTGCGCACTGAACTGGATGAGCGCCTGGGCCCGCGCCGGCGCCCTGCAGAGCGACGACTTCAACCACACCGGCAAGTCCATGCGCAAATGGGCGCTGGGCAGCCTCTCCGGCGCCTACATGCGCCTGAAGTTCTCCAGCTCGCGGCCGCTCGCGGCCCACGCCGAGCAGAGCCGGGAAATCGAGGACTGGTTCGCCCGGCTCGGCACCCAGGTAGTCCGCGACTGGAGCGGCCTGCCGCTGAAGAAGATCAACAACCATTCCTACTGGGCGGCCTGGTCGGTGATGTCCACCGCGGTGGTGACCAACCGCCGCGACCTCTTCGACTGGGCGGTGAGCGAGTTCAAGGTCGCCGCCAACCAGGTCGACGAGCAGGGCTTCCTGCCCAACGAACTCAAGCGCCGCCAGCGCGCCCTCGCCTACCACAACTATGCGCTGCCGCCGCTGGCGATGATCGCCGCGTTCGCCCAGGTCAACGGCGTCGACCTGCGCCAGGAGAACCACGGCGCCCTGCAGCGCCTGGCCGAGCGGGTGATGAAGGGAGTCGACGACGAGGAAACCTTCGAGGAGAAGACCGGCGAGGACCAGGACATGACCGACCTCAAGGTCGACAACAAGTACGCCTGGCTGGAGCCCTACTGCGCCCTCTACCGCTGCGAGCCGAAGATGCTCGAGGCGAAGAAGGACCGCGAGCCGTTCAACAGTTTCCGCCTCGGCGGCGAAGTGACGCGGGTGTTCAGCCGCGAAGGGGGAAGTTGAGGGCGTGGCGGGAAGCGGGCGCACAGGCCGGGGGCCACGCGCCCCTCTACCCCGCTCGCCGACCAGGCGTCCCAACAGGCGCCACACCCCGACCCATGCGCGACAGACGCGGGCGGGCGCAACACCTTAGGCAACACCACGGGGAGGAAAACGGCGGGTCGTCCCGCCTTTCCTCGAGCGCTCCAGGGCGCGGAAAGGCAGGGCCGACCTGAATGGTTGACGCTCTAGAGAGAGAGACGGCATGGTCTTTTCTTCAAACGTGTTCCTGTTCCTGTTCCTGCCGGTCTTTCTCGGCCTGTACTACCTGAGCGGCGAACGTTACCGGAACCTGCTGCTGCTGATCGCCAGCTACCTGTTCTACGCCTGGTGGCGGGTGGACTTCCTCCTGCTGTTCGCCGGGGTCACCGTCTTCAACTACTGGATCGGCCTGCGCATCGGCGCCGCCGGCGTACGCACCAGGGCCGCGCAACGCTGGCTGATCCTCGGCGTGGTGGTCGACCTCTGCGTGCTCGGGTACTTCAAGTACGCCAACTTCGGCGTCGACAGCCTCAACGAGATCATCACCTCGTTCGGCATGCAGCCGTTCGTGCTGACCCACATCCTGCTGCCGATCGGCATCTCCTTCTACACCTTCGAGTCGATCAGCTACATCATCGACGTCTACCGCGGCGATACCCCGGCGACCCACAACCTGATCGACTTCGCCGCCTTCGTCGCGATCTTCCCGCACCTGATCGCCGGCCCGGTGCTGCGCTTCAAGGACCTGGTCGACCAGTTCAACCACCGCACCCACACTGTCGACAAGTTCGCCGAAGGCTGCACCCGCTTCATGCAGGGCTTCGTCAAGAAGGTGTTCATCGCCGACACCCTGGCCGCCCTCGCCGACCACTGCTTCGCCCTGCAGAACCCGACCACCGGCGACGCCTGGCTCGGCGCCCTGGCCTACACCGCGCAGCTCTACTTCGACTTCTCCGGCTACAGCGACATGGCCATCGGCCTCGGCCTGATGATGGGCTTCCGCTTCATGGAGAACTTCAACCAGCCCTACATCAGCCAGTCGATCACCGAGTTCTGGCGGCGCTGGCACATCAGCCTGTCGACCTGGCTGCGCGACTACCTCTACATCAGCCTGGGCGGCAACCGCGGCAGCACCTTCCAGACCTACCGCAACCTGTTCCTGACCATGCTCCTCGGCGGCCTGTGGCACGGCGCCAACTTCACCTACATCATCTGGGGCGCCTGGCACGGCATGTGGCTGGCGATCGAGCGGGCCCTCGGAGTGAACGCCGCGCCGCGCGTGCTCAACCCTTTGAAGTGGGCGTTCACCTTCCTCCTGGTGGTGATCGGCTGGGTGATCTTCCGCGCCGAGAACCTGCAGGTCGCCTGGCGCATGTACGAAGCCATGTTCAGCTTCGGCACCTGGCAGCTCTCCGAACTGAACCGCGCCAGCCTCACCGGCCTGCAGGTCGGCACCCTGGTCCTGGCCTACCTGGTGCTGGCGTTCTTCGGCCTGCGCCAGTTCTACAACCAGCCATTGCAGACCAAGGCGCCCAAGGCCGCGGCGAACAGCGACGAAGTGGCCGCCGACGGCCCGGCCAGTGCCCAGCCGCGCGCCCCGCGCGAGGCCGCCGGCGACCCGGCGGCGATCGCCTACTCGCCGAGCGGCGCGCTGGTCTACCAGCCGAGCTGGCTCAGCCAGTTGCCCGTCCTGGCCACCCGCCTGGCGCTGCTCCTGCTGTTCGCCGCCTCGGTGCTGAAGCTCTCCGCGCAGAGCTACTCGCCATTCCTCTACTTCCAGTTCTGAGCGAGGCCCACGCCATGACACAGAGCATTTCCCGCCCCCTGCAATACGCCTATATCGCCGCCTTCGGCGGGCTGCTGCTGGGGCTCGCCGGATGGTCGCTGAAGAGCGTGCCGGGCTTCTCCGCCGCGGCCGATACGCCACTGCTCAACGGCAAGCTGGCGCACGCCTTCGAAGCCCACTACGACAAGGAATTCCCGATCAAGCGCCTGGGCACCAACCTCTGGGCCGCACTCGACTACACGCTGTTCCACGAAGGCCGCCCCGGCGTGGTGATCGGCAAGGACGGCTGGCTGTTCACCGACGAAGAGTTCAAGCCGGCGCCGAGCGGCCAGCAACTGGAAGACAACTGGGCACTGGTGCGCGGCGTGCAGCGCGAGCTGAACCGGCGCGGCGTCAAGCTGGTGCTCGCGGTGATCCCGGCCAAGGCCCGCCTGTATCCCGAGCACATCGGCCGCGAGCAGCCGGCCGCGCTGCACGACAGCCTCTACCAGGACTTCCTGGCCCGCGCCCGCGCCGCCGGCATCGACAGTCCCGACCTGCTCGGCAGCCTGCGCCAGGCCAAGGACAACGGCGCAGTATTCCTGCGCACCGACACCCACTGGTCGCCGCTCGGCGCGGAAACCGTGGCCCAGCGTCTCGGCGCGGAGATCCGCGAGACGCACCTGCTGGATGTGCCAGCGCAGAACTTCGTCACCCGCGTCGGCGAAGAACGCACGCACAAGGGCGACCTGCTCAGCTTCCTGCCGCTCGACCCGCTGTTCGACGAACTGCTGCCACGTCCGGAGCAGTTGCAGCAACGCACCACCGAAGCCGCGCCGGCACTGCCGGGCGGCCAGCAGTCCGGCGCGGGCGACGACCTCTTCGGCGATAGCCAGCAACCGCGCCTGGCGCTGGTCGGCACCAGCTACAGCGCCAACCCCAGGTGGAACTTCGAGGGCGCGCTGAAACAGGCGCTGTCCGCCGACCTGATCAATTACGCGAAGGAAGGCAAGGGCCCCCTCGAACCGATGCTGGAACTGCTGCAGGACGAAGGCTTCCGCAAGGACCCGCCGCAACTGCTGGTCTGGGAGTTTCCCGAGCGCTACCTGCCGATGGCCAGCGACCTCAGCCAGTTCGACGCCGACTGGGTCGCCCAGCTGAAGGCCAGCGGCGGCCGCGACGAGCGCCTGGCCGCCAGCCGCAACGATTGAACGAACACAGCCAAGGCTGTTTACCCACGGGGCCGAGCGCCCCGCTGAAGAAGAAGCAACGGAGGAATACCCATGAACCCGATGACCCGCCGCCACACCTGGACCCGCCTGGCCTGCGCACTTTCCCTCGGCGTCGCCGCATTCGCCGCGCAGGCCGACGAGGGCGCCCTGTACGGGCCCCAGGCACCCAAGGGCTCGGCCTTCGTCCGCGCCTACAACGCCGGCAACAGCGAACTCGACGTGTCGGTCGGCAGCACCAGCCTGAACGACGTCGCGCCGCTCGGTTCCAGCGACTTCAAGTTCCTCCCCCCCGGCAGCTACACCGCCCAGGTCGGCCAGCAGAGCCTGCCGGTCAAGCTCGACCCGGACAGCTACTACACCCTGGTCAGCCAGCCCGGCGGCAAGCCGCAGCTGGTGGCCGAGCCGCCGTTCAAGAACAAGCAGAAGGCGCTGGTGCGGGTGCAGAACCTCAGCGGCTCGAAGCTGACCCTGAAGACCGCCGACGGCAAGACCGACGTGGTCAAGGACGTCGGCCCGCAAAGCCACGGCGACCGCGAGATCAACCCGGTGAAGGTGAACCTGGCGCTGTTCGACGGCAGCAAGAAGGTCAGCGACCTGAAGCCGGTCACCCTGGCCCGCGGCGAGGTGGTCTGCCTGTACGTCACCGGCAGCGGCGGCAAGCTCGCGCCGGTCTGGGTCAAGCGCCCGGTGAAGGCGGACTGAGACCGACCGGGAGAGGCTCGCCCCTCCCGGCATTCCACACAACAAGACCGGCCCGACACCGGCGCACCAACCGTCAGCGCTCCCGCAGAAGGAGCGCACTGGAGAGGTCACCCGGGGCTCCGTGGAGCCCGGTAACGAGATATCCCGCCGCGCGGCGGGATCCCTAGACAGACGCATCGCTTCAAGGAGAAACAACATGATCCCAGTAATCCTTTCCGGTGGCAGCGGCTCGCGACTCTGGCCTCTTTCCCGCAAGCAGTACCCCAAGCAGTTCCTCGCCCTCACCGGCGACGACACCCTGTTCCAGCAGACCATCAAGCGCCTGGCCTTCGACGGCATGCAGGCACCGCTGCTGGTGTGCAACAAGGAGCACCGCTTCATCGTCCAGGAACAGCTGGAGGCACAGAACCTGGCGAGCCAGGCGATCCTGCTCGAACCCTTCGGCCGCAACACGGCGCCGGCGGTGGCCATCGCCGCGATGAAACTGGTCGCCGAAGGCCGCGACGAACTGCTGCTGATCCTTCCCGCCGACCACGTGATCGAGGACCAGCGCGCCTTCCAGCAGGCCCTGGCGCTGGCCACCAACGCCGCCGAAAAGGGCGAGATGGTGCTCTTCGGCATTCCCGCCAGCCGCCCCGAGACCGGCTACGGCTACATCCGCGCGAGCGCCGATGCGCAACTGCCGGAAGGCGTCAGCCGGGTGCAGAGCTTCGTCGAGAAGCCCGACGAAGCCCGCGCCCGCGAGTTCGTCGCCGCCGGCGGCTACTACTGGAACAGCGGCATGTTCCTGTTCCGCGCCAGCCGCTACCTGGAAGAACTGAAGAAGCACGACGCCGACATCTACGACACCTGCCTGCTGGCCCTGGAGCGCAGCCAGCACGACGGCGACCTGGTGAACATCGACGCCGCCACCTTCGAATGCTGCCCGGACAACTCCATCGACTACGCGGTGATGGAGAAGACCTCACGCGCCTGCGTGGTGCCGCTGTCCGCCGGCTGGAACGATGTCGGCAGCTGGTCGTCGATCTGGGACGTGCACGCCAAGGACGCCAACGGCAACGTCACCAAGGGCGACGTGCTGGTCCACGACAGCCACAACTGCCTGGTGCACGGCAACGGCAAGCTGGTCTCGGTGATCGGCCTGGAGGACATCGTGGTGGTGGAAACCAAGGACGCCATGATGATCGCCCACAAGGACCGGGTGCAGGACGTCAAGCACGTGGTCAAGGACCTCGACGCCCAGGGCCGCAGCGAGACCCAGAACCACTGCGAGGTCTACCGTCCGTGGGGCTCCTACGACTCGGTGGACATGGGCGGCCGCTTCCAGGTCAAGCACATCACCGTGAAGCCCGGCGCGCGCCTCTCGCTGCAGATGCACCACCACCGCGCCGAGCACTGGATCGTGGTTTCCGGGACCGCCCAGGTGACCTGCGACGACAAGACCTTCCTGCTCACCGAGAACCAGTCGACCTACATCCCGATCGCCTCCGTGCACCGCCTGGCCAACCCCGGCAAGATCCCGCTGGAGATCATCGAGGTGCAGTCCGGCAGCTACCTCGGCGAGGACGACATCGAGCGCCTGGAAGACGTCTACGGGCGCACCGCAGAACCGGCCCTGCAAGTGGTCGCCGGCAGCCGCTGAAGCGTCGACCCGGCCCCCTGGCGGAGCGATCCGCCAGGGGGTTGTTTTTTTCCGACGACCCACGGGATTGACTTTCCCTGGCCCTCCCCATGTTTCCATGAAGTTTCCGTAATATTCACGGAGAGCGGACATCAAGTATTAATGAACCCTTAAAGAAACAGGACTCGGGTTATTAATAAAAGCCACTCAGAAAACACCAGAGATCCATTCCAACCAACCCTGCAAGCCTCTGAAAACGCGGCTTCCGGCTTTATCCTCCAGTTTCTTCGAGTTCGTTCAGTCTTCATTCAGCCGTTGTTAAGCGAGTCTTAACAAACGTTCAGGCAGCATTCAGCGACATATAAATAACCTCTTCGTACCGCCCTCCCAGTACCGAGGCTTCATTACATGTCACTGGACTTTCTGCCATTCTCCCGGCCTAGCATCGGCGAGGACGAAATCGCCGCCGTGGAGCAGGTCCTGCGTTCCGGCTGGATCACCACCGGGCCGAAGAATCAGGAGCTCGAACAGCGCTTCGCCGAACGCCTCGGCTGCCGCCACGCGGTGGCGCTATCCTCGGCCACCGGCGCCCTGCACGTCACCCTGCTGGCGCTGGGCATCGGCCCCGGCGACGAAGTGATCACGCCGTCGCTGACCTGGGTCTCCACCGCCAACGTCATCACCCTGCTCGGCGCCACCCCGGTGTTCGTCGACGTCGACCGCGACACCCTGATGTGTTCGGCGCAGGCAGTGGAAGCCGCCATCGGCCCGCGCACCCGCGCCATCGTGCCGGTGCACTACGCCGGCTCCACCCTGGATCTCGAAGGTCTGCGCACGGTCGCCGGGCGCCACGGCATCGCCCTGGTCGAGGACGCCGCCCACGCGGTCGGCAGCGAATACCGCGGGCGCCCGGTAGGCTCCCGCGGCACGGCGATCTTTTCCTTCCACGCGATCAAGAACCTGACCTGCGCCGAAGGCGCGATGTTCGTCAGCGACGACAGCGCCCTCGCCGAACGGGTCCGCCGCCTCAAGTTCCACGGCCTCGGGGTCGATGCCTACGACCGCCTGAGCCATGGACGCAAGCCGCAGGCGGAAGTGATCGAGCCCGGTTTCAAATACAACCTGGCCGACCTCAATGCCGCCCTCGCGCTGGTCCAGCTCAAGCGCCTGGACGCGCTCAACGCGCGCCGCCAGGCCCTCGCCGAACGCTACCTGGAACGCCTCGCCGGCCTGCCGCTGGCGCCGCTCGGCCTGCCCGCGCACGAGCAGCGCCACGCCTGGCACCTGTTCATCCTGCGCATCGACGCCGAGGCCTGCGGCCTGGGCCGCGACGCCTTCATGGAAGCCCTGAAGGCGCGCGGCATCGGTAGCGGCATCCATTTCATCGCCAGTCACCTGCACCACTACTACCGCCAGCGCCAGCCGCGCCTGAGCCTGCCCAACAGCGAGTGGAACTCGGCCCGCCTGTGCTCCATCCCGCTGTTCCCCGACATGCGCGACGACGACATCGAGCGCGTCGCCCGCGCCATCGAGGACATCCTGGAGAAACGTCGATGAAGCCCTATCCGATCGACCTGGTCTCGGTGGTGATCCCGGTCTACAACGAGGAAGCCAGCCTGCCCGAACTGCTGCGCCGCACCGAGGCCGCCTGCCTGGAGCTGGGCCGCGCCTTCGAGATCGTGCTGGTCGACGACGGCAGCCGCGACCGCTCCGCGGAACTCTTGCAGGCCGCCGCCGAACGCGACGGCAGCGCCGTGGTGGCGGTGATCCTCAACCGCAACTACGGCCAGCACGCGGCGATCCTCGCCGGCTTCGAACAGTCCCGTGGCGACCTGGTGATCACCCTCGATGCCGACCTGCAGAACCCGCCGGAGGAAATCCCGCGCCTGGTGGAGCGCGCCGCGCAGGGCTACGACGTGGTCGGCAGCATCCGCGCCGAGCGCCAGGACTCGGCCTGGCGGCGCTGGCCTTCGCGCCTGGTGAACCTGGCGGTGCAGCGCTCCACCGGGGTCGCCATGCACGACTACGGCTGCATGCTGCGCGCCTACCGGCGCAGCATCGTCGAAGCGATGCTGGCCTGCCGCGAACGCAGTACCTTCATCCCGATCCTGGCCAATGGCTTCGCCCGGCATACCTGCGAGATCCGCGTCGCCCACGCCGAGCGCGCCCACGGCGAATCGAAATACAGCGCGATGCGCCTGCTCAACCTGATGTTCGATCTGGTCACCTGCATGACCACCACGCCGCTGCGCCTGCTCAGCCTGGTCGGCGGCGGCATGGCCCTGGCCGGCTTCCTCTTCGCCCTGTTCCTCCTCGTGCTGCGCCTGGCCTTCGGCGCCGCCTGGGCCGGCAACGGCCTGTTCGTGCTGTTCGCCGTGCTGTTCATGTTCAGCGGCGTGCAGTTGCTCGGCATGGGCCTGCTCGGCGAGTACCTCGGGCGCATGTACAGCGACGTGCGCGCGCGGCCGCGCTTCTTCATCGAGCGCGTGGTCCGCGCAACGCCCTCCGCGCTTCCCTCGGCCCTGCAGCGGGCCGGTTTCACCTCTTCATCCAGCGAGCCTTCCACGCCATGACCTCGAAAGCCGTCGTCTTCGCCTACCACGACATCGGTTGCACCGGTATCGAAGCCCTGCTCAATGCCGGCTACGAGATCGCCGCCGTCTTCACCCATGCCGACGACCCACGGGAAAACACCTTCTACGCCTCGGTCGCACGCCTCTGCGCCGAGCGCGGCATTCCGCTGCACGCGCCCGAGGACGTGAACCATCCGCTGTGGCTGGAGCGCATCCGCCAACTGCGCCCGGACTATCTGTTCTCCTTCTACTACCGCCGCCTGCTTGGCGCCGAACTGCTCGCCTGCGCCGCACGCGGCGCCTACAACCTGCACGGTTCGCTGCTGCCGCGCTACCGCGGACGCGCCCCGGCGAACTGGGTGCTGGTCAACGGCGAAACGCAGACCGGGGTGACCCTGCATCGCATGATCGAGCGCGCCGACGCCGGGCCGATCCTCGCCCAGCAGGCCGTCGCCATCGACCCCGAGGACACCGCCCTGAGCCTGCACGGCAAGCTGCGCAAGGCCGCCGGCGCCCTGCTGCGCGACAGCCTGCCGCTGCTCGCCCTCGGCGTGCTGCCGGAAGTCGAGCAGGACGAGAGCCAGGCCAGCCACTTCGGCCGGCGCACCCCGGCGGACGGCCTGCTCGACTGGCACAGGCCGGCACGGCAGTTGTACGACCTGGTGCGCGCGGTGACCCAGCCCTACCCTGGCGCCTTCTGCCAGGTCGGCGAACAGAAGCTGATCGTCTGGAGCGCCGAGGTGGTCGCCGGCAACCACGGTCGCGAGCCAGGCAGCGTACTGTCCTGCGACCCGCTGCGGATCGCCTGCGGCGAGGACTCGCTGGTGCTGCGCTTCGGCCAGCGCGGCGAGCGCGGCCTGTACCTGGCCGGCACGCAACTGGCCACCGAGCTGGGCCTGGTCGAGGGCGCGCGCCTGCGTGGCGCGGCGTCCGGCCCGCAGCGCCGCACGCGGGTGCTGATCCTCGGGGTCAACGGCTTCATCGGCAACCACCTGTCCGAACGCCTGCTGCGCGACGGGCGCTACGAGGTCCACGGCATGGACATCGGCTCCGACGCCATCGAACGGCTCAAAGCCGACCCGCATTTCCACTTCGTCGAAGGCGACATCGGCATCCATTCGGAGTGGCTCGAATACCATGTGAAGAAATGCGACGTGATCCTGCCGCTGGTGGCCATCGCCACGCCCATCGAGTACACGCGCAACCCGCTGCGGGTGTTCGAACTGGACTTCGAGGAAAACCTGCGGATCGTCCGCTACTGCGTGAAATACGGCAAACGCGTGGTGTTCCCTTCCACCTCCGAGGTCTACGGCATGTGCCAGGACCCGGACTTCGACGAAGACCGCTCGAACCTGGTGGTCGGGCCGATCAACAAGCAGCGCTGGATCTACTCGGTGTCCAAGCAGTTGCTCGACCGGGTGATCTGGGCCTACGGCCAGCAGGGCCTGCGCTTCACCCTGTTCCGTCCGTTCAACTGGATGGGCCCGCGCCTGGACCGCCTGGATTCGGCGCGGATCGGCAGCTCGCGGGCGATCACCCAGCTCATCCTGCACCTGGTCGAAGGCACGCCGATCCGCCTGGTCGACGGCGGCGCGCAGAAGCGCTGCTTCACCGACGTCGACGACGGCATCGAGGCCCTCGCGCGGATCATCGACAACCGCGACGGCCGCTGCGACGGGCAGATCGTCAACATCGGCAACCCGGACAACGAGGCGAGCATCCGCCAGCTCGGCGAGGAACTGCTGCGCCAGTTCGAGGCCCACCCGCTGCGCGCGCAGTTCCCGCCCTTCGCCGGCTTCCGCGAGGTGGAGAGCCGCAGCTTCTACGGCGACGGCTACCAGGACGTGGCCCACCGCAAGCCGAGCATCGACAACGCCCGGCGCCTGCTCGACTGGCAGCCCACCATCGAACTGCGCGAGACCATCGGCAAGACCCTCGACTTCTTCCTCCACGAAGCGCTCCGCGAGCGCGAGGCACAGGCGTGATCCAGGCCGGCCTGCGCATCGACGTCGACACCTTCCGCGGCACCCGCGACGGGGTGCCGCGGCTGCTCGAGCTGCTCGACGAAGCCGGGCTGAAGGCGACCTTCTTCTTCAGCGTCGGCCCGGACAACATGGGCCGCCACCTCTGGCGCCTGGCGCGCCCGGCGTTCTTCTGGAAGATGCTCCGCTCGCGCGCCGCCAGCCTGTATGGCTGGGACATCCTGCTGGCCGGCACCGCCTGGCCGGGCAAGCCGATCGGCCGCGAACTCGGCCCGCTGATGCGGCGGACCCAGGCCGCCGGCCACGAGGTCGGCCTGCACGCCTGGGACCACCATGCCTGGCAGACCCACGCCGGCGTCTGGAGCGTGCAGCAGCTCGGCGAGCAGATCCGCCGCGGCAGCGATTGCCTGGCGGACATCCTCGGCCAGCCGGTGCGTTGTTCCGCCGCCGCCGGCTGGCGCGCCGACGGCCGGGTGGTCGAGGCCAAGCAGCCCTTCGGCTTCCGCTACAACAGCGACTGCCGCGGACGCGGCGCGTTCCGCCCGCGCCTGGCCGACGGCAGCCCCGGCATCCCGCAGGTGCCGGTGAACCTGCCGACCTTCGACGAGGTGGTCGGTCCCGGCCTGCCGCGCGAGGCCTACAACGACTTCATCCTGGAACGCTTCGCCGCTGGCCGCGACAACGTCTACACCATCCACGCCGAGGTCGAGGGGCTGCTCCTCGCCCCAGCGTTCCGCGAACTGCTGCGGCGCGCCGAACGGCGCGGCATCCGCTTCCGCCCGTTGGGCGAACTGCTGCCGGACGATCCGCGCAGCCTGCCGCTGGCCGAACTGGTGCGCGGCCGCCTGGCCGGCCGCGAGGGCTGGCTGGGAGTGCGCCAGCCATGAGCCGCCGCCAGACCTGGTCGCTGCTGCTGATCGCCTTCGGCCTGTTCTACCTGGTTCCACTGAGCAACCATGGCCTGTGGATTCCCGACGAGACCCGCTACGCGCAGATCAGCCAGGCGATGCTGCTGGGCGGCGACTGGGTGTCGCCGCACTTCCTCGGCCTGCGCTACTTCGAGAAGCCGGTCGCCGGCTACTGGATGATCGCCCTCGGCCAGGCGGTCTTCGGCGAAAACCTGTTCGGCGTGCGCATCGCCTCGGTCGTCGCCACCGCCCTCAGCGTCCTGCTCGCCTACCTGCTGGCCCGCCGCCTGTGGCGCGACCCGCGCACCAGCCTGGCGTGCGCGCTGCTCTACGCCAGCTTCGGCTTGATCGCCGGGCAGTCCGGCTATGCCAACCTCGACCCGCAATTCACCTTCTGGGTCAACCTGAGCCTGGTGGCGCTGTGGCATGCCCTCGACGCGGGGAGCCGCCGCGCGCGCCTGCTCGGCTGGACCCTGCTCGGCCTCGCCTGCGGCATGGGCTTCCTGACCAAGGGCTTCCTCGCCTGGCTGCTGCCGGTGCTGGTCGCCCTGCCCTACATGCTCTGGCAGCGGCGCTGGCGCGAGCTGCTTGGCTACGGCGCGCTGGCGGTGCTGGTGGCGCTGCTCGTCTGCCTGCCCTGGGCGCTCGCCGTGCATGCGCGGGAAGCGGACTACTGGCGGTTCTTCTTCTGGCACGAACACATCCGCCGCTTCGCCGGCGAAGACGCCCAGCACTCTCGCCCGTGGTGGTTCTACCTGCCGTTGCTGGCGGTCGCCTGCCTGCCCTGGAGCGGCCTGCTGCCGAGCGCTCTGCGCCAGGCCTGGCACGAGCGGCGCCAGGCGCCGGTGGTCTTCCTGGCGCTATGGCTGCTGTTGCCGCTGGCGTTCTTCAGCCTGAGCCGGGGCAAGCTGCCGACCTACATCATGCCCTGCCTGCTGCCGCTGGCACTGCTCATGGGCCACGCCCTGGTGCAGCGGCTGCGCCTGGGGAACAGCGTCGCGCTGCGCGGCAACGGGCTGCTCAACCTGGGCCTGGCGCTCCTCGCGCTGGCGGCCCTGGCCTACCTGCAACTGCGCAAGCCGGTGTACCAGGAAGAACCCTTCGAGCTGTTCCTGGTCCTGCTGGTGATCGGCGCCTGGGCCGCCGCCGGCCTCGCCCAGTGGCGCTACCCGCTACGCGCCTGGGCCGCGCCGCTGCTGGCGAGCTGGGTGCTGATCGCGCTGCTGCCGGCAGCGATGCCCAACCATGTGGTGCAGAACAAGACCCCCGACCTGTTCGTCGCCGAACACCTCGACGAACTGGCCGGCGCCCGCCATCTGCTGAGCAACGACCTCGGCGCCGCCTCGGCCCTCGCCTGGCGCCTGCGCCGTAGCGACGTGACGCTCTACGACACGCGCGGCGAGCTGAAGTACGGCCTCTCCTACCCCGAGCACAGCCAGCGCAGCGTGCCCTTGGCAGACATCCGCCAGTGGCTCTGGCGGGCACGCCAGGACGGCTCGGTTGCCGTGCTGCTGCGGATCAACAGCGCCAGCGACCGCTACCAGCTGGCGCTGTTGCCGGGCGACGGCGAACGCTACCGGAACGGCAACCTGGTCCTGGCGATCCTGCCGCAGGTGCGCCCATGAGCGCCGCGCTGCTGCTCGCCACCCTGCTCATGACCGGCCTCGGCCAGGTTGCGCAGAAGCTCACCGTGGAGCACTGGCACCTGGTCGCCGCCGACGGCTGGACGGCGCGCCTGCGCAGTCCGTGGCCGTGGCTGGCGCTGCTCGCCCTCGGGCTCGGCCTGCTCTGCTGGCTGCTGCTCCTGCAACGGGTGGAAGTCGGCAGCGCCTATCCGATGCTGGCGCTGAACTTCGTCCTGGTCACCCTGGCGGCACGCTTCGTCTTCGATGAGCCGGTGGATCGCCGCCACCTCGCCGGCCTGTTGCTGATCGTCGCCGGCGTGGCCCTGCTCGGGAGGAGCGCATGAACGCGCTACGCGGCTGGCTGGCGGCCCTGGGCAGCGTGCTGCTGGCCAGCGCCGCCCAGCTCGGCATGCGCTGGGGCATGAGCCGCCTGCCGCTGCCGGAAGCCTGGGCCGGGCAAACGCCGGAGCGCGCCGCGCTGCTCGCGGTAGCCCTGGCGGTGGCGGCCTACGCCGCCTCCCTGCTGTGCTGGCTGGCCGCCCTGCGCCACCTGCCGCTGGGCCGCGCCTACAGCCTGTTGAGCGCCAGCTACGCGCTGGTCTACCTGCTGGCGGCGAGCCTGCCGGCGTTCGATGAAACCTTCAGTACCAGCAAGACCCTGGGCGTAGGCCTGGTGGTGCTCGGCGTGTTGACCGTCAACGCCCGCCGCACCGCTGCCGCGCCCGCGCATCATCCGTCGAGGAAAGCACCATGAAGATCAGCGTATTCGGCAGTGGCTATGTAGGACTGGTGCAGGCCGCCGTCCTCGCCGAAGTGGGCCACGATGTACTGTGCATGGACATCGACCGGAACAAGGTCGAACGCCTCGCGCAGGGCCTCGCCAGCATCTACGAACCCGGGCTCGACGCCTTGCTGCGCGAAGGCCTGGACAGCGGCCGCCTGCGTTTCAGCAGCGATGCGCGCCTGGCCGTGGAGCACGGCCGGGTGCAGTTCATCGCGGTCGGCACCCCGCCTGGCGAGGACGGCGCGGCCGATCTCGGCGCGGTCTTCGCGGTGGCCGATGCCATCGCCGAGCATCGCCGCAAGCCCGTCATCGTGGTGGAGAAATCGACCGTCCCGGTAGGCACCGGCGACCGCCTGCGCGCGCACATCGAGCGGCGCCTGGAAGCCGACGGACGCGAACTGGAATTCGAGATCGTCTCCAACCCGGAATTCCTCAAGGAAGGCTCCGCCGTCGCCGACTGCCGACGCCCGGACCGCATCGTGGTCGGCTGCGACAACGAAGAGGTGCGCCAGGTGATGCGCGAACTCTACGAGCCGTTCAACCGCAACCACGACCGCATGCTGTTCATGGGCCTGCGCAGCGCCGAACTGACCAAGTACGCGGCGAACGGCATGCTGGCGACCAAGATCAGCTTCATCAACCAGATCGCCGAACTGGCCGAACACCTCGGCGCCGACATCGAGGCGGTGCGCCAGGGCATCGGCGCCGACCCGCGGATCGGCTACCACTTCATCTACCCCGGCTGCGGCTACGGCGGCTCCTGCTTCCCCAAGGACATGCGCGCGCTGATCCACAGCGCCGAGCAGGCGCATTGCTCCAGCGACCTGTTGCAGGCGGTGGAAGCGATCAACCGGCGGCAGAAGCACAAGCTGTTCGAACGCATCCGGGTGTTCTACGACGGCGACCTGCGCGGCAAGACCTTCGCCCTCTGGGGCCTGGCCTTCAAGCCGAACACCGACGACATGCGCGACGCGCCCAGCCGCGAACTGATGGAAGCGCTCTGGCGCCACGGCGCGCAGGTGCGCGCCTACGATCCCGAAGCCATGCAGGAAACCCAGCGGCTCTATGGCCACGACGAACGCCTGAGCCTGATGGGCACCCCCGAGGCGACCCTGGGAGGCGCCGATGCGCTGGTCATCTGCACCGAGTGGCAGCAATTCAAGGCACCGGATTTCGAGCTGCTCAAGGAGCGCCTGAAGGCCCCGGTGATCTTCGACGGGCGCAACCTCTACGACCCCGAGCGCATGGCCCGCCACGGCTTCCACTACTACCCGATGGGACGCGGGCAGTCCTGCTCGTTGCCGATCAACGAGGCCAGCCTCGCACAGGAAGATGGCGTGCGCCTGTTGCGCCAGGCCTGAGGCCGCCCCAGGTCGGATCGACCGCTGGGGCGAATAACCGCTGCGGTTATCCGCTGGTTCGCCGGAGTATCGGCGGATAACGCCTGCGGCGTTATTCGCCCTACCCCTGCCACGTCGCTCAGGTGGCGTAGGGCGCATGGCCGCCTCGCGGCTATCCGCCAGCCGCCGGCTCCCGCGAGGACGAGGTCCCCAACGCCAGTCCCGGCTCGGCGCCGCGCTTGAGCACGGCGTAGAGCAGCCCGGTAAGCAGGCTGCCGGCGACGATCGCCAGCAGGTACGCCAGGGCGTGGTTGATCGCGTTGGGCACCAGCATCACGAACAACCCGCCGTGAGGCGCCTGCAACTTGCAGCCGAAGTACATCGACAGAGCGCCGGTCAGCGCGCCGCCGGCGATGCTCGCCGGGATCACCCGCAACGGGTCCTTGGCGGCGAACGGGATCGCGCCTTCGGAGATGAAGCACAGCCCCAGCACCGAGGCGGCCTTGCCGGCCTGCCGCTCGCTCTCGGCGAACTTGCGCCGCGCCAGCAGGGTCGCCAGGCCCATGCCGATCGGCGGCACCATGCCCGCCGCCATCACCGCCGCCATCGGCGCGTAGCTGTGCGACGAGAGCAGGCCGACGGAAAAGGCGTAGGCGGCCTTGTTGACCGGTCCGCCGAGGTCGACGCACATCATCCCGCCGAGCAGCAGGCCGAGGAGGATGGCATTGGAGGTGCCCATGCCGTCGAGGAACCCGGTCAGGGCCGCGAGCATCCCGGCCACCGGCTTGCCGACCACGTAGAGCATCAGCAGGCCGGTGACCAGGCTGGCCAGCAACGGGATGACCAGGATCGGCTTCAGCGCTTCCAGGCTCGCCGGCAGCCTCAGCCCGTGGCTGATGGCCCGCGCCGCATAGCCGGCGATGAAGCCGGCGACTATCCCGCCGATGAACCCGGCGCCGAGGGTCCCGGCGAGCAGGCCGCCGAGCATGCCCGGCGCCAGGCCCGGGCGGTCGGCGATGGAATAGGCGATGTAGCCGGCGAGCATCGGCACCATCAGGACGAAAGCCGTGTCGCCGACCGTCCTCAGCACCGCCGCCAGGCTGCCCGGCTGCTTGTAGGCATCGATGCCGAAGGCCAGCGACAGGGCGATCAGCAGGCCGCCCGCGACCACCATCGGCAACATGAACGACACCCCGGTCAGCAGGTGCTTGTACACCCCGCGCTTCTCGTCCCTGGCGACCACCGCGCTGGCTGCGCCCGCGCTCTCGACCTGCCCTTCCGCCAGCGCCCGCTCGAGCGTCGCGCGGGCCTGCTTGAGGGCCACGCCGGTGCCGCAACGGTAGATCTTCTTGCCGGCGAAACGGGCCGTGTCCACGTCGATGTCGGCGGCCAGCAGGACCACGTCGGCGGCGGCGATGTCCGCCGGGTCGAGCGGGTTGCGCGCGCCGACCGAGCCCTGGGTCTCGACCTGCAACGCGAAGCCCAGTTGCCCCGCCGCGAGCTGCAACGCCTCGGCGGCCATGAAGGTGTGCGCCACGCCGGTCGGACAGGCGGTCACCGCGACGATCCGCGGTGCCGCTCCGGCCTCCGGCGCAACCAGGCCGGCCTCGTCCCCGGCGACCTCCACGCTCGCCAGGGCGGCGGCCCGCTGGAGGAAGGCGCGCGGATCGGCCAGCGCCTCGGCGGGACGCGCGCGATACACCGGCTTGCCGACGAAACGCGCCGCCGCCAGCGGCTCGACGCCGACCAGCAGGACCCAGTCGGCTTCGGCGATCTGTTCGGCGCTCAGTTCGCCCTCGGGCCTCGACCCGGCATTCGCCTCGACGCAGGTTTCCCAGCCCAGGCGCTCGGCGGCGCCCCGCAGCAGGCGCGCGGCGAGCACGCTGGTGACCTGTCCGCCAGGGCAGGCGGTGACGATCGCTAGTTTCATCTCAGGCCTCCTCGACCAATGGCTGCACCACGACGCCCGCTTCGATCCGCGCCAGGCGCTGCGGATCGCCGATGCCGAACTCGAACTGGGTCACCGCCAGGCTGGCGATGGCGGTGGCCTGACGCAGCACCCGCTCGGCCGGCCAGCCGCTGGCCAGGCCGTGCAGCATGCCGGCCAGCAGGGAATCGCCGGCGCCCACCGTGCTGGCCACTTCCACCGCTGGCGGCCGCGCCTGCCAGGCACCCTCGGCGGCGAACCAGTTGACCCCCGCAGCGCCCTGGGAAATCACCACCTGGCCTACCCCGTCATGGCGCAGGCGTTCGGCCGCCTGGCGCTGTGCGGCCAGGTCGTCCATCGGCGCCGAGCAGAGGTCGGCCAGTTCCTCGACGTTCGGCTTGATCATCCACGGCGCAGCCTTCACACCTTCGCGCAGGGCCGCGCCGCTGCTGTCGAAGGCGACCTTCAGGCCGAGGCGCCGCAAGCGCCGCAGCAGTTCGCCCAGCCACTCCGGCTCGACCCCGCGCGGCAGGCTGCCGGCGACCACCGCCAGCTCGTGCTCTCCGGCAAGCCGGTCGAGGCGTTCGAGCAACGCCGCCTGGGCTCGCTCGTCGGCCTCCGGGCCCGGCCCGTTGAGGTCGCTGACGCGCCCGCCGCGCTCGGCCAGCTTGATGTTGCTGCGGGTTTCGCCAGGCACCCGGACGAACGCATCGGCGAAGCCACGACGCTGGAACATGGCGGTGAACGGCGGCTGGTTGTCTTCGCCGAGGAAGCCGCTGACCGTCAACCGATGGCCGAGGTCGGCAAGCACCTGGGCGACGTTCAGGCCCTTGCCGGCGGCCTGGGTCAGCACCGCCTCGCTGCGGTTAACCGCCCCCAGTTCCAGCTGGCGCAGGCGCACGGTGAGGTCCAGCGCCGGATTCAGGGTAATCGTCAGGATCCGCGCCATTACTGCACCTCCGCTTCCACCAGGGCCCGGACCTCGGCGGCGCTCGCCAGGCCCAGGGCTTTGCGGGCCAGGCCGCGCGCAGCGACCAGCTGCAGTTCGCGCACGCCGGCCTTGACCAGGGCGATGCTGCGCGCCGAGACGCTCAGCTCGTCCACTCCCAGGCCGACCAGCAGCGGCAACGCCAGCGGGTCGGCCGCCAGTTCGCCGCAGACGCCGACCCACTTGCCCTCGGCATGGGCGGCGCGGACGGTCATGTCGATCAGTTGCAGCACCGCCGGATGCAGGCCGTCGGCCTGGGCCGAAAGACTCGGGTGGCCGCGATCGATAGCCAGGGTGTACTGGGTCAGGTCGTTGGTGCCGACGCTGAAGAAATCCACCTCGCGGGCCAGCACCGGCGCGAGCAACGCCGCCGAGGGCACCTCGACCATGATCCCCAGTTGCAGGTCGGCCAGCGGGATTTCCTCGCGCAGGCGCAGCGCCAGGTCACGCGCCTGGCGCCATTCGTCGAGGCTGCCGACCATCGGGAACATCACCCGCAGCGGCCGCTCCCCGGCGGCGCGGAACAGCGCGCGCAACTGGGTCTCGAGGATCTGCGGTCGCTGCAGGGTCAGGCGGATACCGCGCAGGCCCAGATAGGGATTCTCTTCGTGGGGAATCGGCCAGTACGGCAGCGGCTTGTCCCCGCCGACATCCAGGGTCCGCGCCACCAGCGGACGTCCGTCGAGGGCGTCGAGCACCCGACGGTATTCCGCTTCCTGGGTCGCCAGGTCCGGCGCGCGGGCGTTGTTCATGAAGACGAACTCGGTGCGCAGCAGGCCAACGCCCTCGGCGCCCAGCTCCACCGCGCGCGCGGCGCCGGCGGTGTCGCCAAGGTTGGCGCAGACTTCCACCGCGTGGCCGTCGCGGGTCCGCGCAGGCTCCAGACGCTGCGCGTCGGCGCGGGCCTGGCGCTGCTGGCGGGCGTCGCGCTCGGCGGCGGCCTGCTGCAACTGTTCGGTGCTCGGCGCCACCTGCAGCCAGCCGTGTTCGCCATCCAGCAGCAGTACCGTGCCCGGCTCCAGGCCGAGCACCGCCGCGCCGGCGCCGACCAATGCCGGAATGCCGAGGGCGCGGGCGATGATCGCGCTGTGCGAAGTGGCGCCGCCGCGCGCCGTGAGGATGCCGGCGACCCGCTGGGCGTCGAGGCGGGCGACATCGGAGGGGCCGACCTCGTCCATCACCAGGATGTACGGCTGCTCCGGCTCGCGCGGCGCCTCCACCCCGCAGAGCCTGGCCAGCACCCGCCGGCCGAGGTCGCGGAGGTCGGCGGCGCGCTCGGCGAGCAAGGTGTCGTGCAGCGCCTCCTGCTGCGCCGCGCTGTCTTCCACTACCCGACTCCAGGCCGCTTCGGCGCTTTCGCCGCGATTCAGGCGCAGTTGCACCTGCTCGGCCAGTTCCGGATCGTCGAGCATCTCCCGGTGGGTGACGAAAATCTCGCGGATCGCCTTCACCGTGCTGCGTTCGACCAGGCCGACGATCTCCTCGTCCACCGCCCGCTTGGCCCGCAGCAGGCGCTCGCGTTCATGGGCCGGCGACTCGCCACGCGGCTGGAACTCGAAGCGCTGCGCCACCTGGACATGCGCCGGACCACTGGCGATGCCCGGCGACGCGGCGATCGCCTGCAGGCGCTCGCCGGCGCGCAGCGGCGCCGGCCGGGCATCCTCTTCCGCCTCGCCGACGGCATCGGGCAAGGCCTCCTCCGCCAGCGCTTCGACCTCCTCGCCGAGCCCCTCGCGCACCGCGGCCAGCAAGGCTGGCAGCGCGTCCTCGGCGATCGCCGGCTCGGCGCTGAACTCCAGCGTCTGGCCGCGTCGCGCGCCGAGGGCGAGCAGCTTGCTCAGGCTCTTCGCCGAGACGGGGGCCGCCTCGCTGTCGGCCAGGCGTACCCGGATCTCGCCGGCGAAGCCCTTGGCCAGCTGCGCCAGCGCCTGCGCCGGGCGGGCATGCAGGCCATGCGGGTTGGCCAGGACCGCTCGCGCGCTGGGCCAGTCCGGCGGCAGCTCGCCACCGAGCGCCGCGAGTACGCTGCGGCTGCTGGTGGCGCGCACCAGCTCGGCGCCACGCCCTTCCAGCAACAGGTCGCACAGGCGTTCGAGCAGCGCCTGGTGCGCTTCGCCCAGGCTGGCCAGGCAGAACAGCCCGGTGACCGGTTGCCCCTGGTGCTGCAACGGTTGCGCCGGAGTGACGAAGGCCAGCCCGGGGCGCTTCACCAATTGTTCGCTGTGCAACCAGCACAGCCCGTCGCCCAGCGGCAACGGTTCGGTCTGCTGGAGCACGGCGGCGAAGCCGTTCTCCACGCAGCCGGCCTTCTTCAACAGGCGCGCGCCGAGCCAGGCCAGTTCGTCGAGCTCCTCGGCGTTCTGGCCGAGGCCGACCAGTTGTGCGTCCAGCGCCAGTTCCTGCGGCGCGCCCTGCAACAGGCCGAGGACTTCCTCGGCGCTGGCGGCCGCGCTCAGCGCCGGTCCCAGGTCGGCCTCGCCGAGGGCGCGGGTGAGCAATTGCAGGAGCTGCAGGTGTTCGTCGGACTTCGCCGCGATGCCGATGGCCAGGTAGACCTGCTGGCCATCGCCCCAGTCCACTCCCTCGGGGAATTGCAGCAGGCGCACACCGGTGCTGAAGACCAGCTCGCGGGTATCCGGGGTCCCATGGGGTATGGCGATGCCCTGGCCGAGGTAGGTGGAGCCTTGTGCCTCGCGCGCCTTCAGGCCCTCGGCATAGCCGGGCGCGGCCAGGCCGTCGGCGACCAGCGCCGCGCCGAGCAGGCGCAGGGCTTCGGCCTTGTCCGCGGCGCGCTGGCCCATGCGGATCTGCCGGGTATCGAGTTCGAGCATGGAAACCTCCTCAGGAGCGAACGGCTCCCCGTCTCACGTCCGGATCGTCCCGCCGCGCCGAGGCGCGGGCGCGGGATGTGCCGGCGGTAGCGGAAAGCGGCTCGCGGGAGCCTTCCGTACAGCCTGGGGCGGTGATCCGCTTGTTGTCATTGACCTGCCATAGCGTAGGCGGCGCCGCGTTCGGGCTGCGCGAGGCAGCCTGGGGCAGGGGGCGCCGGCTTCGCCGGAATCTTTTGCTGAATCGATTCACTTAATTAAATTGGCACGTTACCCGATAATGATTGATCCTTGAAGCCCAACTTGTCGTCGCCTCCAGTAGAGATCGGTTTGAAACTCAGTGATATCGCCCGCCTGGCCGGGGTCTCGGTGACCACCGCCAGCTACGTCATCAATGGCAAGGCCGCCCAGCGGCGCATCAGCGCCGCCACCGTCGAGCGCGTGCTTGCCGTGGTCGAGGAACACGGCTACCAGCCGGACCAGCAGGCCGCCGGCCTGCGCCGCGGGCAGACCCGCACCCTCGGCTTCATCCTCCCGGACCTGGAAAACCCCAGCTACGCCCGCCTCGCCAAGCAACTCGAACAAGGCGCCCGGGCACGCGGCTACCAGTTGCTGATCGCCTGCTCCGACGACGAGCCGGAGACCGAGCGCCAGGTGGTCAACCTGTTCCGCGCGCGCCGCTGCGACGCGCTGATCGTCGCCAGTTGCCTGCCGGCCGGGGATGATACCCATGCCCGGCTGGTCGCCGAAGGCCTGCCGGTGGTGGCCATCGACCGCCAGCTCGACCCGCAGCGCTTCGCCTCGGTGATCAGCGACGACCAGGACGCCGCGCGCCGCCTCACCGAAACCCTGTTGCAACCGGCGCCGCGCCATATCGCCCTGCTCGGCGCGCGGGCGGACCTGATCATCAGCCACGACCGCGCCGCCGGCTTCCGCCAGGCGCTGAAAGACTTCCGCGGCGAGGTCATCGTCGAGCATGCCGAGGTGTTCAGCCGCGAGTGCGGACGCCGCCTGATGGAGCAATTGCTCGAGCGCCTGGGCTACCTGCCCGACGCCCTGGTGACCACTGCCTATGTACTCCTCGAAGGCGTCTTCGATGTGTTCCAGGCGCGCGCCGACGGTTGGCCCGAAGGCTTGCGGGTGGCGACCTTCGGCGACACCCAGTTGCTCGACTTCGTGCCGCTGAAGGTCAACTCGATCTACCAGCAGCACGCGCTGATCGCCGCCAACGCCCTCGAACTGGCGCTCCGCGCGGTCGAGGAGAACGACTACCGGCCGGGCCTGCACGCCGTCCCCCGGCAACTCAAGCTGCGCGACTGAGCCGGCCGCCATGCGCCTGGTCGACACCCACAACCACCTCGACTTCCCGGACTTCGACGCCGACCGCGCCGCGCTGCTGCAACGCAGCCGCGCGCTGGGGGTCGAGCGCCAGGTGGTGCTCGGCGTCTACCGCGAGAACTGGCAACGGGTCTGGGACCTGGCGCAGGCCGAGGATGGCCTGTACGCGGCGCTCGGCCTGCACCCCGTCTACCTGGCGCGGCACCGCCCGCAGCACCTGGACGACCTGCGCCAGTGGCTGCAACGCCTGCGCGGCGAGACGAAGCTCTGCGCGGTCGGCGAGATCGGCCTGGACTATTACCTGGAACACCTCGACCGCGACGCCCAGCAGGCGCTGTTCGAGGCCCAACTGCGGCTGGCCGCGGAATTCCGCCTGCCGGCGCTGATCCACGTGCGCCGCGCCCACGCGGCGACCATCGCCACCCTCAAGCGCATCCGCCTGGAGCGCCGCGGCATCATCCATGCCTTCGCCGGCAGCCGCGAGGAAGCCCGCGAGTACCTCAAGCTCGGCTTCCGCCTCGGCCTCGGCGGCGCGCCGACCTGGCCGCAGGCCAACCGCCTGCGCAAGGTGGCGGCGGAGCTGCCGGCCGAGGCCATCGTGCTGGAAACCGATGCGCCGGACATGGCGCCATCGATGCATCCCGGCCAGCGCAACAGTCCGGAGCACCTGCCGGACATCTGCCGCGCCCTCGCCGAGCTGCGCGGGGTCGACGCCGAGGAACTGGCGGCGAGCAGCAGCCGCAACGCCGCCGAGCTGTTCGGCTGGGACTGATCAAGCGTCGCGCAGGACTTCCGGCGCCAGTTGCGGGTACGTCTCGCGCAACGCCTCCAGGCAGGCCGAAAGCTGCGCCGCTTCCTCCGGCAGGCGCCGGGCGAAGTCGCTCCAGCCTTGCAGACGCAATCGCCGGGGCATCGGCACCAGGCCGCTGATGGCGTCCCAGAAGGCATCCCAGTTGCATCCGTACCACGGCGGCAACGCCAGGGCCTCGCGCAGGCGTTCGTGCAAGCGCGCGGCGCTGTCCACGTCCGCCAGCTCGATGGCCAGGCTCGCCGCCCGGTTCAGTTCCTCGTCCATGGAGCCTCCGCCAGCAATGCGTCGCAACGCTCGCGCACGAACGCGCGCAAGAGGGTCACCGGACGGGTCAACTGAGCGCGGTGGGTACACAAGAGGTTCATCGGCGTCGCCTCGCCCTGCCACTCCGGCAGCAGCAGGCGCAGGCGCCCGGCGCGCACGTCCTCGGCCACGTCCAGCCAGGACTTGTAGACCAGCCCCTTGCCGGCCAGGGCCCAGCGCCGCACCACGTCGGCGTCGTCGCAGACACGGTCGCCGGCGACCGTCAGGGTCAGGCTGCGGCGGCCCCGCTGGAACGCCCAGCGGTCGTGTACCCGGCCGCCGAGTTGGTAGAGCAGGCAATTGTGCTCGCGCAGGTCGTCCGGCTGGCGCGGCTCGCCGCGCTCCGCCAGGTAGCCCGGCGCGGCGCAGAGCACTCGCCGGTTGTCCGGCGCCAGCGGCAGGGCGACCAGGCTGGAGTCGGCCGGTGCGCCGTAGCGGATCGCCACGTCCACCGGTTGCCGGTAGAGATCGGTCACCCGGTCGCCGAGCAGCAGGCGCAGGCTCAGTTGCGGATAGCGCGCCTGGAACTCGTCGAGCCAGGGCAGCAGCAGATTGCGGCCGAAGTCGGAGGGCGCGGAAAGCTGCAGTACCCCGGCGATCTGGTCCTTGCCGCCCTGCAGCAACCGGCGCCCCTCCTCCAGGCTGCGCAACGAGGCGCGGGCATGCAGGAGGAACGCGTCGCCCTCGGGAGTCAGGCGCAGGCTGCGGGTGGAGCGGGCGAACAGGCGTACCTCCAGCTCGCTTTCCAGGCGCTTCAGCGCCGCGCTGGCCACCGCCGGGGAAATCTCCAACTGGCGCGCGGCGGCGGACAACGAGCCGCTGTCGCTGGTGTGGACGAACACCTGGAGGTCGTCGTAACGCAGCATTTTCAAGATTCCTTTGAAAGAGTCTTCCCTGATAGCCTGTTTTTCAGCGATTTGAAATAGCCCATCCTGACTCCACCTCATCGAAGGACTCCACCATGAGCACACCCCTCACCCTGATCGCCACCATCGCCGCCGCCCCCGGCCACGCCGAGGCCCTGGAGCGCGAATTGCGCGCCCTGGTCGCCCCGTCGCGCGCCGAGGCCGGCTGCCTGCAGTACGACCTGCATCAGGACCGCCACGACTCCCACCTGTTCTACATGATCGAGCAGTGGCGCGACGACGCCGCCCTGGAGCGGCACCAGAACACCGAGCACTTCCTGCGCTTCAGCCGCGGCAACGAAGCCCTGCTGCAGAACGTGAAGATCGACCAACTCTATCGCCTCGCCTGAGGCCCGTTTCCCGGAGCCCCCATGAAAGCTGTCGGTTACTACCAGTCCCTGCCCATCGACCATCCCGATGCCCTGCTCGACCTCGAACTACCCGAGCCCACGCCGGGCACGCGCGACCTGCTGGTGGAGGTCCGCGCCATCTCGGTCAACCCGGTGGATACCAAGGTCCGCCAGCGCGCCCAGCCGGAAGCCGGCCAGGCCAAGGTGCTGGGCTGGGACGCGGCGGGCGTGGTGCGCGCGGTCGGCAGCGAGGTCAGCCTGTTCCGTCCTGGCGACCGGGTCTGGTACGCCGGGGACATCACCCGCCCCGGCAGCAACAGCGAGCTGCATCGGGTCGACGAGCGCATTGCCGGGCACCTGCCGAAAAGCCTCGACTTCGCCCAGGCCGCGGCCCTGCCGCTGACCACCATCACCGCCTGGGAACTGCTCTTCGAGCGCTTGCAGATCGCCGAAGGCAAGGCCGACCAGGGCCAGAGCCTGCTGGTGGTCGGCGCCGCCGGCGGGGTCGGTTCGATCCTGGTCCAACTGGCCCGGCAACTGACCGGCCTGAACGTGATCGGCACCGCTTCGCGCGCAGAGACCCAGGCCTGGGTCCGCGACCTCGGCGCGCACCATGTGATCGACCACGGCAAGCCGCTGGCCGAAGAGCTGAAGCGGATCGGTGTCGCCGAGGTCAGCCACGTCGCCAGCCTGACCCACACCGACCAGCACCTCGAACAGATCGTCGCCGCGCTGCGCCCGCAAGGCCGCCTGGCGCTGATCGACGACCCGGCGTCGCTGGACATCGGCAAGCTGAAGCAGAAGAGCCTGTCGCTGCACTGGGAGTTCATGTACACCCGCTCGATGTTCCAGACCGACGACATGATCGAGCAGCACCGGCTGCTGGAGCGGGTCGCCGGGCTGATCGACGAAGGCGTGCTGAAGACCACCGTCGGCGAGCATTTCGGCCGCATCGACGCGGCCAACCTGCGCCGCGCCCACGCGCTGCTGGAGAGCGGCCGGGCCAAGGGCAAGATCGTTCTCGAAGGGTTCTGAACGGCAGGACCACGGGGCGCGGCGTTTTCCACCCTACCGCCGTGCCCCTGGCCTTTGCTATCCCGCCTTGCGCACCCTCAGCGCAGCCTCGATCTCGCCAAGGATCGTCGGGTCGTCGATGGTCGATGGCGCCGCGTAATCCTCGCCATCGGCGATCTTGCGCAGCACCGCGCGGAGGATCTTCCCGGAGCGGGTCTTCGGCAGCCGCTTGACCACCACCACCCGCTGGAAGCAGGCCAGCGCGCCGATCTGTTCGCGGACCAGCGCCACCAGCTCGCGCTGCAGTTGCTCGGCGGCGATCCCGGCATCGTCCTTGAGCACCACCAGGCCCAGCGGCACGTGGCCCTTGAGTTCGTCCCGCACGCCGATCACCGCGCACTCGGCAACCGCCTGGTGCTGCGCCACGCGTTCCTCCATCTCGCCGGTGGAGAGGCGATGCCCGGAAACGTTTATCACGTCGTCGGTGCGCCCCATGATGTAGACGAAGCCGTCCTCGTCGAGATAACCGCCGTCGCCGGTGTGGTAGTAGCCGGGATAGTTGCCCAGGTAGGCCTGCAGGTAGCGCGGGTGGTCGCCCCAGAGGGTCTGCGCGCAGCCCGGCGGCAACGGCAGGGCGATGACGATCGCGCCCTGGCGGTTCGCTCCCAGCGGCCGGCCTTCGTCGTCCAGCACCTGCACGTGGTAGCCGGGCACCGCGCGGTTGGTCGAACCGGCCCGCAGGTCGTGGCCGGCGATCCCGATGCAGGGCGCGGTCACCGGCCAGCCGGTCTCGGTCTGCCACCAGTGGTCGTGGACCGGCCGCCCGGTGTGCTCCTCCAGCCAGTGCTGGGTGCTGCTGTCGAGCTTCTCGCCGGCCAGAAACAGGTGGCGCAGCGAACTTAGGTCGTAGCGCTTCACCCGTTCGCCATGCGGGTCTTCCTTGCGGATCGCACGGATCGCCGTCGGCGCGCAGAACAGGCTGTTCACTCTGTGCTCTTCGATCACCCGCCAGTAGGCGCCGGCGTCCGGCGTGCGCACCGGCTTGCCTTCGTAGAACACCGTGGTACAGCCGCACATCAGCGGGCCGTAGACGATCAGCGAGTGGCCGACCACCCAGCCGACGTCGGAGATCCCCCACCAGACGTCGCCGGCCTGCATGCCGTAGATAGTGCGGACCGCGTAGCGCACCGCCACCGCGTGGCCACCGTTGTCGCGGACGATACCCTTGGGCTTACCGGTGGTGCCCGAGGTGTACATGATGTACAGCGGATCGCCGCTGGCCACCGGCAGCGGATCGGCCGGCTCGGCGGCGGCGAGGCAGTCCTGCCAGTCCAGGTCGCGGCCCGGGTGCAGGCGCGCGGGCGCCTGCGGGCGTTGCCAGACCATGACGTGGGCAGGCTGGTGGATCGCCAGTTCGAGGGCCTTGTCCACCAGCGGCTTGTATTCGATCACCCGGTCGAACTCCAGCCCGCAGGAAGCGGTGAGCACCAGCTTCGGCGTGGCGTCGTCGATGCGCAGGGCCAGTTCGTAGGGAGCGAAGCCACCGAACACCACCGAATGCACCGCGCCCAGGCGCGCGCAGGCGAGCATCGCCATGGCCGCCTGCGGCACCATCGGCATGTAGATGATCACCCGGTCGCCCTTGCCGACCCCGAGGGCCCGCAGGGCGCCGGCCAGGCGCGCCACTTCGTCGCGCAGCCGCAGGTAGCTGTAGCGGTCCTGGGTGCCGGTCACCGGCGAGTCGTAGATCAGTGCGGTCTGTTCGCCGCGCCCCTCCTCGATCTGCCGGTCGAGGGCCAGGTAGGCGCTGTTCAGACGGCCATCGGCGAACCAGCGATGGGTGCCGTCGGGCAGGCTTTCGAGGATGTTCGCGGGCGCCTGGTACCAGGCCAGGGAACGGGCCTGTTCGGCCCAGAACGCGGCCGGCTCGGCGATCGAGCGGGCGTGCTGCTGCAGGTACGTCATGTTCCAGCCCTCTGATTGTTCTTATTAGGGATGAAGCAGTGAGTGAGCCTTGGAGTATGGGCGGGCGCCGGGCACCCGCCATCAACCTTTGGTCGTAGGGGTCAGTCCTTGCCGCGGTAGAGCTTCTGGATGCTGGAGAAGTCCAGCCCCTCGTGCTCGGCATCGGCCTGGGCATGCAGGCTGAACAGGTTGCGCGCCAGCGCGCCGAGTGGCGTCGAGGCCTGCACCGCCTGGGCGTTGGCCAGCGCCAGGCCGAGGTCCTTGTTCATCAGGCGCACCTGGAAACCGCCGGCATAGCCGTTGCTCGCCGGCGCCTGCGGCATCACCCCGGGCCAGGGGTTGTAGAGGTTCAGCGCCCAGTTGCCGCCGGAACTCTGCTTCATCACCTCGGACAGCACCGCCGGATCGAGGCCGTTCTTCACCCCCAGCGCCAGGGCCTCGGCGGTGCCGGCCATGAGGATGCCGAGGAGCATGTTGTTGCAGATCTTCGCCACCTGGCCGGCGCCGTGATCGCCGGCGTGGAAGATGTTCCGGCCCATGTTCTCGAGGATCGGCCGGGCCCGCGCGAAGCCTTCGGCGGGGCCGCCGACGATGAAGCTCAGGGTGCCGGCGCGGGCGCCGCCGACGCCGCCGGAAACCGGCGCGTCGAGCAGGGTCAGGCCCTTCGCCGCGGCGGCCTCGGCGACCTTGCGCGCGGTCTCCGGGGCGATGGTCGAGCAGTCGATCAGCAGGGGCTTGCCGGCGACCCGCGCGAGCAGGCCGTCGTCGCCGAGATACAGGCTTTCCACGTGCTGCCCGGCCGGCAGCATGCTGATCACCACTTCGGCGCCTTCGCAGCACTGCAAGGCGCTATCGGCGCCCTGCGCGCCCTGCTCGACCAGGCTCAGCACGGCCTTGGGCTGCAAGTCGAAGACATTCACCCGGTGGCCGGCCTTGAGCAGGTTGGCGGCCATCGGCCCACCCATGTTGCCCAGGCCGAGGAATGCGATGTCGGTCATCGGTCCGTCTCCCTTTCAGCGCATCTGGATCGAGAAGTTGGTCCCGGCCACGCTATCGCTGTCGAACCAGCGCGCGGTCACGGTCTTGGTCTCGGTGTAGAAGCGCACGCCCTGCTTGCCGTAGGCGTGCAGGTCGCCGTAGAACGAGCCCTTCCAACCGGTGAAGGAGAAGAACGGCAGCGGTACCGGAATCGGGATGTTGATGCCGACCTGGCCGACCTCGATGTGGTGCTGGAAGGTCCGCGCCGCGGCGCCGGAGCTGGTGAAGATCGAGGTGCCGTTGCCGTAGGGGCTTTCGTTGATCAGGCGGATCGCCTGCTCCAGGCTGTCGACCTCGGCCAGGCAGAGCACCGGGCCGAACACCTCTTCGCGGTAGATCGCCATGTCCGGGCGCACCCCGGCGAACAGCGTCGGGCCGACCCAGTTGCCGTCCGGGTATCCCTCGACCTTGTAGCCGCGGCCATCCAGCAGCAGTTGCGCGCCCTCCTCCACGCCCTGGCCGATCAGGCGCTCGATGCGCGCCTTGGCCTGCGGGTTGATCACCGGGCCGTAGCTGGCGCCGCTGTCGTCCCATGGGCCGGGGCGGACCTTGGCCAGCGCGTCGCGGATTTCCGGAATCCACTCGCGGGCGGCCCCCACCAGCACCGCCACCGAGATCGCCATGCAGCGCTGCCCGGCCGCGCCCACCGAGGCACCGACCAGGTTGCTGATGACCTGTGCCTTGTCCGCGTCGGGCATGATCACCATGTGGTTCTTCGCCCCGGCGAAGCTCTGCACGCGCTTATTGTGCGCGGTGCCGGTGTGGTAGACGTACTGGCCGACGGCGACCGAGCCGACGAAGGACACCGCCTTCACCTGCGGGTGCTTGAGCAACTGGTCGACCTGTTCCTTGCCGCCATGCACCACCTGCAGCACGCCCTTCGGCGCACCGGCCTCGAGGAACAGCTCGGCGAGCCGCACGCTGGTCAGCGGCACCTGCTCGGAAGGCTTGAGGATGAAGGCGTTGCCGCAGGCGATGGCCAGCGGGAACATCCACAGCGGGATCATCGCCGGGAAGTTGAACGGGGTGATGCCAACGCACACGCCCAGAGGCTGGGTGATGCTGTAGGTGTCGATGTTGCGGGCGACGTTCTCCACCGTCTCGCCCATCAGCAGCGAGGGCACGTTGCAGGCGTGCTCGACCACCTCGATACCGCGCCAGACGTCGCCCTTGGCGTCCTCGAAAGTCTTGCCCAGCTCGCTGGAGACGATCTTCGCCAGTTCGTCGTGGTGTTCCTTGAGCAACGCCTGGTAACGCAGCATCACCCGCGCGCGCTCGGAAACCGGGGTTTCCTTCCAACTGGCGAAGGTTTCGCGGGCACTGGCCACCGCCTGCTCGATCTGCTCCGCGCTGGCGCAGGCGATCTCCGCCAGGGTGCTGTTGTCGAGGGGATTGCTGACCGGGATGCGCTGGGCGCCGAGACCTTCGACGAAGGCTCCCGCGATGAGGTGGCGGACTGGGACTGACATGAACCCTCCTGCACCGGCCAGGCCGGCTTTTATTGTTGTGGCGGACTGGTACGAGGTCGATTCGGACCTCGCTTTGGCCAAGAAGCTATCACTGGGCGGAAGGTCGCGAGATCGACTAAATTGTGTTGTTCATGGACTATATTGCGGAGCCGGCTACCGACATGTCGCACACCTCCGACTGGCCCCTGCCGGCCGACAGCCTGCGCTTGCCGATCCCGGCGGCGCTGCTGGAGAAACTGGCGGTCCACCCGCTCAGCCGCGACCTCTACCCCACCTCCCTGGGCCACTACCGGCGCGCCCGCGACCACCGCATGAGCCGCGAGCGCCATGACGAGCACCTGCTGATCTATTGCAGCGAAGGCCAGGGCCTGTTGCGCGTGCGCGAGGGCGAGGCCTGGCGCGAATACCGGGTCGGCAGCGGCGACCTGCTCTGGCTGCCGCCGGGCATGGCCCACGACTACGCCGCCGACGACCGCCAACCCTGGACCATCTTTTGGACCCACCTGCGCGGCGACAGCGCCACCTGGCTGCAACACAGCGCCGGCTACCGCGACACCCCGCTGCGCCATTGGGGCCTGCAACACGCCCTGCTCGGCGGCTTCGAGCAACTGCTGGAGGTGCGCCACAGCGGCTACCGCTTCCAGCACTTCCTGCTCGCCGCCAGCCGCCTGCGCAGCCTGCTCTGCCAGCTACCGCTGCTGCGCCCGCTGCGCGAGGGCAGCCTGGACCTCGACGGGCTGCACGCCTACATGCGCGAACACCTGCATGCGCGCCTCGAACTGGAACGCCTGGCGGCCTTCTGCAACCTGTCGAAGTTCCATTTCGTCAGTCGCTACAAGGCGATCACCGGCCGTACGCCTATCCAGCACTTCCTGCACCTGAAGATCGAGTACGCCTGCCAGTTGCTGGACAGCAGCGACCAGAGCGTGGCCCGGGTCGGCCAGGCGGTCGGCTACGACGACAGCTACTACTTCTCGCGCCTGTTCAGCAAGGTCATGGGTTTGTCGCCGAGCGCCTACCGGCAGCGGGTAAGGCAGGGCGAGGGAGGAGCCTGAAGCGCTCTGCGGCGGGGCTGTAAACGAAGCGGCGACCAGTTGTCGGCAAACTGATCCCGGTCAGTGTTTTCCGGGCCGACAGGACTAGACTGAAGCTCCCTTTCCAGCCCCGATGGATGAATCGCCATGAACATCCTCGTCCGCCCGTCGCAAACCCCGAAAGGCCAATGCTGGCAGGTCTGCCTCGACCAGCAGGCCGTCAACTTCCGTAGCGAAAGCGAGGCCCGGCGTTTCGTCGACCGCCTCGAGGCGCGCCTGCGCGCGCCCCATGTGCTGCCCGAACTGAAGCAGCGAACGGCCTGATCCGCGCTCAGGCGGCCTGGCGCTCCAGGCGCCCGGTCTGCCAGGCGAGCAGGGTCGCGACCGCGCCGCAGACGGCGATCACCAGAGTCATGGGGATCGCCGTGCCGTCGTGGAGTACGCCGACCAGCGCCGAAGCGCCCGCCGCCACGCTGAACTGCAGGCTGCCCATCAGCGCCGAGGCGCTGCCGGCGTGCTGTCCCTGTCCGGCCATGGCGCAGGCGGAAGCGTTGGGAATGATGCAGCCGAGGCTGGCCACGCATCCGAACAGCGGAACCAGCAGCGGCCACAGCGTGGCCGGTTGCAGCGAAGCGATGCCCAGCAGGGCCAGGCCGCACGCCAGGTAGCCCCAGATGATCCGCCGCAGCCAGAACGCCGGCCCGCGATAGCGCAGCAGCCGCGCGTTGACCTGTGCCATGACGATGAAGCCCGCGGCATTGCTGCCGAACAGCCAGCCATAGTGCTCGGCGGGAATCCCGTAGAGCTGGATGAACACGTAGGGCGAACCGGCGATGTAGGCGAACATCCCGGCCATCGCCACCCCGCCGGAAAGGCCATAGGCGAGGAACAGGCGGTCGGCGAATAGCCGCCGGTACTGCCCCAGCGCGCCAGACAGCGGCGGTCGCTCGCCGTCGGCCGGGATGGTTTCCGGCAGCCACAACGCCACGCCGAGGCCGGCCAGGGCGGCGAACAGGGTCAGGCAGACGAAGATCGATTGCCAGCCCTGCCAGTCCAGCAGCAGGCCGCCGGCCACGGGGGCGAGGATCGGCGCCAGGCCCATCACCAGCATCAACTGGGAAAACGCCTTGGCGGCGCCGATCGGATCGCACAGGTCGCGCACCACTGCCCGCGAGATGACCATCCCGGCGCAGCCGCCGAGAGCCTGGACGAAGCGCGCGGCGATCAGCCACTCCAGGGTCGGCGCCAGGGCGCAGGCGGCCGAGGCCAGGGTGAAGATACTCACCCCCACCAGCAGCGGCAGGCGCCGGCCATAGCGGTCGGCCACCGGGCCGTAGAGCAACTGGCCGATGGACAGGCCGGCGAAGTAGGCGGCCAGGCTCAGCTGGACGTGCTCGACGTCGGTGGCGAAGGCCTTGGCCAGGGTCGGGAAGCTCGGCAGGTAGAAGTCGATGGCCAGTGGCCCGAAGGCGCTCAGGGCTCCCAGTATCAGCAGGATGCGCAGGTTCATGGATCGCTCGGCACGGGGCGCGTCGGTGGCAGGCAAGGCACTTCCCTGCGGCTCCCGGCAAGCGGGACGACGACGCCTATCATTGAATCGTCTGTGAGGGCGGGCGGCTCCAGGCCTGAAGGCCGGTACTGGCGGGAAGATGCTACGGACAGCCGGGGAGTCGCCGAAAAAGCAGCGCGCAGCATAACACCGAAGACGCCCGCCGATCATGGCCGGAGACCGTGGAACCGCGGAATCCACGGCTCATGAATGAGCAGCATTAGACAAAGGTGGTGTCGAAATACTTCGAGTCCGCCCGAGCGCGGCTAAAATCGGTACACTCCCCGCCCCGTTGCCGAGACCGATTCGACTACCCAGCACAGCATGCGACGCACAAAGGAAGATTCTGAAAAAACCCGTACGGCCATCCTCCTGGCCGCCGAGGAACTGTTCCTGGAAAAGGGCGTGTCCCATACCAGCCTGGAACAGATCGCCAGGGCCGCCGGGGTGACCCGTGGAGCCGTCTACTGGCACTTCCAGAACAAGGCCCACCTGTTCAACGAGATGCTCAACCAGGTACGCCTGCCGCCGGAGCAACTCACCGAGCGCCTGTCCGGCTGCGATGGCAGCGACCCGCTGCGCTCGCTCTACGACCTCTGCCTGGAGGCCGTGCAATCGTTGCTGACGCAGGAGAAGAAGCGCCGCATCCTGACCATCCTGATGCAACGTTGCGAATTCACCGAGGAACTGCGCGAGGCGCAGGAACGCAACAACGCCTTCGTGCAGATGTTCATCGAACTCTGCGAGCAGTTGTTCGCCCGCGACGAATGCCGTGTGCGGCTGCATCCGGGCATGACCCCGAGGATCGCCTCGCGCGCCTTGCACGCGCTGATCCTGGGCCTGTTCAACGACTGGTTGCGCGACCCGCGCCTGTTCGATCCGGATACGGACGCGGAACACCTGCTGGAGCCGATGTTCCGTGGCCTGGTGCGCGACTGGGGTCAGGCCAGCTCGGCGCCGTAGCCCTCCTCACGGATCGCCTCGAGTACCTGGGCGCTGTCGAGCCGGCTGGCGACCCGGACTTCGCCGGCGCCAAGATCCACCTGGACGTCCGCCGCCGAATCCTTCGCCTGCACCGCATGGGTGATCGCCCGTACGCAGTGGCCGCAGGTCATGCCCTGAACCTTGAAGACTTGCATGGTATTGCCTCCTGTTGGTCATCGATGGGGCGATTTTCGACCTTGACATGGTGTCAAGGTCAATCCTCGAAATATCCGGTAACCGACAAAGCGTCAAGAACGGGTAAAGGCGGAGTAAAGAGGCTTAAACCCTACAAAGCACATGGTTAACATGTTCACCTTGTTCTTCACGAGGTAGAACCATGTCCATCCGCCGCTATTCCCCGTCACAGATCGCCCTGCACTGGCTCAGCGCCGTCGCGGTCCTGCTGATCATCGCCCTGCCCTACGGCGCCGACTTCTTCGCCGGCCTGCTCGGCGGCAAGGGCAACGTCTTCACCCTGCACAAGTCGCTGGGCGTGGCGGTACTCCTGCTGACCCTGACACGCCTGGCGCTGCGCCGCGTCCAGGGTGTCCCGGATACCCTGGAGGGGAACCCGGACTGGCAGCGCGCGGCCGCCAAGGCCGGGCATTTCCTGCTGTACGCGGTGCTGATCGTCATGCCGCTCTCCGGCATGCTCGCCGGCAAGCGTCCGCTGGACCTGTTCTGGCTGGTGCAGATCGGCCCGTTCGACCTGCCGGAAGCCTTCAAGGCGTTCGCCGGCGGCACCCACGTCACCGTCCAGTACCTGCTTTTCGCGCTGATCCTCGGCCACGCCGCCGCAGCCATCTGGCACCACCGCGTGCAGAAGGACGACGTACTGCGCGCCATGCTGCCGCAACGCGGCGCCTGACCCCAGCGACGGACGGGCACGCGGATGCCCGTCCCGACTTGTCCCGGGCCCCGGCTTCGGCCAAGCTTTTCCTTACGCCCCCCGCCGCCGAGGCCCGCCATGTTCCCCATCCTTCGCCCGCTGCTCCATACCGCTGCCCTGGCCTGCGCCCTCCCGGCGCTCGCCGCGGACCCGCAACCGGCCAGCGGCGGCTGGGCGCAACCCGACCCGGCGCCGATCGGCTATGCGGTGCTGAACGTTTCCCGCGAGCGGGTCGAGTCCGGCACTGCCTGCGATGTCGGCCTGTACGTCCACGACGAACTGGTCGGCAACCTGCAACCGGGCGCCAGCCTGGCCCTGAACCTGCAACCCGGCGCGGTGGACGTGCGTCTTGCGCCGAACGGTCCTGGCGACGCCTGCCGGAACGGCATGACCATCCTCGCCGGACAGACCCTGACCCTGCGCCCCGGGGAGATCCGCAACCTGCGCATTACCCTCGGTGCGGGCGGGCTCTACCTGGCGCCGGTGGCGGATGGGTACTGAGGGGTAGCGACTTGCCGTGGAGCATTGGCCATGACTCAGGGCACGAAGGTGGCGTTTCGGCACCGGGTGCACGGGGACTGCCTGGCGGGCCGTGAATGCGTGACTGGCCCCCAGCTCCCGTCGCTGCCTGCACGGCACTAAGGGGGGAAGCTGTTGCTTAGCGCTTGAGCGGGCGTCGTGCTTGCCTTGGCATCTTGTTTCGCCTTTCCAGGCGAGTTCCTTCTGC
>NZ_KV812621.1:0-1864 GCF_001813485.1 Pseudomonas sp. HMSC067G02
AGAAATATAGGAGTAATATTGAATGTCATCTCAACTCCAAGACGCTCTAGGCATGTTCGCCTTTCTCGCTATCGAGCTATCGGTTTTATTCATTGGCATTAGCTTGCTGGTCGGAGTTCTTCAACGTCACATCCCACCATCCAAGGTGGAAGCGTTACTGACTTCCAGTGGGAAGCGAGGCTATTTTCTTGCTGCTGGTTTAGGAGCTATAACGCCCTTCTGTAGTTGCTCGACTATCCCCATGTTGAAAGGGTTGATTCGGGCACGGGCCGGTTTTGGGCCGATGATGGTGTTTCTTTTCTCATCTCCGTTGCTGAATCCTATCGTCGTCGGCCTGCTGGTTGCCACGTTTGGATGGACACTTACTGCTATCTATGTGCTCGCCGCTTTGGTGGTCGCGGTAGGTGCCGGATGGCTGCTTCACACGCTTGGCTTCGAGCGTTATGTGCGCCGGACGGCGACACAAGAGAGCAGTGGATGTAGTTCATCAGCAAGCCCGTGCAGTGCTACATCGACCGCATCGAGTTGCGGCACCAACAGCTGCGACACCACTCCGAAGACGGCTTCTTGCGGGGCTGATAGGAAGACAACAGTCTCTACGTCTAGCGAATGCTGTGACAGTCAACCCACTGTCACGGTTAAGAAAGAAGGGAAGTACAGTGGTGTGTGGCGGGAAGCTTGGTCGGACTTTATCGATGTGTTGCCTTACCTGCTCATCGGTATTGCGATTGGCAGCGTGATCTATGGTTTCATGCCCACTGACTTATTGGAGCAGTATGCAGGCCCAGATAATCCCTTTGCCATTCCAGTTGCCGCTGTCATCGGCGTGCCGTTGTATATTCGCGCTGAAGCCGTCATACCTCTGGCAGCGGCTCTGATGGCCAAAGGCGTGGGTGCCGGGACGGTGCTAGCGTTGATCATCGGCAGTGCCGGAGCCAGCCTGACTGAGCTCATTCTGTTGCGCTCTTTGTTCACGCTGAAGCTTTTAGCGGCGTTTTTAGCAGTCATTTTTGCTATGGCGATGATTGCCGGTTACGCCACCTACCTGTTTTTCTGATCAAGGCGGGAGATGATTAATTCGTTAAGCCTTCCTGGGTACCAGTTGGTGGATTCTGATGAGCAGAATGAAGACATACATTTTCGGCTTGAAGCACCTACACCAGTAGCCTGCGAGGGGTGCGGCGTGCAGGGTGAGTTCGTGCGGTTCGGCAAGCGTGACGTTCCCTATCGTGATCTGCCCATCCACGGCAAGCGGGTCACTCTCTGGGTGGTCCGCCGCCGATACACCTGCCGGGCCTGCAAGACAACATTCAGGCCCCAGCTACCGGAGATGGTGGACGGATTCCGTATGACACTGCGGCTGCATGAGTACGTGGAGAAGGAATCCTTCAACCACCCCTACACCTTTGTGGCGGCACAGACCGGCCTGGACGAGAAGACGGTGCGCGACATCTTCAACGCCCGCGCCGAGTTCCTGGGGCGCTGGCACCGCTTCGAGACGCCCCGCATCCTGGGCATTGACGAGCTATACCTGAACAAGCGCTACCGCTGCATTCTGACCAACATTGAGGAGCGAACCCTGCTCGACCTGCTGGCCACCCGCCGCCAGGACGTGGTGACCAACTACCTGATGAAGCTGAAAGACCGGCAGAAGGTCGAGATCGTCAGCATGGACATGTGGAACCCCTACCGGGCAGCGGTCAAGGCTGTGCTGCCCCAGGCCCGTATCGTGGTCGATAAGTTCCATGTGGTGCGCATGGCCAACGATGCCCTAGAGAGAGTGCGCAAGGGCCTCAGAAAGGAGCTGAAACCGTCCCAGAGCCGGACTCTCAAGGGAGACCGGAAAATCCTGCTGAAACGCGCT